>NZ_DBHIEC010000017.1:31168-58077 GCF_057250765.1 Catonella sp.
AGAGACACTGAAAAGGTTAAGATTAATGTTAACAAGAAGTGGCTTGGTAAGGTAGGCGACAGGATTACACTTAAGTTAATGAACGGTAGTCAGGTTGTTGAAGAGAAGACAGTAGACGCCACATCAGCTAAGGCTAATGATGCAAAGACTTGGGAAGTTTCTTTTGAAGCAGACAAGTACGATGCAGAAGGCAATGAGATAACTTATACAGTAGTTGAGTCAGCGGTAGCAGGCTATGACACAAGTGTAAGCGGAAATCAGAAGATAGGATTTACAATTATCAACAAGGATACCGAAAAGGTTAAGATTAAGGTTGATAAGAAGTGGCTTGGAGGAGTAGCAGATCAGGTAACTATTTCATTACTTAATGGTACAATTCCTTATGCTACTAAGACAGTTAATGCATCAGCAGCTAAGCAGGGCGATGCTAAGACTTGGGAAGTTGAATTTGAAGCTCCTAAGTATAATGCACTTGGCGAAGAGATTGTTTATACAGTAACTGAGACAGCTATATCCGGATATAAGGCAGCGGTAAGCGGAAACCAGAAGAACGGCTTCACAATTACCAATACCCAGACCGGTACAGAGAAGTTCAAGGTTATCAAGAGATGGATTGGAGCAGAAGGTGACAAGATTACTGTACGCATCAAAGATGCTGATACAGGAGCTGAACTTTTGGTTAGAACTATCACTAAGACAGATGCTGACCTTAAGAGAATAACAGATCCTTCTAACCCTAACGTTACAATTTGGGAAGTACCTGTTGAGCTTGACAAGTTCGATTCTGTAGGAAGAAAGATTACCTACAGCGTTGACGAAGAGAAATTACCTAACTATGGTAAGACAGTTGTTAAGAGCAATGATGGTTTCACCATTACCAACACAGAAGAAGTTTCCTTCAAGGTAACTAAGAAGTGGCTTGGTAAGGTAGGTAACGAGGTAGTTATTTCCCTTAAGAGCGGAGATAAGGTTCTTGAAACTAAGAAGCTTACAAGCGCTGATCTAAAGGCTGGAACAAACAACACATGGGAAGCTACATTCAAGGCAGTTCCAAAGTATGATAGCTTAGGACATACAATCAACTATACTGTTGATGAGCAGAATGTAGACGGCTATGTAAAAGAAATAACCAATAACAACGACGGAAGCTTCACCATTACCAATAATGAAAAGACTCAGATTAGAGTAGATAAGAAGTGGCTTGGTAAGGTAGCAGGCAGCGTAACCATTAAGTTAATGAATGGTACAGAAGTTGTTGAAGAGAAGACAGTAGTTAAGTCTGGCGATGCTAAGACCTGGGAAGTTTCATTTGAAGCACCTAAGTATGGCAAAGACGGCAACGCTATAGTTTACACAGTAACAGAAGCAGCAATCGCAGGCTATAAGGCTGAGGTTAGCGGAAATCAGAATGATGGATTTGTTATTACCAATACAGACACTGAAAAGGTTAAGATCAGAGTTGACAAGAAGTGGCTTGGTAAGGTAGGTTCAGAGATTACCGTTAAGCTTATGAACGGTACTGAGGTTGTTGATACTAAGACAGTAGACGCGACGTCAGCTAAGATCGGAAATGCTAAGACTTGGGAAGTTACATTTGAAGCACCTAAGTACGGCAAGGACGGTAATGAAGTTGTTTATACAGTAACAGAGTCAGCAATTGAAGGCTATAAGGCTGAGGTTAGTGGAAATCAGGATGCAGGCTTTACAATTACCAATAAGGACACTGAAAAGGTTAAGATTAAGGTTGACAAGAAGTGGCTTGGTAAGGTAGCAAACCAGATAACCATTTCCTTAATGAATGGAACAGTAGTTGTTGAAGAGAAGACAGTAGATGCAACATCCGCTAAACAGGGCGATGCTAAGACTTGGGAAGTTACATTTGAAGCACCTAAGTACGGCGCTAATGGCGAAGAGATTGTTTATACAGTTAAAGAGTCAGCAATATCAGGTTACGAGTCAAATGTAAGCGGAAATCAGAAGGATGGCTTCACCATCACCAATAGAGACACTGAAAAGGTTAAGATTAAGGTTGACAAGAAGTGGCTTGGTAAGGTAGCCAACCATATAACCGTATCTCTTATGAACGGTAACAGAGTTGTTGAGTCAAAGACAGTTAACGCATCAGCAGCTAAGGCAAACGATGCAACTACTTGGGAAGTATCTTTTGATGCTGCTAAGTACGATGAAGCAGGAAAAGAAATAGCTTATACAGTAACAGAGTCAGCAATCGCAGGCTACGAAGCTAAGGTAAGTGGAAATCAGGCAGAAGGCTTCACCATTACCAATAAAGACACTGAAAAAGTTAAAGTTAAGGTTGACAAGAAGTGGCTTGGTAAGGTAGCTAACCAGATAACCGTATCCTTAATGAATGGTACTGAAGTTGTTGAGGCTAAGACAGTAGATGCAGCATCTGCTAAGAACGGCGATGCTAAGACTTGGGAAGTAGAATTTGAAGCACCTAAGTATGGCAACGACGGTAAGGAAGCAGTTTACACAGTAACAGAGTCAGCAATCGCAGGCTATACAGCTGAGGTAAGCGGAAATCAGGCTACAGGCTTTACAATTACCAACAGAGACAACGAAAAGGTTAAGATTAAAGTTGACAAGAAGTGGCTTGGTAAGGTAGCTAACGAGATAACCGTATCCCTTATGAATGGCGCTAACGTTGTTGAATCTAAGACAGTAAATGCGGCGTCAGCTAAGTCAGGCGAAGCAAAGACCTGGGAAGTTTCATTTGAAGCACCTAAGTATGATGCAGCAGGTAACGAGATAGCTTACACAGTAACAGAGTCAGCAATCGCAGGCTATGAAGCTAAGGTAAGCGGAAATCAGGCTACAGGATTTACTATTGTCAACAAGGATACCGAAAAGGTTAAGATAAAGGTTGATAAGAAGTGGCTTGGAGGAGTAGCAGATCAGGTAACTATCTCCTTAATGAACGGCAACGTACCTTATGCAACAAAGACAATTAACGCATCAGCAGCAAAGAGCGGCGATGCTAAGACTTGGGAAGTTACATTTGAAGCACCTAAGTACAATGCACTTGGCGAAGAAATAGCTTATACAGTAACAGAGTCAGCAGTTTCCGGATATAAGGCAGCCGTAAGCGGTAACCAGAACAACGGTTTCACAATTACCAATACCCAGACCGGAACAGAGAAGTTCAAGGTTATTAAGAAGTGGATTGGTGCTGAAGGCGAGAAGATTACAGTTCGCATCAAAGACGCTGATACAGGTGCTGAACTCCTTGTAAGAACTATCACTAAGACTGACGCTGATCTTGTAAGAATTACAGATCCTGCTAACCCTAACGTTACAATTTGGGAAGTACCTGTTGAACTTGACAAGTTCGATTCAGTAGGTAGAAAGATAACCTACAGTGTTGATGAAGAGAATGTTCCTAACTACGGCAAGACTATCGTAAGCAGCGAAAATAACTTCGTTATTACTAACACTGAGGAAGTTTCCTTCAAGGTTGACAAGAAGTGGGTTGGACAGATAGGCAGTGAGATTACAGTTGTACTTAAGAGTGGAGATAGAATTATTGAAACTAAGAAGGTAACAAGTGCAGATCTCAAGGCTGGTACAAACGATACTTGGGAAGTTACATTCAAGCCAGTTCCAAAGTATGATACTTTCGGACACCTTATTAACTACACAGTGGATGAGCAGAATGTAGCTAACTATGAAAAAGAAGTAACAAACAACAACGACGGAAGCTTCACTATTACTAACACCGAAAAGACTGTAATTAGAGTTGATAAGAAGTGGCTTGGTAAGGTAGCTGACAGTGTAACTATTAAGTTAATGAATGGTACACAGGTTGTTGAAGAGAAGACAGTAGCTAAGTCAGGCGACGCCAGCACTTGGAAAGTTTCATTCGAAGCACCTAAGTATGGCAAAGATGGCAAGGCAATTGTTTACACAGTAACAGAGTCAGCAATCGCAGGCTATGAAGCAGAGGTAAGCGGAAATCAGGCAGAAGGCTTCACCATTACCAATAGAGACACTGAAAAGGTTAAGATTAAGGTTGACAAGAAGTGGCTTGGTAAGGCAGCTAACCAGATAACCGTAGCCTTAATGAATGGTACAGAGATTGTTGAGTCAAAGACAGTAGATGTAGCTTCAGCTAAGGCTGGAGAAGCTAATACTTGGGAAGTTTCATTTGAAGCACCTAAGTATGGCAAGGATGGCAAGGCAGTTGTTTATACAGTAACAGAGTCAGCAATCGCAGGCTATGAAGCAGCAGTAAGCGGAAATCAGGAAGCGGGCTTTACAATTACCAATACCAATACTGAAAAGGTTAAGGTTAAGGTAGACAAGAAGTGGCTTGGTAAGGTAGCAAACCAGATAACCGTATCACTTATGAATGGCACAAACGTTGTTGAATCTAAGACAGTAGATGCTACGTCAGCAAAGAACGGCGATGCTAAGACTTGGGAAGTTTCATTTGAAGCACCTAAGTATGACGCAGCAGGTAATGAAATAGCTTACACAGTAACAGAGTCAGCAATCGCAGGCTATGAAGCAGCAGTAAGCGGAAACCAGAATAATGGTTTCACAATTACCAATAAGGATACTGAAAAGGTTAAGATTAAGGTAGATAAGAAGTGGCTCGGAGGAGTTGCTGATCAGGTAACTATTTCCTTAATGAACGGTTCTATACCTTATGCAACCAAGACAGTTGATGCCGCGTCAGCTAAGTCAGGTGATGACAAGACTTGGGAAGTTACATTTGAAGCACCTAAGTACAATGCACTTGGCGAAGAAATAGCTTATACAGTAACAGAGTCAGCTATATCCGGATATAAGGCAGCGGTAAGCGGAGATCAGAATAATGGCTTCACAATTACCAATACCCAGTCCGGAACAGAGAAGTTCAAGGTTATTAAGAAGTGGATCGGTGCTGAAGGCGAGAAGATTACAGTTCGCATTAAGGACGCTGATACAGGAGCTGAACTCCTTGTAAGAACTATCACTAAGACTGACGCTGATTTAGTAAGAATTACAGATCCAACTAACCCTAATGTAACAGTTTGGGAAGTACCTGTTGAACTTGATAAGTTTGACTCAGTAGGAAGAAAGATAACCTACAGTGTTGATGAAGAGAACGTTCCTAACTACGGTAAGACTATCGTAAGCAGCGAAAATAACTTCGTTATTACAAATACTGAGGAAATTTCCTACAAGGCAATTAAGAAGTGGGTTGGACAGGTAGGCAGTGAGATTACGGTTGTACTTAAGAGTGGAGACAAGATTGTTGAAACTAAGAAGGTAACAAGTGCGGATCTTACAGCTAATACAAACGATACTTGGGAAGTTACATTCAAGCCGGTTCCAAAGTATGACGCGTTCGGACACCTTATTAACTATACTGTTGATGAGGAGAATGTAGCTAACTACGACAAAGAAATTACCGATAATCACGACGGAAGCTTTACTATTACTAATACCGAAAAGGTAAAGGTTAAGGTAGACAAGAAGTGGATTGGTAAGGTAGGTAACCAGATAACCGTTTCCTTAATGGATGGCACAAAGGTTGTTGAAACAAAGACTGTAGATGCAGCGTCAGCTAAGTCAGACGATGCTAATACCTGGGAAGTTTCATTTGAAGCACCTAAGTATGGCAAGGATGGCAGAGTGGTAGCTTATACAGTTACTGAGGCAGCAATTGCAGGCTATACAGCAGAGGTTAGCGGAAGTCAGGAAGCAGGCTTTACAATTACTAACACAAGCGACGAAAAGGTTAAGATTAAGGTAGACAAGAAGTGGCTTGGTAAGGCAGCTAACCAGATAACCCTTTCCTTAATGAATGGCGAAACAGTTGTTGATACAAAGACAGTAGATGCTACGTCAGCTAAGGCTAACGATGCTAAGACTTGGGAAGTTTCATTTGAAGCACCTAAGTACGGCAAGGATGGCAAGGCGGTAGTTTATACAGTAACTGAGGCAGCAATTGAAGGCTATACAGCAGAGGTTAGCGGAAATCAGGAAGCAGGCTTTACAGTAACTAATACAAGCAACGAAAAGGTTAAGATTAAGGTAGATAAGAAGTGGCTTGGTAAGGTAGCTGAAAAGGTAACCCTTTCACTTATGAATGGCTCTAATGTTGTTGAATCTAAGACAGTAGATGCAGCTTCAGCAAAGGCTAACGATGCTAAGACTTGGGAAGTTTCATTTGAAGCACCTAAGTACGATGCAGCAGGCAATGAGATTGCATACACCGTAACAGAGTCAGCAATCGCAGGCTATGAGGCAAGTGTAAGCGGAAACCAGAATGATGGCTTCACCGTTTTCAATAAAGACACTGAAAAAGTTAAGATTAAGGTAGATAAGAAGTGGCTTGGAAAAGTTGCTGATGAAATTACTCTTTCCTTAATGAACGGCGACATACCTTATGCAACAAAGACAGTAAATGCATCAGCAGCTAAGGCTGGCGAGGCAAATACCTGGGAAGTTTCATTTGAGGCACCTAAGTACAATGCGGCTGGTGAGGAAATTGTTTATACAGTAACAGAGTCAGCAATAGCTGGCTATACAGCAAAGGTAAGTGGAAACCAGAAAGATGGCTTCACAATTACCAATACAGAGAGCGGCAAGAAGATCTTCAAGATCACAAAGAAATGGATTGGTGCTGAAGGCGATAAGATTACTGTTCGCATTAAAGACGCTAATTCAGGAGAAGAGCTCTACGTAAGAACTATTTACAAGACAGATGCTGACCTCAAGAGAATTACAGACCCAGCAAACCCTAACGTAACAGTTTGGGAAGTACCTGTTGAACTTGACGCATTTGATTCTGAAGGTAGAGTAATCACCTACAGTGTTGATGAGGAAAACGTACCTAACTACTGCAAGTCAATAGTAGATACTGAGTCTGGCGTAACAATTACCAATACAGAGCTTGTATCTTACAAGGTTCTTAAGAAATGGATTGGTAAGGTAGGCGATGAGATTACAGTTTCATTTAAGCTTGGTGATACAGTTCTTGAAACCAAGACAATAACTGGAGCAGCTCTCGTAGCCGGAACAGAAGACACTTGGGAAGTATCATTTAGTCCGGTTCCTAAGTACGATGAATTTGGACACGAAATTAAGTACACCGTGGATGAGCAGGATGTTGCTAACTACGAGAAGCAGATAATCAATAACAACGACGGAAGCTTCACAATTATCAACAAAGAGAACCCAACTCCTAATGACGAGAAGGTTGTAATTAAAGTCAACAAGCAGTGGGTAGGTAAGGTAAGCGAAGAGATTACTGTATTCTTAATGAATGGCACAGACATTGTTCAGGCACAGACAGTAAATGCATCAGCTGCAAAAGACGGCGACCAGAATAACTGGGAGTTCACTTTTGAAGCACCTAAGTTCGATGCCGATGGTAAGGAAATTGTTTACACTGTAATGGAGAAGGCATTAGACGGATACCTAACAGAGATAACAGGAAATCAGAATGATGGTTTCGTAATTACCAACACAGAGAACCCAACACCACACGACGAAAAGATAACCATTAAGGTTGACAAGAAGTGGCTTGGTAAGGTAGCAGATGAGATAACTGTTTACTTAATGAATGGTGCAAGCGTTGTTGAAGAAAAGACAGTAAATGCATCAGCGGCTAAGGATGGCGATGAGAATACTTGGGAGATTACATTTGAAGCACCTAAGTACGACAAAGATGGTAATGAGATAACTTACACAGTTGCAGAGGCTGCATTAGTAGGTTATACAACTGATATAGTTGGAAATCAGAATGATGGTTTCGTAATTACCAACTCAGAGAATCCAACACCTAATGATGAGACAGTAAAAGTTAAGGTAGACAAGAAGTGGCTTGGTAAGGTAGGTGAGAAGATCACCGTATCCTTAATGAATGGCACACAGGTTGTTCAGGTTAAGACAGTAGATGCATCAGCGGCAGTAAACGGCGATCCTAATACTTGGGAGTTAGAATTTGAAGCACCTAAGTATGATGCTGACCATAACGAAATAGTTTATACAGTTGTAGAGGCTGAAGTAGAAGGCTACACAACTGAGATAAGCGGAAATCAGACTGAAGGTTTCGTAATTACCAATACTGAGAAGCCAAATGACGAAAAGATTAAGATCAGAGTAGACAAGAGGTGGCTTGGCAAGGTTGCAGGCGAGATAACCGTATCTGTACTGAATGGTGACATCCCTTATGCAACAAAGACAGTAACTGCTTCCGCAATTAAGAACGGCGATCTTAATACTTGGGAGATGACATTTGATGAGTTACCTAAGTACAATGTAGCCGGAGAAGAGATTGTGTATACAGTAACAGAGGCTGCTATATCCGGATATACCACAACAGTAGAAGGTGATCAGAACCTTGGTTTCACAGTTACCAATACTGAGACCGGATGCGAACACTTCAAGGTTATTAAGAAGTGGGTAGGTGCAGAAGGCGATAAGATTACCATCCGCATTAAAGATGCTGAGACCGGAAAAGAACTCTATGTTAGAACTGTTTATAAGACAGACGCTGACATTACCAGAAAGTATCTCTTTGATAACCAGAACATAATTGTATGGGAAATACCTGTTGAGCTTGACAGATTCGACTCTAACGGTAGAAAGATTACCTACAGTGTTGATGAAGAAAACATACCTAACTATGGCAAGACAATAGGCGATGTTGAGTGTGGTGGTGTAACGATTACCAACACAGAGATGGTATCATACAAGGTAACAAAGAAGTGGTATGGTAAGGTAGGCGATGAGATTACTGTTTCCCTCAAGCGTGGTGATACAGTTCTTGAGACAAAGACAGTGACAGCATCAGCTATTAAGGCTGGCACAACTAACACCTGGGAAGTTGCATTTGGCACATATCCTAAGTATGACGGACTTGGACACGAGATTAAGTATACCGTGGATGAGCAGGATGTAGCTAACTATACAAAGCAGGTAATTGACAACAATGATGGCAACATCACAATTACCAACTCAGAGAACGGAATTGTTAAGGTAACAAAGAAGTGGGATGGATCTGTAGGAGCATTCATTACACTTAACATCAAGGATGGCGATAAGGTTGTTGCAACCAGAGTTGTAACAAAGGCAGCTGTTGCTTCAGGAGATGCTACTACCTGGACTACAGAGTTCGCACTTCCTAAGTATGATGAAACAGGTAAGGTAATAGATTACAGTGTAGATGAAGAAGACATAAGCGGATATACTAAGACAATAACAGGAAATACTCAGGATGGATTCGTGATTCTCAACAAAGAGAAGCCATATACACCTGACATCCCTGTAATACCACCTACACCAGTCTTCCCTGATCCTCAGATTCCACAGGATCCACAGAATCCGAACCCATTTGAACCACAGGTACCTGTAGAACCGGACCCAACACCAAAAGGAGTTCCAACTCGTCCTGCTGTAAGCACACCAGATCCAAAGAAACCTAATAATCCTGGAGACGTTGTTATAGTAGATGATGGAGATACACCAAAGGGTTCAGTGGTAAAGAGTAAGAAGCCAAAGGGCAAGAATCCTAACATTGAGGTTGGTGATGATAATCCACCTAAGGGACTTCCTAATACAGGAAGTGCCGATGATATGGTATTCTATGCAAATGGTTGCGTACTGCTTCTCTTAGCAGGCTTGATGATGTTTAAGAAGAAAGAGAACGAATAATCCTAAGCAGAAAGCAAACAGATGCAGCCTGATGAACATTGTTGTGTAGATATTTTCCACATACACAAGGGGAAGGTCCTTTGCGGAAACGCAAAGGACCTTTCTATTGTAAAATAATTCGTCGTATGTAGTTAAGCATCTAAACAAGCACTAAAATACAAAGAATAAAATAGGTATATTAGACCTTCATCAGGTAATGACAAGTTGATAAATTTATGAAATTGGATATAATTATATTTGTGATAAAATTAAACAAACGGAGGACACTTATGAAAAATCTATCAAAAAACTTGTTGCTTTTCATTTTGGTATTTGTAATTGCAGGGACTACAGTATCACCCATAATTGCCAGTGCCGCAAGAACAGGAAGAGTTCAGACAGTAGTTATGTACGTTGGTGAAGCCTATGAGTCAACAGACTTCTCGCAAGTTAAAAGCATTAAAAATACCAACAATTCGGTAGTTAAGACATCAAAGGGAAAAAACAATAATAAGAAGGTTGTTTTTGAAGCCAAAAAGGCAGGAAAAGCTAAGATAACCTACGTAACACAGACCGGTACAATAGTAATCAATGTAACTGTTAAGAAGTCAAAATTTGAATACAAATATTATAGGATTGGCAAGGGAGAAATCCTTGTAGAAGTTACCAATAAGACTGATGCAATATTTCAAGATGGCAAATTCAAATATTCTCTAAAGGGTACAGATGGTACTGAGTATTTGTCGGAAGTGGCATCTGTATATTCACTCATGCCAAATAAAAAGAGTTATGCAAAGATAGTATTTAATGCCAGTGCATTTGACCCTGATGTTACAAAGACGAGCATGCAGATGGTAAGGATATCAAGGTCACCGGCTTATACTTATACCAACGCAGAGAAGAAACTTAAGGTAAAAGATAGTATCAAGTCACAGACGGAGGAACAGGTAGTTGTTTCCGTTAACTCAAAGAACACAGGTAAGATTCCTGCGAGCGGCAATGTGTTCATTGTATTTTACGATGCACAAGGAGCACCTATTAACTATGTGAGCAGAAGTATTTACCTAAAAGCCGGCTTAACAGACACCACAGATGCTACCTGCTATCTTGATATGATTAACTTCGAAACAAAAGAGAGAAAAGTATTTGGCAAGTATAAGGTATATAAGAATGTCTATACAAGCGTATATACAGACAAATAAACCAACAAGGGCCTTTCAGGGATTACACCTGAGAGGTTTTTTTTGCAAAAAGGGAATTCACAGGTGACAGACATGTAGATAAAAATTCTTTCAGCCTATTTACTTATTCAAAATTTTATTGCATACTATTTAAATGAAGATAAATAAACAACCATAAGAAAGGTGGATAAATGAATAAGATAAGTAATGAGCTTCTCACGGGAGAACGTGCACTATTCCATGGTAAAGATCTTGATATAGACAGCACTATATTTGCAGATGGAGAATCCCCACTAAAACATGGTGAAAATATAAATGCTGTAAACACAATGTTTAAGTGGAAGTATCCGCTTTGGTATGCTAAGGATGTGAAGGTGAAGGACTCCACATTTTTTGAGATGGCAAGGTCCGGAATTTGGTATGGTAAAAACATCAATATAGAGGATACTATGATTGAAGCACCAAAGGAATTTCGTAGATGTGATGGTGTAAACTTAAAGAATGTATCCATTCCGAATGCGAATGAAACCTTTTGGATGTGTAAGAATATTAGGCTTGAAAATGTAGTGGCAAAGGGTGCTTATTTTGGTTTAAACAGTGAAAATGTCTACCTTGACGGGATGAATCTATATGGCAATTATTGCTTTGACGGTGGTAAAAATATAGAGGTACATAATTGCAGGCTGCTCTCAAAGGACAGCTTCTGGAATACTGAAGATGTGGTAATCTATGATTCATTTATAGTCGGAGAGTATTTTGGCTGGAATTCTAAGAATATAACGCTAATTAACTGTACAGTAGAGAGCTTACAGGGATTTTGTTATATAGAAAACCTCGTTATGAAGAACTGCAAGCTTGTCAATACAGCTCTTGCCTTTGAATATTCCACTGTAGACGTAGAAATCACAGGGAAGATTGACAGTGTCTTCAATCCAAAAGGAGGAATTATAAAGGCTAAGGAGATAGGAACTCTTATAATGGACGGAGATAAGATTAATCCTTCCGACACTAAGATTATAGTTGAAGGAGAGGCTCCAAAGCCTGTAACTCTAGCAGAGGTTGAGCTTATTTCAGGAGAAGGAAGGGAGACCGAACTTAGGAGAAGGGGGTAAATATGCATATTGAAAAGTCATTTAACTTTGATAAAGAAATAGATAGGAGAAATACCAACGCTGAGAAGTGGAAGGTAGAAGAAAATGAACTCCCTATGTGGGTGGCAGATATGGACTTTGAGGCTGCGCCAGCAATAAGAAAGGCACTTGAAGCCAGGGTTAAGCATGGAGTATTCGGCTATTCAGGGATAACGGATGAATGGTATGAGGCCTACATTGGTTGGTGGAAAGAAAGACATAATTTCACTATGGAAAAGGAGTGGCTAATTTATACTACAGGAGTAGTCCCTGCTATATCAAGCCTTGTAAGAAAGCTAACTACTCCTGCAGAGAAGGTACTTATCCAGACTCCAGTCTACAACATATTTTTTAACTCCATACTTAACAACGGAAGGGTTGCACTTGAAAGCCCCTTGGTGCTTAAGGGTAACCGCTATGAGATGGACTTTGTGCAGCTTGAAAAAGACCTTTCTGACCCCCAGACTACTCTGATGATACTCTGCAATCCACAGAATCCGGGGGGAAGGATATGGACTAGGGATGAGCTTATAAGGGTAGCAGAACTGTGTAAGAAATACGGTGTAACTGTAATATCTGATGAGGTTCATTGCGACCTTACAGTAAACAAGAAGAAGTATGTACCATTTGCAAGTGTGTCTGAGACTGCAAGAGAGATAAGCGTAACCTGCCTAAGTCCCGGTAAAGCCTTTAATATAGCAGGCCTTCATACAGCAGCGGTGTCTGTGCCAAATGAGATTCTTAGAAACAAGGTAAACAGAGGGCTTAATACGGATGAGGTGGCTGAGCCTAATGCATTTGCTATAGATGCGGCTATTGCAGCCTATACGGGTGGAGGAGAATGGCTTGACAGCCTTAATGAATACCTCGATGACAGCAGGAAGATGGTACTAGACTTTATAGCTAAGGAAATCCCTGAAATAAAGGTAGTGGAAAAGGAAGCAACTTATTTATTCTGGCTGGATGTAAGAGGACTTAAAAACGAAGGCAAGGGCTTTGCCAAGGAGCTTAGGCTTACTACGGGGCTTTATCTTACAGATGGCAGGGAATATGGTAAATCAGGTCAGGGCTTTGTTAGGATGAATATAGCCTGCACCAAAAAGAACCTCATAGATGGGCTTAACAGGCTAAAGACCGGAGTGAGGCTGTGGGAGGATAGTCATTGACATTTTGTACATAATTATGCTATAATAGCATACAAAAAAAGGAGAGAGCTATGCCACAAATAAGACCAATAACAGATTTGAGAGATACCACAGCAATCTCAGAAATTTGTCATAAAAAAAATGAGCCTGTTTTTATAACCAAGAATGGATATGGTGATTTGGTGGTTATGAGTATTGAAACATATGATGCAATGCTTGAAACATCACAGGCAGACAATGCGATAAGTGAAGCTGAGAAAGAATTTGCTGAAGGTGGAGTGCTAATTGATGCGAGAGAAGCTCTAAGTTCATTAAGGAGAAAATATTTTGAATAAATACTCTGTTAAAATCTATTCGAGAGCATATCAGGATTTGGAGCTGATTTACAAATATATTGCTGAAGAACTTTTGGAACCATCAACAGCAATGGAAATAGTTGAGGGATTGGAGAAGTCTATTTTTAGTTTAGAAGAGCAGCCGGAACGTGGTGCAATAAGGCGTATTGGAGCCTACGCAAATCAAGGGTATCGGCAGATTTTTTATAAGAACTACACTATTATTTATCGCGTTGTTAAAATGAAAAATGAAGTTCACATTATTACAGTAAGGTATACACCTAGTAATTTTTAAGTACAAGGACAGTCTTAAAGGCTGTCTTTTTTTTGGGAAAATCAAAAAATGAGAAATATATGATAATTTGATAAGATAAGTAAAAAATTAATCGTGACAAATCAAAAAATAATGGTGTACAATAGTATAACATTTATTTTAGAGTAAACAAAACCCTTAACCTGGAGGAAATGAAATGATTAAATTATTTAGGTATCTAAGGAAGAAGGATTGGCTCTTTGTCTGTATCAGCCTTTGCTTCATCGTATTTCAGGTGTGGCTTGACCTTAGGCTTCCAGACTATATGGCAGAGATAACAAGGCTTATACAGACACCGGACAGTGCACTTAGCTCTGTTGTGTGGGCAGGCATGAAGATGCTTGCCTGTGCCCTCTTAAGTATGGCAGCCATGTTTGTGGTGGGATATTTTGTGGCACAGGTGGCAGCAGGACTATCAAAAAGGCTTAGAGAAGCGGTGTATGACAAGGTTATCTCATTCTCCATGGAAGAAATGGGTAAATTCTCTACCGCAAGCCTCATTACCCGCTCCACCAATGACATATCACAGGTACAGATGGTAATAGCCATTGGTTTGCAGGCAAGTGTGAGAGCGCCTATAATGGCTGTCTGGGCTATATCCAAGATAATTAACAAGAACTTAATGTGGTCGGCAGCGACAGGAGTAGCTGTTGCATTTTTGCTGGTTCTTATAGCCATTGTCTTTGTACTGGTTGTTCCTGGCTTTCAGAAGATGCAGACTCTTACAGATAATATTAACAGGGTTGCAAGAGAAAACTTAAGCGGTGTAAGAGTGGTTCGTGCATACAATGCAGAAAAGTACCAAGAAGACAAGTTTGAAGAGGCAAATGAAGAGCTTACATCTGTGAACCTCTTTAACCAGAAAATAATGGCATTAATGTCGCCTGCAATGACTCTTATAAGCTCAGGACTCACCCTTTCTATATACTGGATAGGAGTTTATCTCATAGATAAGGCTGCCCTTCAGGATAAAATAACCCTGTTTTCAGATATGATAGTGTTCTCCTCCTACGCTATGCAGGTAATCATGTCATTTATGATGCTTACCTTCACCTTCATAATCTTGCCTAGAGCCATTGTTTCAAGTAAAAGAATAAATGAAGTTCTTGATACAAAGAATAGGATAATGGACGGAGAAGGCTGCGAGAATACCTCAGAGACAGGCACTGTAGAATTTAGAAATGTATCCTTCCACTACCCTGATGCCGCAGATGATATAATAAGTGATATAAACTTCAAGGCAAATAAGGGAGAAATGGTTGCCTTCATAGGTGCTACAGGAAGTGGCAAGACCACCCTAATTAACCTTATTCCAAGATTTTATGATGTTACAGGTGGAGAGGTCCTTGTAGACGGTGTCAATGTAAAGAAATACAAGCTCTCAGAACTTAGGAAAAAGATAGGCTATGCACCTCAAAAAGCTATTCTCTTTAGTGGAACAATAGAAGAAAATGTAAGCTATGGAGCAGATATTCCTGACAGTGAAAGACTAAACGAAGCCCTAGAAATCTCACAAGCCAAGGAGTTTGTGGAGAAACTTACCGACAATGTGAAGTCAAAGATATCTCAAGGAGCTGTCAATGTATCAGGCGGACAAAAGCAAAGACTTTCCGTAGCAAGAAGCCTTTATAACAGGCCTGAAATCCTCATCTTTGACGATTCTTTCTCTGCCCTTGATTACCGTACAGATAAGATACTAAGAAAGGAACTAAGGGAGAGAAGTAAGGGAAGTACCAGCCTAATAGTGGCTCAGAGAATAGGTACGATTATGGAAGCTGACCTTATTATTGTGTTAGAGGAAGGACGGATTGTAGGACAGGGAAAACATAAAGAACTGCTTAAGTCCTGTCCTATATACAAGGAAATCGCTATGTCGCAGCTTTCAGAGGAGGAATTGTAATGGCAGAGAGAAAGAATAGAAGAATGGGACCTGGTCCGGGACCTGGGATGATGCCCGGAGAAAAGGCAAAAGACTTTAAAAAGGCAGTTAAAGACCTTTTTAACTATATAAAACGATATATGCCTGCCATCATAATAGCCATCATTTTCTCGACAGCAGGCACAATATTAAATGTAATAGGGCCGGATAAAATGAAGAAAATCACCAACCTTATTACAGAAGGAGTGATGACATGGATAGACAAAGAGGCTGTGTTTAAGATAGCTCTAACCCTTGCCATTATGTACGGCGCAGGAGCCATACTTAACCTGCTTCAGGGTATAATAATGGCTGATGTGACCCAAAAGACTTCAAAGAGCCTTAGGAGTGACATTTCAAAGAAGATAAACAGACTTCCTCTATCGTACTTTGATAAAACTAGTATAGGTGACATACTTTCAAGAATTACCAATGATGTAGACACCATAGGACAGACAATGAACCAGAGCATGGCAAGCCTTGTGGGGGCAATAACTATGTTCTTTGGAAGTCTTATTATGATGTTTATAACCAACTGGATAATGACAGTAGTTGGCATACTTTCTACCATAGTAGGCTTTGTTCTTATGATGGTAATTATGGGCAAATCCCAGAAATACTTTGCCATGCAGCAGGAGGAGCTTGGACTTGTCAATGGACATGTAGAAGAAACCTATACAGGACACCTCATTGTCAAAGCATTTAACAACGAGGCAAAGACCAAGCAGGCATTTGATAGAATGAATGAGAAGCTTTATACATCAGCGTGGAAGAGTCAGTTCTTATCAGGTATGATGATGCCTCTTATGGGCTTTGTAGGAAACCTTGGCTACGTGGCTGTCTGTGTGGCAGGAGCGATACTTACTATGAAGAGTATGGCCAATATAGGCGATATAGTGGCATTTATGCTCTATATCAGACTGTTTACCCAGCCACTTTCACAGTTTGCCCAAGCTGGAACAAGTCTTCAGTCCACAGCAGCCGCAAGTGAGAGAGTATTTGGCTTCCTCTTAGAGACTGAAATGGACAAAGAGGAGGGTAAAAAAGACCATATCGATTATATAAAGGGAAATGTAAGCTTTAAGAATGTTAAGTTTGGCTACAACCCTGACAAAATAATAATAAAGAACTTTTCTGCCGATGTGAAATCAGGTGAAAAGATAGCTATAGTAGGGCCTACAGGTGCGGGTAAGACCACACTTATTAACCTCCTTATGAAGTTTTATGAGCTTAATGAGGGTGAAATCATTATAGACGGCACGCCTATAAGTGGGCTCAAGAGGTCGGGAGTGCACGAGGCTTTCTGTATGGTGCTTCAGGATACTTGGCTCTTTGAGGGAAGCATTAAGGACAATATAAAATATGCCAAGACAGAGGCGACAGATGAGGAAGTGAGGGAGGCGGCAAAGGCGGTAGGACTCCACCGCTATGTGAAAACCCTGCCTGAGGGCTATGAAACCATACTTAATGAGAATGTGAGTCTCTCGGCAGGACAGAAGCAGCTGCTTACAATTGCAAGGGCAATGGTTGAAAATGCTCCTATGCTCATCCTCGATGAGGCTACAAGTTCTGTGGATACAAGAACGGAAGAAGAGATACAAAGAGCCATGGACAGGCTTATGGTGGGCAGGACTTCCTTCATTATTGCTCACAGGCTTTCCACTATCAAGAATGCCGACCTCATCCTTGTAATGAAGGATGGAGACATTATAGAAAGTGGAAACCACGCTGAACTTATGGAAAAGAGAGGCTTCTATGCAGACCTCTACAACAGCCAGTTTGAAAACTAGGGCTTGAAATTTTCTGGGTTTATGTGGTAAAATTTGGCGTTATCAGAAAGGAGAAGCCGGTAATGGAAGAAATAATCAAGATTATCAACCTGAGAAAGACCTTCAAGCTCTCTGCCAAACAAAAAAAGATTGAAAAGACTAAGAAAAATGTCAAGGTGGCAGTAGATGATATTTCATTTTCAGTAAATAAAGGTGAAATATTTGGACTTTTGGGGCCAAATGGAGCAGGAAAGACCACCACACTGAGGATGCTTGCAACCCTCATCAAGCCTGACTCGGGAGATGCAATCCTAAATGGTGAAAGCATAGTAAAGAATCCCTTTGGAGTAAGAGAGACTATAGGCTTTCTTACAAGTGAGTTAAAGATAGAGGACTTCTTTACACCTAACTATCTCTTTGACTTTTTCTCTGATTTACACGGAGTTGAAACAAAGGAGAGAGAGGAGAGAAAGGCTAAGCTTTTTAGCAAATTTGGCATAGATAAGTTCGCGGAGGTAAAGGTGGGTGACCTCTCACAGGGTATGAAGCAGAAGCTCTCCCTTGTTATATCCATAGTCCACAATCCTGAAATCATCATCTTTGACGAGCCTACCAACGGCCTCGATGTAATCACCGCAAAGACTGTAGTAGACTACCTTGTAGAGCTTAAAGAGGAAGGAAAGACCATAGTTATATCCTCGCATATTTTCAGCCTCATAGAGAAGATATGCGACAGGGCAGCCATTATAATAGATGGAAAGCTTACTGCCTGTGGAGGCATTGAGGAGATAAAGGGAGGCAAGAGCTTAGAGGACAGATTCTTTGATATATATTCGGAGGTGGTAGGAAGTGAAGAATAATATTTATACAATTTTCAGAAAAGAAATGGCAAGATTTTTTAAGGATAGGAGACTTGTCCTTACCACCATCATCCTTCCGGGACTTATGATATTTATAATGTATACCTTCATGGGAAATATGATGAGAAATCAGTTTGGAGTGGATGCAAACTATGTGGCTAAGGTTTATGTAAAGAACCTGCCTGAGTCAATTAGCCCAAGGCTTGAGGGCAGTCAGTTTGAGGTAAAAAAGGTTGAGGGAGATATTGGCGAGAGTAAAAAGCTGGTTGCTGACAAAGACATCGACCTGGCTATAAATTTCCCTGAAAACTTTGACAAGGAAGTAGCAGAGTATAAGACAGGAGAGGGAGCTGCACCTCAGGTTGAGATTTACTATAACTCAGCTAACGAGGAGTCACAGGCTTCCTACAAAAAGGTTTACGATATCCTTGATGCCTATGAGACCGAGCTTAGCAACAAGTTTGATGTAAATGCAAACGAAAAGACAAGCTACGACCTTGCCAACAAAGAGGACATGACTGGAAAGCTTTTTGGAAGCCTGCTTCCTATGCTCCTTATCATCTTCATATGGTCAGGCTGTATGTCGGTTGCACCTGAGTCCATAGCGGGAGAAAAGGAAAGAGGAACCATAGCCACCCTTCTTGTAACACCTATGAGCAGGCAGGCACTTGCCCTTGGCAAAATACTTGCTCTTAGTATAATCGCCTTTTTATCCGGTGTTTCAAGCTTTGTAGGTACATTTGCATCCCTTCCTGCCATGTATCAGGGCATGGAATCTGGCGTAAATACAGCATTTTATGGGGCTAAGGACTTTGCGTACCTTTTCATCATCATCATATCAACCACCATTCTTATGGTTGCAGTGATATCAGTGCTCTCAGCATTTGCAAAGAGCGTGAAGGAGGCTACTACACTCATATCTCCGCTTATGGTGGTAATTATGGTAATGACATTCCTGCCTATGTTTAGCAAGGGAGACAGTGAAACTCCGATAACTATGTTCTTACTACCGATATACAACAGCATTCTCTGCATGAACAAGATATTTACATTTTCGTATTCAAACATAGATGTACTTATAGCAGTGGCTGCCAATATCGTGTACACAGGAGTCTTAGTATTGGTGCTTACCAAGATGTTTGACTCTGAAAAGGTAATGTTCTCAAAGTAAGAAGAAGGTAGTAAAGATTGTAAGTTAAAATATAGAATAAAGATAAATAAGGCTGTCGCACAAGATAAAACCTCACAGAGTATAGATGTCATCTATGAAAAACATCTATAACGGATATTGGTTGTCTTGAAGCGGCAGCCTTGTACTTACCTAGAGAATTGGTTGCAAGATTGAACCTTTTTAGGCTCTTCTTGGAAGACTCTTACCCAGGAAGGTATTTTTTACATTCTGCATCCTAAAGTCAAGCTCTGCACTTTCAGTTGCACATTCACTAAGCTCTCTTGAAAGCTCAGCAAGCATCTCTGGAGCTATCTTTTTGTTGTATCTAAGCTTATGTTCAAGAGAAGCCCAGAAGTCCATGGCTATGGTACGAAGCTGAACCTCCACCTTTACTGACTTCTTCTCATTTTCAAGGAAGATAGGCACAGCAACTATTAGGTGGAGACTGCGATAGCCTGAAGGCTTAGGATTTTTAATATAGTCCTTCATCTTGATAAGGGTGACATCATCCTGCCTCATAAAGCAGTCAGCCAGCTTATAGATATCATCCACAAAGGAGCAGATAACTCTCACACCTGCGATATCATCAAGATTTTCCTCAAGAGCATCAAGATCAAAAGGAAGCTCACGCCTTATTACCTTCCTTAGGATACTCTCATTGCTCTTTATCCTGGACTTGATGGTCTCAATAGGGTTACCGTCATACATCAGGGAAAATTCCTCATTAAGCACCTTAAACTTAGTTTCTACCTCCATAATAGCGCAGCGGTAATTGGCAAAAAACCTCTCTGCAGGCAGGGTATTTTCCCTTAGAAGTTCAATTATCTTCTCCTTAGCCTCTATGGAAATATCGTTAAAGTCAATGTTGCTAAGCTTATTTATAGCCTTTTCAATCTTTGACTTCTCCTTCTTACTAAAGACATCCATTAACTCATTGCCTTCATTTGTATCAAATTCATTGTTCATAATCGCCCTCACAAAATCTTTAATATTGAAATTAGCCTTTTAGCTTTAAAATCATGCATAATCATCCGATAAATTTATATATGCTTATTGTAAACCATAATAGTGAACAATTAGTGACAAATTACAAAATAAAAAATTAAGATAATAAATTCTTTTGCAAGCAAGCTTGCATCGAATTTTTTACTTTTGACACTTGTATCTTATATATTGTTAAAAGGGTAATTTTGATGTAAAATGAAGGTAATGAAATTGGGTGAGGTTCATATGAAGATAAATGGAGATGTTTTAAGGCAAAGAGTGCAAAAGGCGCTTATGATTGTACTTATCATTTTGATTTTATTCATGCTTTTTTACATAGAGAGATTTTCAAAGGTAGGCAGGCTTATCAATTACTCAGGCTATGCCAGAGGAGCCACACAGAGGATTGTTAAGCTTGAACTTGTAGGGCGCAGTGACCCTGAGCTGTTTGATAGAATCAACAAAATAATTGATGGCATGTGGAATGGCAGTGAAGAACTAAATATACCTAAGATAGAAGAGAGAAACTTTAGAGAGAAGCTTTCTATACAAACTCAGTACTGGGAAAAGCTATCCAAAGATATTCTAGACTTAAAGCAGGCAAAAGGGGAAGACAAGAAAAAGCTGACAGATGAGGTTATCAAAGAAAGTGAAGAGTATTTTGATATGGCCAATGCCACAGTATATGCGGCAGAAGACTATTCAGAAAGCCTTGCTGCACAAATGGGTATACTTGAGATAATACTGGCGGCAGTAGCTGTAGGCATCACAGGTCTTGTCATCTTAGACTTCTCAGATAAGCAAAACCTTTTGAACCTGACACAGAACCTGGGCAAAAAAGCCTATATTGATGCGCATACCGGACTTCCTAATAAGAGCCGTTGTGAAGAGGTATTTAATGGTACAGAGGTTGTCGGAGACAATGTATGCTGTGTTATGTTTGACTTAAACGGCCTAAAGAAGGTAAATGACACATTGGGACACGTTACCGGAGATATGCTGATTAAGGGCTTTGCCGACATCCTAAAGAGGTCGGTAAGAGGCAATGACTTCATCGGAAGGTATGGCGGAGACGAGTTTGCAGCCGTAATCTACGATGCAGGCGATAATAACCTGTACAGGATATTTGACCGAATTAAAGGCAATGTGAATAAATTTAATGAAGCAAATCCGGGAATGAACCTAAGCTTTGCTTACGGCTATTCATCTGCCTGTGGAAGAGAGGGTTGTACTATGTTACAGCTCCTTAAAGAAGCAGATGCCAATATGTATTGCAACAAATCAGATATGAAGAAAAACGGTGGTCAGTGTTATTGCAGAAGGTAGAAAGGAGACACCATGTCCGGTTATATTTCCCTTAAAGACGTAGTAAAGACATATAAAGTAGGGGAGAGTACGATAAATGCCTGTGACGGAGTTACTCTTGACATTGATAAGGGGCAGTTTGTGATTATAGTAGGACCTTCCGGTGCAGGGAAAACTACAGTTCTTAACATCCTCGGCGGGATGGATACACTTACCTCAGGCTCCATCACCGTAGATGGTACAGATATAAGCAGACTCCGTCCCAGAGCGCTCATTTCTTACAGGCGCGAGGATGTGGGCTTTGTATTTCAGTTTTATAACCTTATGGCAAATCTCACAGCTCTTGAAAATGTAGAGCTGGCACTGCAGATATGTAAAGAGCCTATGGACGCCAAGGTGGTGCTTGAGGAGGTCGGCCTTGCGCATAGGATGAACAATTTTCCTGCTGAGCTCTCCGGCGGAGAACAGCAGAGAGTAGCTATAGCAAGGGCTTTGGCAAAGAATCCTAAGCTCCTTCTTTGTGACGAGCCGACAGGAGCACTTGACTATGTGACAGGCAAAGAAATACTTAAGCTCTTGCAGGATACCTGTAGGGAAAGGGGAATGACTGTAGTTGTAATTACACATAACACAGCTCTTACACCTATGGCAGACAAGGTAATTCACATAAAAAACGGCAGGGTCAGCTCGTCAGAGATAAACAATAACCCTGTTTCGGTAAATGACATAGAGTGGTAAGACTGCGAGGCAGATATGAAAAATAAACTAATAGTGGATTTTTTTAGGGAAATAGCGAGAGGCTTCGGCCGCTTTATTTCCATTTTTTTTATAGTAATGCTTGGAACAGCCTTTTTTGCCGGGCTGCGCTCATCAGGAAGCGACATGAGGATATCGGCGGACAGGTACTATGACGACACTGCACTTATGGACTTTAAGGTACTTAGTACACTAGGGCTTACAGATGACGACCTTGCTGACATAAGGAAGGTAAATGGCGTAGAGTCCGTAACCGGAGCACATACAAAGGATGTGGTTCTAAGTGCCAAAAAGGCGGAAGCAGTACTTAAGCTTATAGGACTTACAAAGGGTGTCAATGAGCCTTATATAACCGAAGGAAGATTGCCAAATAAGAGTGATGAATGCCTTGTAGATACGGAGATATCCTGGTTTTCCGACTACAAGATAGGAGATAAGATAACTGTTTCTTCAGATGATGATTCTGACCTGTCTAAGGACTTAAAAAACACCACATTTACCATAACAGGATTTGGGCATCTGCCTTATTACCTCGAAAGAGGCAGGGGAACAAGTTCAGTGGGAGACGGCTCTATTGACGCATTTTTACTTATACCTGAGGAGAACTTTAAGTCAGACGTATACACAGAAGCCTATGTGAAAGCCAAGGAAACTACAGGACTTATGACCTATTCAAAGGCTTATGAGGATAAGGTAAAGGTAATTAAGGAGGGAATTAAGTCCCTTGAAGATAAGGTAAACAGCAGAAGATATGAAGAAGTCAAGCTTGAAGCAGAGGAGAAGCTAAAAGAGGCAGAAGTAAAGCTCCTTAACGGAGAAAAGAAGCTAAGTGATGCTAAAAAGAAGATAGATGATGCTAAGAAAAAGATAAAAGAAGGAGAGGAGAAGTTAGCTAAGGAGGAAAAGAAGCTAAAAGATGCTGAAGTAAGACTCCTTGACGGAAGAGATAAGCTTATAAAGGCAAAGAGAGAATTAAAGGATGGGGAGAAAAAGATTTCTTCTTCCGAAAAACTATTAGAAGATAAGAAAAAAGAGCTTAAAAAGGGTGAAGAAGACTACAATGAAGGACTTGTCAAGCTCTTAAAAGCTAAGGCAGACCTTGCAAAGGGTGAAAAAGAGTACGAAGCAGGGATTAAGAAGCTAAGCTTAGGTAAAGTCAAGTATGACGAGAATCTTTTATCCTACGAAGTAGGGATAAAGGCTTATACAGAAGCAAAGGCAAAGCTTGAGATGGCGGAGCAGGCAGGACTTGCTACACCTGAGGCTAAGGCTAAGCTTGAGGAAGAGGGGAAGAAGCTTGAGGCTGCCAAAGTAAGCCTTGATACAGCTAAAGCCGTTATTGATGAGAGTGAAAAGACATTGGCAGCGAGCAAGGTTAAGCTTGACGCAGGAAGGGCTGAGATTAAAGAGTCTGATAAAAAGCTTTCGAAAGCCAAGGCAGAGATAGAAAGCGGTAAAGAGGAGATAGCAAAAGGCAGGCAAACCCTTGAAGAGAAAAAGGAAGAGATTGAATCCGGAAGAAAAGAAATAAGAGAGTCTGAGAAGAAGTTAGCAGACTCTGAGAGAAAATTAGCAGATGGTAAGGCAAAGCTTGAGAAGGCTAGGGCAAAGCTTAATGAGAACAAAAAGAAGGTAGAAAAGGCAGAAAAGAAATATGAGAAGGAACTCCCATCAGTAAATAAGAAGCTGGAGAAGGGAAGGAAGAAGCTCGCCAAGGCAAGGAGAGATGTAGCAGACATAAAAGAGCCTGACTTTTATGTGCTTGATAGAGATATGATGGAGAGCTATGTAAGCTTCAAGCAGAATGCAGAGAGAATGGACAGCCTCGGCAATGTATTTCCTGTGATTTTCTTTCTTGTTGCAGCCCTTGTGAGTCTTACAGCTATGACTAGAATGGTGGATGAAAACCGTATGAGTATGGGCATACTCAAGGCTCTGGGCTTTAGGAGCTCTGCGATAGCGGGGAAATATATAGCCTATGCACTGCTTGCTACAGTGAGTGGAGGCCTTATAGGAGTAGCACTTGGTGAGAGGTTCTTGCCGCTTCTTATCATCAAGTCCTACGGTACGTTGTTTAGAGGCCTGCCTTACTGCTTTACACCGATAAACTATGAGCAGGCGTTCTTAGCCCTAATAGCGGCTATAATAAGTACAGTGGCTGCCACCCTGATATCCGCACTTTCACAGCTTTTTGAAAATCCGTCCTCACTTATGCGTCCTCTGCCACCAAGCTCAGGCAGGAGGGTGTTTTTAGAGAGAATAGGCTTCATTTGGAAGGGCCTTAGCTTTACAAGGAAGTCAACAGTCAGAAACCTTGCACGATACAAGAAAAGGTTAGTAATGACAGTAGTCGGCATAGGTGGCTGTATGGGGCTTTTGCTCGTGGGATTCGGACTCAAAGACTCTATCAACGAGATAGCAAAGAAGCAGTATATCAAGATATTTACTTATGATGCAAGTATTACACTCAATTCAAAGGCTACTGAGGCAGAAAAGGAGGAGGTGGCTAAAGCAGCTGCTTCATATAAGGGAGTATCTGAGGAGATTAAGATAGAGTTTTTTGCAGTAGACCTCACTCACGGAGACAAGGTGAGAAATACCTATCTCTTTGTACCTGAGGATACGAAGAAGATAAAGGACTTTCTCACTCTTAAAGATAGGACTACAGGAGTAGAATATAGCTTTCCAAGCGGAGACGGAGCATACATTTCCGAGAAAACAGCCAAGATGCTTGGTGTAAAGGTGGGAGACAGTGTAGATATCGTAAGGGATGAGAAAAAGAAGGTATCTGTTAAGATTGAGAAAATAGTTGAAAACTACGTATTTCATTATCTTTTCATGTCACCAAAACTTTATAAAAAATTATATAAAGAAGAGCCGGATTACAATACCTTAAACATAAAGTTTGACAGGTCTAAGGTAGATGAAGGAGACCTTGGAAGCAGGCTTCTCTCGTACTCAGGATGTTCGGGAGTAAGCTTTGTGGATGAGCTTGAAGAACAGATAGATAATATGTTGAAGGTACTAGACCTTGTTACCTTTGTGCTAATTGCAGCAGCAGGTCTTCTTGCCTTTGTAGTACTCTACAACCTTAACAGTATAAACGTACTGGAGAGAAAGAGGGAAATAGCTACGCTCAAGGTACTTGGCTTCTATGATGGTGAGGTGGCTGCCTATGTATACAGGGAGAATATCATCCTGACCATATTTGGTATAATAGCGGGAGTTGTATTTGGCACCATCCTCCACCAATACGTGATAGTCACTGTGGAGGTAGACCTTATGATGTTTGGCAGGAATATAGGACTTCACAGCTACATTTTAAGCAGCCTCATAACCATAGGTTTCTCGGTTTTGGTAAACCTTGCCATGTACTTTATGCTAAAGAAAATAGATATGACGACCTCTCTAAAGAGTGTTGAATGAGAGAGGCAAAAGATAATACCTTCGTGCAGGCAAGTTACATATGAATTATTTGACATTTGTATTACATAAAAAAGCTACAGAACCCAATCAGGTTTTGTAGCTTTTTTGAGACTTATAGTTATTCAGGAAGGGCAAATCTCTCCTTGTAGATGTTTCTATTCTTCTCGTACTCAGCCTTTTCAGTCTCGCTAAGGTCTCTAAGATAATCATGCTCGCTGAATATGATGTTGCCGGACTGGATTACGTTGATAGCGATGTTGGAACAATGTCCCGCAACTCTGTCACAGTAATTGATATAGTCAGTAAGCACTACGCCAAGCTCCCCTGAACATTCACCTGTACGAAGCCTTGCCACGTGTCTGTTTCTCATATTAAGTATCAGCTTGTCTATTATACTCTTAAGTGGCTCCACAGTAGAAGCAAGTTTTGTGTTCTCTCCTGTGTAACACTCCACAGCATTAACAAGAATTTCAGAAACGGCTCTATTAAGCACGTCTATGTCTTTCTTTGCGCCTTCTGAAAAGCTGACCTTTGTCTTATCCATATTCTCAGCAAGAAGTATCATACTCATGGCGTAGTCACTGATTCTCTCTATGTCGACAATACTGTGAAGCATGCCATTTATCTTCTTACCGTCTGTATCGCTGACATCAGTACCCGATATCTTTATCAGATAAGCGTTTAGCTCATCTTCAAGCTCATCCAGTTCATTTTCCACCGCTTTAATCTCGTCCTTATCCTCTTCTGTATATTTGTCAAAGACGGCTATCGACTGTAGAAACGCTTTGCTGGCTTGATTTGCCATATAGACAGTCTTAATCTTGCACTGGCCTATAGCTATACTTGGGGACACAAGGAGACGCTCATCAAGAAGTACGTGCTTTTCTTCTGTGCTGCCTTCTTTGATTACAAAGTTGGCAAGAGCCACAAGTCTCTTGGAAAATGGTAAAAGGACTATAGTAGTAGCT
>NZ_DBHIEC010000018.1:0-55494 GCF_057250765.1 Catonella sp.
GCTGTAGCAATCCTGTATCAATGGGTGTCAAATACTTTTGACACCCACATCATATAACATCATTATAAAAGAATTGGGGGCTATATATGGAGACATCAAAGCTTATACGCATTAATGAGTCTATAACTCTTTATCATGGCTCAAAATCAGGCATTAATGGGAATATTACACCAACAAGCAGAGAACACTGCGATTTTGGAAAAGGATTTTATATGGGCACCGAAAAATCACAGCCTCTCACACTAATTTGCAATTATCCAAATGCCAGCCTTTATACCCTAAATCTGGATTTAACAGGTCTTGATATTTTAGATTTGAATCTGGATTTAGACTGGGCACTGTTTGTAGCATATAATCGTGGCAAAATGGACATTATTAAAGGCTCTTCGCTATACAACAGGTATGCTGACTTAGGTGGAAACTATGATATAATAAAAGGCTATAT
This sequence comes from Catonella sp., assembly GCF_057250765.1. NCBI lineage: Bacteria > Bacillati > Bacillota > Clostridia > Lachnospirales > Lachnospiraceae > Catonella > Catonella sp. The sequence continues at coordinate 446 of NZ_DBHIEC010000018.1, forward strand.
TGCAAATGACAGGATGTTTATTGTATTAGACCGCTTTTTCAGTGGGATAATCACTGATATTGCACTTATTCACAGCCTCTCAGCCTTAAAGCTCGGTGAGCAGTATGTAGCCTTAACAAAGAAAGCCTGTGATAAAATTGAAATTATTAACAGCCAAGTCTTAACAGATGGCGAGCGTGAAAACTTAAAGCAAGAAAGCGAAATAAATCGTTCAAAAGGTGTTAGCTTAGCCGAGGAAATCTGTAGAAAATACAGGCGAGAGGGCAGATTTTTTGATGAAATCTTAAATATGGAGAATTGAGATGAAAAATTTTACACTCGAAAAAATGCAACTCTGTGATATACAGGGAAGACTTTTTGAACTTGCACTTAAAAAAGGTTATGACTGTCCTTCTTTCATAGAAGCCTTTATGAATAGCAGGGTTGCTGCCTGTCTTGATGATGTTTACGACAGAATGCAATGGGCAGGCGAAGAATATATGCTCGAAGAACTAGGTGACGAGGTAAATGGGCTTAAAAAAGCAGGTACCATTTTTGATAATGAGGTAATGTATTGGACGGGCTATTGCTACCGTTATTGGCATTATTATACAAATGAGTCAAGCAAGAGGATATATACAATCGCAGACGCTAAAACCATGAACGAGTGCTGGCAAGGTTTTCACACCCTCGATGTAGAGATGGCAATTGAGAACTTGAAGGAAATATACGCTCAAAAACAGGCTATGAATATTCAATATTCCACTTAACAATTAATCTTATAACCAAGGGTTACACCTTATCTTAGGGCGTAACCCTTGGTCTACTCTTTAATAGTTATATTAAATCAGGTTTAGTCCATATTATTTACCCCATCTCCACCATCTCATCCACAATATTCATAGTGGAATCTCTGTGTGAAACAAGGAGGATGGTTCTGCCCTTGCTCCTTTCCTTTAGAGCCTTCAATATAATTCCCTCATTTAAGGAATCCAGATTGCTGGTTGGCTCATCTAAGAGGATGAAAGGCGCATTGTAAAGGAATGCCCTCGCTATACCAAGTCTTTGCTTTTCTCCACTTGAAAGTGTATCTCCAAGCTCACCCACCAAGGTATCATAGCCCTTTGGAAGCCCCGAAATAAACTCATCTATTGAAGCTGCCCTCGCAGCCTCCCTTATTTCACTAAGTGTGGCATCAGGCTTACCAAGTGCGATATTCGAAGCTATCGTACCTGTGAAAAGGTGGGTTTCCTGAGTCACATAGCCCTCAAGCTTTCTAAGATCATCAGTAACTATCTGCTTTATATCCTTTCCCGAAATGAGAATCTCTCCTCCATCTGTCTCCCAGAACCTCATAAGCAGCTTAAGGAAGGTAGACTTACCTGAGCCGCTTGCCCCGTGTATGCCTAATATCCTGCCCTTCTTTATCTCCAAAGTGAAGTCTTCAAGGATAATCTTATCTCCATAAGAGAAATCTACATTCTTTGCCATTGCTCCCGAGAACTCCTTAAGCGTCACCCCATTCTTGCCCTTTTTAACCTCAACAACCTCAGGCTCTTCCTCAAGTAAGGCAAGCACACGCTCTCCACTTGCAAGAGTCTGATTCAGATTATTGGAAAGGGATGAAAGCGCTACTACAGGGCCGAAGGAACTCATCATTGCAATAGTTGATATCACCACAGCTTCAAAACTTATTACTCCATTACTGTAGAGAATGAGAGTTAAGAACAACATTCCATAGGAGAATAACTGTATGGCTCCATTGGTAAAGCTACGTTGCCTGCCCTCTGCATCAGCAAGCTCTTCCTGTATCTTAGCCAGTTGCACCGACTTTTTATAAATAGCCTTTTTCTTCTTCTCTCCTGCACCATACTGAATAGTCTCATCTATACCACGAAGCTCCCCAAGTACAAAGCTAGACAGCTCTCCCACAGAGTTTCTAAACTTCATTCCAAGGGCACTTCCCCTTCTGCCGTTAACGACAGGGATGATGGCACCTATTACCACATAGGCTATGAGTGCAAATACACCTGCTACTACCGAATAACTGCCTATAAACACAGTCATTATAAGAGATACGATGGCTGCAATGGCTATCGGAGATATTGTATGTGCATAGAAAACCTCCAAAAGCTCAATATCAGTAGTTATTATAGAAATGAGATTACCCTTGTCCCTGCCCTCAAGCTTAGCAGGGCAGAGCTTCCTAAGTGCCTCAAATATCTTATGTCTGATAACCGCAAGCAGCTTAAATGCTATAAAATGATTGCAGTACTGCTCAATGTAGTGAAATACTCCTCTTAATACAGCCACAAGCACCATAGCCGCCATTATCTTACTTACTTCCGCGCTAACTCCCGCATTTTTAGAGAGATAGTCCACAGCACCGGCAAGGAAGCCTCCTGTAGCAAGACTAAGCGCCTTAGCTCCAAGTATGGTAAGTGAGATGGCACAGAGATAGCCGGCTACTCCAAGTAAAATAGCAACAGCCATTATATGCAAAAGTGGCTTTATAAGGACTATAAGCCTGCTCATAATAGCAAGTCCGCTTCTTCTCTCTTCTCCCTTTGGCTCTGCATACTCTATTTCTTCGCCGTTTTCTTCACTATCAGCCACTACAGCCTTTCTTACGTTCGGCTTAAGCTCCTTCTTCTTTGCATAGGCTTCAAGGGCAGTCTGTGAGTTAAATAGCTTGGCGTACTTTCCATTCTTTGCAAGCAGTTCCTCATGCGTACCGCTTTCAGCTATCTCACCCTTATCCATCATATAGATATTGTCAGACTCTATTACATTGTAAAGTCTGTGAGAAATCATAATTACGGTTTTCTTGCCTGCAAGGCTCTTTATAACCTCCATTATCATCTCTTCGCTTTCAGCATCTATATTTGATGTAACCTCGTCAAATATCATTACCTCAGACTTAGATAGCAATGCCCTTGCAAGTGCCAGTCTTTGAGCCTGACCGCCTGAAAGGTTACCTGCCTTTTCACTAATCCTTGTATCAAGTCCGTCTCTCTCCTCAAAAAGCCCATCAAGTCTTACCTTTCTTAAGACCTCCCATAACCTTTCAGGAGTAGCATCCTTGTCAGCCATTCTAAGATTTTCTTCAACAGTTCCCTTGAAAATATAGCCATTTGACTTAACCAGGGTCACCTTTTTAAGAAGTGCTACCTCATCTACTTCCCTAAGTTCCTTACTGCCTATCTTTATACTTCCGGTGTAGCCCTTATTTCTTCCTGAAATTATACCTACAACCGTACTCTTGCCGCAGCCTGACTCACCAACAATGGATGTAAAGCTTCCCTTAGGAAAGAGCAGATTAACTTTTTTTAGTATATTTCTTTCTTCCTCGTACCTAAAGCCCACATCATAGAGGCTTATTACAGGAATCCCCTCATCTAACTCTTCGCTTCCCTTCTCTCCCTCATCGGTATCAAGAAGCTCAAATATCTTGTCGGAAGCCGACATTCCATTCATAGCTATATGAAAATACGAACCAAGTATTCTAAGAGGGAGGAAGAACTCTGATGCAAGGAGAATCACAGTAAGCATGCCTGCAAGGCTTATCTCTCCCTTAAGAAAATATCCTATTCCGACTAACATACCTACTGCTGTCCCGCCATAAGCCATTATATCCATAACAGTTGTCGATATTAGCTGCATGGTAAGGACCTTCATTGTTATCTTCCTAAAATGAGATGCCTCCACATCCATTTCGGCAGCCTTTCTCTCGTCTGCCCTATATATTTTGGAGGTGGTAAGTCCCTGGAGATTCTCTAAAAATGTATCTCCAAGCTCAGAATACACTCCCCAGTATTTCTTAAAGAGCCTTCCTGCTATCTTCATAACCGCCACTATTGAAACAGGAATGAGTGGTACGAGAAGGAGAAGTACAAGGCTGACTGCAAAGTTTACCTTGATAGCAAGCACCACAAAGAGAATAAGCGGTGCTGACATACTGTAGGCAAACTGTGGGAGATATCTGCCAAAGTAGGTTTCAAGCTGCTCCACTCCCTCTGAGCTAAGCTGAACTACCTGAGAGGTAGACACTTTCTCCCTGTAACCTGCACCAAGCCTAAGGAGCTTGTCATAGATTTTCTCCCTTATTATCCTTTTGACATCTACGCTTGCAAGGTAGGACTCCCTCACTTCAAGCTCTTCACAGGTAACCCTTATTATATACACTACTACAAAGGTAATGATTGCTATAAGAACAGCATTCCTGTCAAGTGCACCTCCTACAGCGTCTTCAAGCACACCTGCAAGTGTAAATACAAGGACTATCTGAGCAATTAACGACAGAATCTGCAACAATATATGATAAATAATATGCTTCCCGGCGTGTGACAATAGTCCTATCAGTCTCTTTTTAATCATTTTTATCCCCATCAATCTCTATATTTTTCGGGCTCTCATCCCCATTTTCATCCTCAGTATAATTCTTTACCCCAAATATAAAGTAAACCACATGGCAGACCCACACTATAGCGAGTACTATCCTGCCAATGGGAACATTTTTCATCATAAAAAAGCCAAATCCCATTACCAGGGTAACGCAGACAATAATTTTTATTTTTGTTTTAACAGTCATTCCTTTTTTCTTTACAAAGCTTTCAAGGTTTTTCTTGTATAGGTCTGTTGACATAAACCACTGATGAAGCCTATCCGAGCCTTTTGCAAATGCAAAGAGAGTTAACATATAAAACGGAAATGAAGGTAAGAGGGGAACTACAACTCCCACCGTACCTATACCAAAGCAGGTAAAGCCAAGTATTATCCAAAATATCTTTGTGACCTTATGTTTTTCCATGGTCTTCCCTTCACTACAATAATGATGCAAAAAGCCTCAAGAAGAGCTGTCCAAGCCTTATTACCGATCTTTTACCTGTGCTGTATTCTTCTGTCACCTCCCTGCACTGCCTAAATGTCTTCTCAAAGTCCTCTCTCATTTCGGTTGCGATACCCTCATCTACTATAAAGCAGGCATTTTCAAAATGATGGTAAAGGCTTCTATAGTCTAGGTTTATAGTGCCGCAGACAGCCATTTTATCATCTACCACATTCATCTTCGCGTGGCTAAACCCCGGAGTCCACTCGTATATCCTCACTCCATTTCTTGCAAGACCGTTGTAGAAAGAGCGGGTTACCTTATATACCAGCTTTTTATCAGGTATGCCGGGAGTTACTATCCTCACATCCACTCCACGCTTGGCTGCAAGGGAGATTGCATGGTTCATTTCATCCGTAATTATCAGGTAAGGAGTCATAAAGTAGCAGTATTTCTCCGCCTTATTTGCCATGCTTATATATACATTTTCTCCCACCTGTTCTTTATCTATCGGAATATCTCCATAAGGCTGTACAAAGGCCTTACTCTTTGCCACATAGTCAGTCCGTGGAAGATATTTCTCGATGTCAACATCATCCTTGTCCGAGCGCTTTACTGCATTCCACATCTCTAAGAATGATATTGTAAGAGACTTAACAGCATCTCCCTCAAGCCTTATTCCTGTATCCTTCCACATACCATAAGGATGGGTTAGGTTGAAATACTCATCTGCAAGGTTATAACCTCCCGTAAATCCAACCTTTCCGTCCACTATAGTCATCTTTCTATGGTCTCTGTTATTTAAGAACACATTGATACCGGGCATAAACGGATTAAACACCCTGCAGTTAATCCCAAGCGACTTGAGTCTTTTTGCAAAGTCTCTATTTACAAAGCCCACAGAGCCTACATCATCGTAATACACTCTGATTTCCACGCCCTTCCCAGCCTTCTCCACAAGTATCTCTTCTATTCTTCCCCAGGCAGTTGTATTCTGTATGGCAAAGTATTCCATAAAGATAAATTTCTCCGCCTGTTTAAGTGCCTCAAGCTGTGCCTCAAGCCCATCTTCAGCCCTGTCATAGTAGGTGACATCTGTATTTTCATATACGGGATAGTGAGAGTATTTACTTAAGTAAGCCGCAATCCCGTAGGCATTGGGTTCACACTCCTCCAGTTTATCTAATACATGTGTATTCTCAGGTAAAAGCGGAAATATCTGCTCATCTACCTTCTTATAACGCTCCTTCATCTTCTTGGTACCGCCATTTAAGCCGACAAGCAGATAAAGGGTAATTCCCACAACATGAGTTCCCAGTATAAGCAGTATCCACGGCATTTTCATTGAAGCCGTCTTTTGCTGTCCGTATATATACAGACTTAATGGCACTGTAATGATTCTAATTGTAACTTCTATCAAGGCAAAATCCCTGTAGAGATAGTTTATTATTATGAGAATCAAAGCAACCTCAACCAGTATAGACAGTACGACAAAGCTAAGCCTCTTGATACCGTTTCTGGTCTTACTCTTACTTTCTATGGTCTTTATTTTATCCACCATCATACCTCCGTACTCTGTAAAATAATCAATGACTTTCAATATCGTATACTATTTTAACATAACAACGCTTTTAATTCAATGATAGGACTCTAAATGTATATGACAGACTTTTTAATTCACATTTTTTAATGACAAAAGAGAAAAACTGTGATACACTATAGTTTGATTGGTTACTTTTTGAGTTTTTGTCTTTCTTGCAAATACATATATGTAACCTTTTGCATTATAAGTCATACACTACTCAACAAATCAGCCGATAAAGCCGAAATTATTAACAGATAGTCATTTAAGGAAGGACGGAAAAATGTTAAATAATAAAAACCAGAAATTATTCACTCTCTCAGCAAAAGGCGTTTGCTGTGGTTTACTTGCAACAGGATTGCTAATACAGACCGGCACTTACCCTGCTTTTGCAGCCACCTCCGGTCATAATAATTATAGAAATGCTCTCGCCTCTCTCTCAGATAGCGAGCTTCAGTCACTTCATGAAAAAATATGCAGTCTATGGGCTTATACTCAGGCTGAGGACGAGGATATCCTTATAAATGAGCACGAAATCACCCTAGATGTGGGCGATACCTTTAAGCTTGAGCTTAAAAGAACAAACGGTGAAGTAGTGCATGGGGTTGAATGGTTTGTAAAAACAAGGGTTCCTTATGATGAGCTATTTACAGCTGGAAACTACAATCTTCAGGATGGCGCCTGCTCTATAACGAGCGACGGACTTGTGACTGCCAAAAAAGCCGGTACGACAGAGTACTGGGCAAAGTACGGCGATGCCCTTTACAGATGTGTTGTAGTGGTAAATCAGGCGGGTGAAACAGCTCTTTCCAAAAAAGTAGTTGAAATAGCCGATAAGTTCAGGCATTTGAGTGATGTAGACAAGGTGATGGCTGTCCACGACTATCTCATAGACCACATAGAGTATTCCAATCCTCACATCAGAAGCTTTGCCTACGGTGCTTTGATTGAGGGAAAGGCAGTGTGTCAGGGTTATGCCCAGTCTCTTGCCATGATTCTTAATAACCTGAATGTCGAATGCCATACAATAGTAGCCATGACCAAAGGCTCTAATCCTGTGCTGCACGAATGGGTGAGGGTGAAGCTTGATGGAGAGTGGTACTACATTGACCTCACCTGGGACGATACTCCTTGGGCAGAGGACAAAAATTATAAATACTTTTTGATAAATACTGATATGATATCAAAGGACCACGAAACAGGGTATTCTCTTGCAGGCGGGCCTGAGGTAGACGGAAGTAAATATCTCTACTACGCTTACAAAAAGCAGGGTATATTTGCAGAGACAAAAGATGATATCGATAAGATTATAAAAGACCAGATTAATGCTACAAATCAGTCATATACTACGGTAAAAATAGCAGTGCCTGCCTCAGTCCCTGACTATGAGATTCATGGTGCGATAAAGAGAATAGCAGGGAATCAAGCTACCTTAAAAGAGTTAAATGACATTAAAAATACAAGTGGCAGTTATCATCATTACGGCTTTAATGTAGGCTTTATAAAGGCCGTTCCTACATCAAACGCAGAGCTTACGGGAATCAGGCCTATAAATGCTGCGGGCGGTACCACTACAGGCTTAGAGCTTACATTTAGCGAAGATATAGGAGAACTCACTCCTTTCAATGTAAAAATTAGTAATGCCCATATTACCGGTATCAGAAAAACAGGAGCAGGCATTTACGAGCTTACATTTGGAGAGCTTTTATCAAGAAATGATACTGACCTTACTGTTTCAGTAAGTAAGAGGGGATATAACATCTCAAACAGCGAAAAGACGGTGCATATAAGCGTAGCTAAAGAGCAGATGCCTGAAGTAGGCTTTGAGGCTACAGGGCTTACAGAGGGCAGGCTTGTAAGTGTAGAACCCGGGCTTAAGTACAGTGTGGGAGACGGTATCTGGCACGATATAACCTCCACATCTCCCGTTAATGTTACAACAATTTATAAGACTCCCATAGCTATCGTTAGAAAAAGCACAGTGGATGGCAGATTGGATTCAGAGGCTCAGTTTATTCGTCCTATCAATACCAGAGAGCCTATGAATCTAAGGGCGGTTAACTGCAGCACAAATAACAATGACGGTAAAATCCTCTATCTAAACCGTCAGATGGAATACCAAAAGAGTGGCGGCAGCACTTGGCTGGCAAGTCCCGGAAAAGAAGTTACAGGACTTTCAAGCGGAGAATACAAGGTAAGATATAAGGCCAGTGGCCTGAACCTGGCCTCAAGCGAGGTCACAGTGACCGTAAATGCAGGCCCTGCAAACACGGATGTACAAAGACCTTACACTCCTATATTTAGACCCGGTGTAAATGCCGGTACAGGCAGTCCTACAGGCGAAAATAATGGTTCAGTGGGCAGCTCCTCTGCCGGTGAGGTTGTAGGCTCTTCTGGAGGCGGCTTCGCTGGGGGTGGTGCTTCTAGCGGTGGTTCTGCAGGTGGTGGTTTCGCTGGTGGCGGTTTTACCGGTGGTGATTCTGCTGGTGGTGGTTTTGCCGGCGGTGGCTTCGCAGGTGGTGGTTTTGCCGGTGGTGGTTTTGCCGGTGGTGGCTTTGCCGGTGGTGGTTTTGCCGGTGGTGGCTTTGCCGGTGGTGCTGATACCGAGGCTGATAGTAAGAAGGCTGATGTCTCTAAGTCTAATGATGCAGGCGCAAAAGAAGCAGAGCGCAAAGATAATACAGCCTCTTCTACCGAAAGCACTGATGTTATAAGCATTTCTAAAAAGGTTGCTTCTTTTTCAAAGTCTGACCTTGATGACATTGTTAAGTCAGGCGTTAGGGCACTTAATATTACCGGCAACAAGGTGAAGCTTAGCTTTGAAGCAGAGGCAATTAAAGCGATTAGCAAGCAGGCAGAGGAAGATATAAATATAAAGGTAACAGGCAATAATACCGCCGGACTTTCCTCTAAGACAAAGAAACTTATAGGTGTCCATCCTGTATACGATATCAGTATTTCAGGAAAAGACGGCACAAAAATTACTACTCTGGGCAAGGGACGTGTGACAGTATCCATCCCTTACAAGCTTGGCAAATCAGAAAAAGCTGAAAATTTACTCATATATTACATTGACAAAAAGGGTAATGTTAAAAAAGTATCAAAGGCAGTTTATAGCTCTAAAACAAAAACCATAACCTTTGCAACAGGCAGGCTTACCCGCTTTGCTGTAGGGTATAAGAAGAAGTAAGACTTATAAATATGTTTTACTTTGATAAGCCCTCCGATAATTCGGAGGGCTTTATTTATCTCTCAATCAAATCCTCTACCTCACAGCCGAGGGTTTTAGCAAGGCGGTAAGCTGTTTCAAGACTTGCTTTGTTTATATCTTTATTGCGTTGCTCATACATTTGAATTGACCGAAGGCTAACACCTGAGAGCTTGGATAATTTTGATTGAGAACAACCATAGGTTTTACGAAACCGTTTTAAGTTTGTTTCAGGAAAAAAGCTCTTCACCCTCTCATCTATAATTTCAGCTGATTTTGTTATGTCTGCCTCATGTAAGGTATGGTACATTCTCTGCAAATCTGCAAATGACACAGCTCTTAATATTTCGCTAAATTTCCTGTTTGTATACCATTGATAATAGGCTACAACCCAGCCAATCCAGTACTCCTCACTACGTCCATAGGACTCTTTAGCCTCTACCTCAAGTATTTCTCCTTTAGTCTCAAATACAATTTCTCTCACAATTTCAATGCCGCTTTTGCCCACTATACTGGATGCTTCCCCATTTTCAATATGTCTGCTTACAGAACTTGTTGCAAATAGTTTTACAAAGTCATCACCTAGAATACCACAGTCATTTACCGCGTAATCAAAAGCAGTCCCAAGTACTGACTGTGCTTTATTAAGATATATTTCTTGGTATGCATGGATCGTCATTTGTTATGCCTCCTCTTATAATATCCTGAATATATAGTCCGTCGCTTTCTTTATCCAACATTTCAAAATACTGCCTATTAGCCTCATCATTTCTCGATTTGCGATGTACATAATATTTTCCCTGTTCTGCAACCTCAAAACCTTCATACTTTAGCTTTGTAAATGCATACTTTGATTTGATAACAATCTGCTCTCCTAATTTGCCTAACTTCATAGCCTGCGCAAGCTGTTCTACAGAAATAGCATTGTTGATAAACGACTCTGCATAGTCAAAATATGAATCATCTGCACGGTAGCCGGTAATAATATCAAATGCGTTAACATTTATACTAAACTTTTCAATAAGATAGTTTTTTGCTCTTCTTGCGACAGGCGTTGTAATAGAAAACAAGCGATGCTCCACTAACACTGCAATCCAGTTAAGTATAGTGTAAGCAGAACTATTTAAATTCAATATATTTAGATGTTTGGTATCAAGTGTGTATTTATTGGCAAATCCATCGTGCAAAGATGATACCGCCCATTCTTTAGCCAGTTCAAGGCTTTCAGTACAATAAAAGCCTATCCCAAAGTCATTATTCTTCCGGCCTTCACCCCACATTGGATGCTCAATTATTTTCTCTGATCCATGAAAAATAGTGATATAATCCTCCATCTTTTAACCCCCTTTTTGCGATTGCTTAGATTATATCACTATAGTGATAGTTTTTCAATTGATTTAATTCGGTTTTGCGTTATATTCCGTAGGATTTATTCCTCAATCTCCACGAACTTCTCCCTGCCTCTCTCGGTCAAATCATAAATATTCTTATCTATATCTATCCTTATAAACCCTTTTTTTATAAGTCTTCCTGCTATTTTATCAACCTCGGCCTGCTTCCATTTGAGATGGTTCTTGATTGAGCCTAATCCCAGTTCCTCACTTTCCTCCTTTTTGCCTGAATGATTACCTATATGGTTGAGGAAAAGTCCTAGTTTTAACTCACTTTTTCTCTGTAATCTTATAAATATAGCAGTAATCAGCCCTTCTCTATTAAACAAAAAGGTAAGTAAAAATGTAACTCCTGCGGCTGCCGCTGTCATTCCAGACATAGATACATTCATAAGAAGTGAAAGCACATAGCCTATACCAGAATTGATAACCGCATAGCCAACCGATATCACTATCATTACCTTTAGATCTTTACTTATAAGATAGGCTGCTGCCCCGGGAGTAATCAAAAACGAAACCACCAAAATAGCCCCCACCGCATCAAAGGCAGTAACTGCTGTAAACGATGAAAGTGTCATCAATGCATAAAACAGTGCTACCGAGGAAAATCCTGCAAGCTTTGCGAAGCCCCTATCAAAAGTAGTTATCTTAAGTTCCTTAAAAAAGATAATAACAAAGAGCAGGTTTATCAACAATAATATCTCCATTTGAACCAGAGCCTTAGGCAGGCTCATTCCAATAAACTCTACCCTATTTAATGGTGCAATTATGACCTCTCCCATTAGCACTATATCAGTATCCAGATGTACGTTCCTTGCAAATTTAGTGATTAAAACTACTGCAAGAGCAAAAAACATCGGAAAAACTATTCCCACTGCATCATCATTTTTAACAAGTCCTGTCCCTGAAAGAAACTCCACGACAAAGACAGTAATTACCCCAAACAATGCCGCTCCTGCTATTAGAAATGGCGAACCCACATCTTTTACTATGAAAAATGCGATAACTATTCCCAGTAAAACTGAATGTGAAATGGCATCTGAAACCATTGAAAGCTTCCTTAATACCAAAAACGGGCTCAAAATAGCACAAGCCATGGCAGTCGCTACTAGCACAAAAAGAGACTCGTAGGATATGGCAAAATATGACATTAGCGAATCTATCATTTCATCCCTGCCTCCTCATCCTAAGGTTCTTTATCATCCCATGTGGGCCTATCACAAGAGAAATGATTGCAAGACTTCCCATTATGAGGATAATAGTTGCTCCCGTACTCATCCCGTCATAAGCGGTTGATATATAAGTGCCGACAAGTGCTGAAACTCCACCAACCACACCTGCTATTATAAGCACCCGACTAAATTTATCACTCCACTGAAGAGCTGTAATTGCGGGTATTATAAGCAAAGATGAAATAAGGATAGCTCCCACAAGTTTCAGTCCTGTTGCTATTATTCCCATCGTCATTACAAGAATTATGCCATAGAGCAAAACCGTCCTTATCCCAATGGTGCTTGCATATATTTCATCAAATAAAAATACTTTTATTTCTTTATAAAACAAAATCAGTAAAACCAACATAGGTATGCCAACATATACAATAAGCTTTACATCATCCTTCATAATGTAAGCTGCCTGTCCGAAGATGTAGCTTGAAAGCCCTGACTGTGCTGCATCCTTATAAGTACTGTTGCCCTGAATATGGCTTTTTAGCACCATGCCCACTCCAAAAAATGAAGATAAAACTACTGCAAGTATCGCATCCAGCTTAAGCTTTGAATTCTCTTTTATAACTTGAATAAGCATGAAGGCAGTAGTACCTGAAACTACCGCCCCCAGAGTTAAAAGCACCGGTTCTCTTTGCATAAATAACATAAATGATAGGACTATCCCCGGAAATGCGGCATGACCAATGGCGTCTCCTATCAGCGACTGTCCCTTAAGTACTGTAATACAGCCCACAGCCCCTGCTATAGCAGCAAGCAAAAATGTCCCGCTTCCGACTATGATAAATGAATAGCTTGTAAGTATGTCGATGTTAAACATTTTTCATCATCGCCTTTTCTAAATTTTCGTTTGTGAATACCTCACTCACCCTGCCCGCGGCTACTACCTTTTTGTTGATAATTACAACATGGTCAAAATATTGCCTTATTGTGGCAAGATCGTGATGAACTATCACAGCAGTTTTCCCTTTTTTTTGCTCTTCTTTTATAAAATCAATTATTACCTTCTCTGTAACCTTATCTATGCCTGCAAGAGGCTCATCCATAAAATAAATCTCTGCCTCCTGTGCTATCAGCCTTGCTATAAATACCCTCTGTCTCTGCCCTCCTGAAAGCTTGGATATCTGCCTATTCTTAAACTCATACATGCCTATCCTTTTAAGAGCAGCCTCTGCTTTTTCCCTATCCTCCCTCCCGGGATGCCTAAACCAGCCAAGGTGTACATATCTGCCCATTAGCACCACATCCATAACCGTAGTAGGAAAGTCCCAGTTTACCTCAGAAGTCTGTGGAATATAGGCTATTTTCTTCTGAACCTTTTTAATAGGCTCACCCATAATCAAAATCTCTCCTGCAAGTTTTTTTTGAAGCCCTAATATCCCTTTTATTAAGGTCGATTTCCCTGCTCCATTAGGCCCTATTATGGCTGTAACCGAACCTGCCATTATATCTATGTCGCAATCCCTAAGTACAGGCTTGTCGTGGTAGGCTATGGTCAAATCCTCTACCTTTACAATCACCTCTTCCATGCCTACCCCTCCTTCTTACTTTAAGTTTTCAGTGATTAACTTTATATTGTGTTTATACATATCTATGTAAGTATCACCACTTTGCCCCTCGGGTGCAAGCGAGTCGGAAAACAGCTCATTTCCTTCGCCACTTACAACCTTTACATCAAAACCCTTCGCCTTGCAAGCCTCTTTAAGCTTCTCCATCCTTGCAGGATCTGTGGTAGATTCTGCAAATATAGCTTTAACCTTATGCTTCACAATAAAGTCAACAGTCTTATCTATATCTTTATTTGCAACCTCTGAATCTGTGCTAACCCCTTGTGGTGCTACAACTTCAATGCCGTATCTTCTTGAAAAATAGTTAAAGGCATCGTGTGGCGTAATCAGGTACCGTCCACCTTCAGGAATCTCTGCAAGTGATTTTTTATTTTCTTCATCAAGAGCTGACAGCTTTTCTAAGTAAGCTTTTGTATTTTTATCTATTTCATCTTTTTTATCAGGTAAAAGCTCAGAAAGCTTTGCGCCTGCATTCTCGGTGGCTTCTTTGTAAAGATCTACATCAAACCAAAAATGCGGATCTATTATTACCGCCCCATCTTCCTCCATCTTGCCTATTTTGTCCTCAGGAAATGTGGATGCTACCGCATATCCCTTCTTTTCAAGCACCTCCTGCATCTTCCCCTCAAAGTGCAGTCCATGAAAAAGCAGCAAATCAGCCTCTGCTATCTTCTTTAAGTCCTCAGGCTTTGCTACATATAGGTGAGGATCCTCTCCCGCAGGGATAATCAGCTCTTTATCCACCATATCACCTGCAAGCTGATTTACCATGTCGTACAGAAATGAAGTTGTTACTGTTACCTTCTTTTTAGGCTGAGAATCAGCATTACTTACAGCTTCCTTAGTACTACCCATATTCCCACAGCCTGTTAAAAGCAATACTCCAAATAGTAAAAATAATATTGTTTTTCTCAATTTTCTATTCTCCTTTTAGAAATAATTTAAAGCATGGATTGGTTAGTTATAACTAACTTATGCTTAGTATATTCTTATAGAGATTTCATGTCAAGTAGATTTTTCAGGAAGTAGTTTTCAAAAGCCTCAGTAAGCCTATTTTTCAGTTCTTTTCAAAATTTTAATCAAGGTATTGAAACCCGTCATATTAACCTGTAGAATAGACTTAAGCGGGTAGAGGTAACGCCAACTTCCCCGTTTATAGGCAGCTTAAACCCCTGCTTATATCTGTTTCAGAGTTTTTAACATTTTAACTTATATCACTTAACAGGAGGTATCTATGCCAATAGTATTTCACGAAAGTTCTATGACCTTCCATTTGTCAAATGGAAAGATAAGCTACATAATAAGCGTCATTCAAAATGGAGGAATCGAGAACCTCTACTATGGAAAGGCTATAAAAGACAGAGACAGCTTTTCCCACCACCATGAAGAGATGGGACGCGCACATATGGCTATCAGTGTGCCTGAGCCGGGACTGCTTGCACGACATTACATTAGAGATGAATATCCAAGCTATGGAACAGGTGACTTTAGAAGTCCTGCCTATACAGTTTTGCAGGAAAATGGAAGCCGCATAAGCGATTATAAATATATGGGCTACAACATACTCAAAGGCAAGCCAAGTCTTGCACCGCTTCCTTCTACTTATGTAGAATGTGATTCTGAGGCTGACACCCTTGAAATTACTTTGGTTGATGATGTAACAAATACCGAAATGATACTCTCCTATACCATTTATGCTGATTATCCTGTCATAACGAGGCATACCCGCTTTAATCACAAGGGAGAGGCTCCGATAGTTCTCACAAAGGCCCTAAGCTTTGCCGTAGACTTCCTTGATATGGATTATGAAATGATTCATTTCTCAGGAGCTTGGGCTAGAGAACGTTATCTAAAGAGAAGAAAACTTGAAATGGGTGTCCAGTCAATTGGAACCGTTACAGGAACAGGCTCCGGTGCTGACCACAACCCTTTTATAGCCCTTGCAAGGCCTGAAACTACCGAATGCTCAGGTGAAGCTTATGGCTTTAGCCTTGTCTACAGTGGCAATTTCTTAGCTCAGGTCGAAGTTTCTACCCACGATATGACCAGAGTAATGCTTGGCATACATCCTGAAAACTTTTCCTGGAAGCTTGAAAAGGGCGATAGCTTTGTAACTCCTGAGGCTGTGCTTGTGTACAGCGAGAGTGGCTTTAATTCGATGAGCCACTCTCTTCATGACCTATACAGAAACCGCTTGATCCGAGGAGAATGGAGGGATAAGGCTCGTCCTATCCTTCTTAATAACTGGGAGGCTACTTATTTTGACTTTGATGAGGAGAAGTTACTTAAGATTGCTTCAAAGGCTAAAGAAGTAGGCGTCGAGCTCTTCGTCCTTGATGATGGATGGTTCGGCGCAAGAGATGATGATTACAGGGGACTAGGTGACTGGTTTGCAAATACAAGAAAGCTCCCTGACGGTGTTCCCGGACTGGCTGACAAGGTAGAGGCTCTTGGCCTTAAGTTTGGTATCTGGGTAGAGCTTGAAATGGTGAATAAAGACAGTGACCTCTACAGAGCACATCCTGACTGGCTAATAGGTGCACCTGATAGATTTGAGTGCCACTCAAGGCATCAGCATGTTCTTGATATGTCAAGGGATGAGGTGGTTGACTATCTCTATGGCTGTATGGATAAGCTACTCTCAGAGTCAAAGGTTTCTTATATCAAATGGGATATGAACCGCTATATGACGGAGCCTTTTGGTAGGGAGCTTCCTTGTGACAGGCAGGGAGAATTTATGCACCGCTACATCCTCGGTGTGTACAAGCTCTACGACAGGCTTACCAAAAAATTCCCTCATGTGCTCTTTGAGTCCTGTGCAAGCGGAGGCGCAAGATTTGATCCGGGTATGCTCTACTATGCTCCACAGACCTGGACTAGTGATAATTCCGATGCAAATGAAAGAACCAAGATACAGTACAGTACTTCCTATATGTACCCTATCGTGTCTATGGGCTCTCACGTATCTGCAGTTCCTAATCACCAGATGAGCAGGACCACCAAGCTTTCGACCAGGGCTTCTGTGGCTTACTTTGGTACCTTCGGTTATGAGCTTGACCTTAATCTCCTTAGTGAAGAAGAAATTGAAGAGGTGAAGAAGCAGGTAAGCTTTATGAAGGAGCACAGGGAACTTATACAGTTAAAGAGCGACTTCTACAGACTAATCAGTCCTTTCGAGCACAACGAAACCGCCTGGATAGTTGTTGCAAAGGATAAGAGCGAAGCCATAGCCATGTATTATCAGAGGCTTTGCAAGATAAATGGTGCCTTCCTAAGGTTTAAGCTTGAAGGACTTTGCCCTGAGACCTGCTATGAAGTGTCCTACAATCTCTTAGGTAAAGAGATTTCCTACAAGGCTTATGGAGATGAGCTTATGCACATGGGTATACCTGTAAATAAGGGAGATCTTGGAACTATGGGCGGAGATTTTTCAGCGATAATATTTGTAATTAAGAAAGCAGTATAAACTGCAATTAAAATCCCTATCCTATAGAATGTATTAGAAATAGGCTAAAAATTAAACAGGACTGTCATATGGCAGTCCTGTTTAATTCTCTTTATATGGTATAGCCGGTATGCTCACAGTGACTACAGTTTCTTCATTTTCCTTACTTTCAAACTCCAAACCAAACTCAGAACCATAGTATAATTTAATCCTTTCATTTATATTTCTGACTCCATAACCCGAACCTGCGTGCTTTATCTCATTTGTCTCTTTTAGCAGGTTATCTATCTTATCTTTGGACATTCCTACCCCGTCATCTTTGATAATTATGTAGATTCTGTCCCCTTGAAGCACGAAGTTGATTTTTATTACACCTCTGCTATCCTCTTTTTCAAGAATACCATGCATGATGCTGTTTTCAACCAGGGGCTGAAGTATTATCTTTAATATAGAATACTTCTTAAGCCACTCTTTTTCCTCTATATCAAGACTTATTTTCTTTTCAAAACGCATATTTTGTATACGCACATACGCCTGTACATGACGGACTTCATCTTGAAGTGAGAAAATCTCTTTCCCCCTATTCAGGCTTAACTTATAAAATTCAACCAAGCTATTAATCATATCTGCTATTTCCGGGACATCGTGTTCAATAGCAAGGCAGTTTACCAAATCTAAGGAATTATAAAGGAAGTGCGGATTTATTTGCGCCTGAAGAGCTCTTAGCTCAGCATTTTTAACATTCTTACCCATCCGATACTTTTCATCTATCATTTCTTCCATACGAAGTGTCATTGCCTTAAAGCTTTTCATTAACTCTCCGATTTCATCTGAACCTACAGGCTTGATTTTGTGCGAAAAATCTCCAGATTCCACACGTTTCATTTCTTTATTTAAAATAAATATCCGCTTTAAATTGGAATTTATGGTCAAGTATGCAAGACCATATGACACGGCTGCAATCCCAAAAAGCGCTATTAAAAGAGTCAGATATAAGGCCTGCTGCTTCTCTAGCACCGATGCTTGTGGCACAAGAACGTTCAGATGCCATCCATTGGCACTTAGCATTTCTGTCCTAAAAATATATTTCATATTTTTATATTTTACAAAGCTCCAGTCATTACCAACTCGCTCTCTCTGCATCTTAGCCAGTTTTTCCGTTTCAAATTCTTCTCCGTTTCCTTTAATGCCATAAATAATATTTTTCCCATCACTGAGTAATACGGATGTTTCCGAATCAAACTTAATTCTCTTTAATAGTTCTTCTATTTTACTTTTGTCTATATCTATTCTTAGTACTGCCATAGGCTCACTTAACGAATCAGACCTATAGATTATTCCCAAATACGAGAAAAATCTTGACCTCGTTCCATCCGGTTCAATAATATAACCTGGCTTTACCCAGTGCCTGCTGTTCATTTTTGTATTAAGCTTCTTATACCACTCTGATTGTTCAGCCATATTTAGTGAAAATATCTCTTCATCATTTATGATGGATGGTCTGTCGCTTTTTACATAAAGCCTTATACCATCAATTTGTGATGACTGATTTATATAGCCTATTCTTTTCATAAATGCATTATAATAAAATCTCTGACTAAATACAGTATCACCATCTATACTTTCTGCAGCTAACTTATATACCTCGTCATTTGACAATATATTTCCGAGGGCTGTTTCCATAGCATCAAAATATCTATCTAAGATATATATTGCCTCATTATACGTATATGACATCGTATTTGTCGTTTGTTTTAGGATTAATTGGTTGGTAAAATAATATGAAACTGCAGTAAAAAGAAGCAGCGGTAGCACCAGAAAGAATACAAAAACCAGATTTATCTTTGTACTCAAAGCTGTATGAGCCAATATTCCCATCCACTTTTTATTAAATGATTTCATACTTTTAGCCTTTCTAACCACCCTCTAAATGCTTTCCCTGTATGCCTTTGGTGTTACACCGGTTTCCTTCTTAAATGCCTTAGAAAAATAGTTTGCATCGTGATATCCTATCTTCCAAGCAATAGAACTTAGAGGCGTCCTGTCCTTTTTTAACAGCGCCTTCGCCTTTTCTATTCTTACCTCGGTTATAAACTGATTTATGGTTTTGCCTGTATCCTTCTTAAATAATAAAGACAAATAATTGGGAGATAGGTACATTTTACCAGCTATCTGTGATATACTAAGTCTCTCATCTGAATAATTGTCGAGTATATATTTTGCAACTTTATCGGAGAGCTGTGAATACTGAGATTTACTATCTTTATTATTAAAATATATTTTTGCAGCATCCTTCAGACATTCACTCATTTCCTCCAGGCAACAAGCCTCTCCAAGAGCAGATAAAGTCGCTGCGCTTATATCTCCAAATTCAATGCTGTCCTGGCTTTTTGCTCTTTGTGTCAAAGTAAGTAACAGAGTGAGATAATATCCACGTACGCTGTCTACTGTAGTTTCTGTGAAAAGTGATATCTCATCTGCAAGTGTGGATAGTGAATCCTCCAGTTCACCATAATTTCCATACCTCCACAAGTTAAGCATTTCAATGGGTAATTTATCTGAAAAATCATACTTTCCTGTTGCCTGTTCTTTTGCATCTTTTATTACCCCGCCTAAGAAACATTTCCTCCTTGCAGCCTTTGCCTGTATAGCAGAAGCTTTTAACTCTTTTATGTCTCTTACAGATAAACCCACTCCTGCAAACACGCGACGTAGCTGTGGCAATTTTTGCAACAGTTCTTTCCTTAATTTTTCAATAAGACTGTATGCCTTATCTTTCTGTAAGTCATTATCTATATTGAACAATACAACAATATGATTTAAGTCCTTTACTGCAAACAGACAATATTTACGAAACATAGCATCATCAGACTCATTTGTATCGGGAACCCTGCTCCTAAGTAATGTCGCGATTAATTCTTCCAATATCGATGACAGTGCATTCTCATCATATTCTACTTCTGCTGAAGGATCCTGAGGATAAAGCCTAAATTCAGATGCAATATATTCTGTTCCGAGTAAAAAAGGGTATTCTTCTATATCAGCGGTTACATTCTCTCCTGTCAGAATGTCCATACATACCTTTTTTTGCTTGACATAGTAATTCCTATTCTCAAGCATTTGCTGTTTCTTAATTTCTTCAACTGCTGATTTAACTACCTCTTTTATCTCATCAGGCTTGATAGGTTTCTCAACATAGCTTACCGCTCTCAACTGTATTGCTTCTTTCAAATACTCTCTATCAGAATAAGCACTAAGAAAAATAATTCTACAATCCTCCTGCTCTGCTTTTAGGCATCTTGCAAGCTCTATACCATCCATCTTTGGCATTCTTATATCACTTAGCACTATATGAGGCTTGAAACCTTTAGCTATTTCAAGAGCTTCTCTTCCATCACCGGCAGTTTCAATTTTAGTGATACCTATTTCTGACCAGGTTATATGGTTTAATAGTACATTTCTTGTGATTCTCTCATCATCTACAATCAAAAGCCGCATACCTGCTCCCCTTTTCCATTGATTCAAATATTGTAAAATCACGGGACCAAAAAAGTCCCGTGAAATTTACCCCTTATATTAGTTCAAATGAAGCTTTATTTTCTGTAGCACTACTGTTTCCTATAAACAGATTGAAGTGCCCCTTCTCGCTGCCTACTGTATAATCAGCTCTTACAAAGCGAAGCATAGGCTCTGTTATCCTAAAGCTAACCTTACCTTCTTCTCCAGCCTCTAACGTAATCTTCTTAAAGTCTTTAAGCTGTTTTATTGGCCTTGCTACACTCGCTGCTATGTCATGAATATAAAGCTGAAGTGTTTCAGTTCCCTTTGCACTTCCTAAGTTTTTCACGATGACCTCGGCTGTTATTTCACCATCATCACTTAGCTTATCTGATGACAGGGTAATATTAGATATGCTAAAGTCCGTATATGTAAGACCATGTCCAAAAGGATACAATGCCTCATTTGGTGCATCTAAGTACTTAGATACAAATCTCTCTCCCGCGTCTTCCGGTGTAAGCGGACGGCCTGTCTGTAAGATATCATAGTGAATAGGAACCTGCCCCACATTGTAAGGGAAACTCATAGGAAGTTTGCCTGAAGGTGCATGTTTTCCAGTAAGAACATCCCATATCGCCGATGCTCCCATAGTACCCGGCATCCACACTACAAGTATGGACTTTACTTTGTCACAAATATCGGTTAAAGCAAGAGGTCTTCCGGTAAAAAGAACAAGACTTACATTGTCATTTAATTCACAGATTTTCTCAAGCAGTCTTACCTGATTTTTAGGTATGGTAATATCTGTTCTGCTTGCAGCCTCACCGCTTTGTAGGAAATGCTCACCCATAAATAAAAGAACTTCATCTGCATCTTTAGCTGCCTTAAGAGCATCTTCTTCCATAGCGCGGGTTCTATCTGCATTATAATCTATTTCTTCAAGCTGTACAAAACCAGGCATCTTAGTTCCTTCAGGAAGTATTTGACAGCCTTCGTGGAATGAGAGTTGATATCCATCAAGTCTCTCTCCAACCTCTTTTACTGTCTCTACAGGGCCTTCTTCGCCCATTATCGCCCAAGAGCTTAAGAGCTTTTTACGATCTGTATATGGTCCTATGCAAGCAATTTTCTTTCCTTTCTTTATTGGAAGATTTCCTTCGTTTTTAAGTAATACAAATGACTCACAAGCAGCTTTTTTAGCCAGTTCCTTATGCTCATCACATAGGCATAATTCTTTTTCTTTCACTAAATCCAGTCCTTTGAACGGATTCTCAAATAAGCCCAAATCATTTTTTAGCTGAAGGATTCTCATTACGCTCTCATCAAGCAGTTCTTCACTAACTATTCCCTCATCTATAAGTTCATCAAGATGTCTTGAATAATCTCCAGCCATCATGTCAATATCGCAGCCTGCTTTAAGTGCCATTTCTGCGGATTCCCTGTGGTCCGCACATACTCCATGCATAACTGCTTCTCTGATGGCAGCAAAGTCAGATATAAGAACTCCGTTAAAGCCCATTTGCTCTCTTAATACATCCCTCATAAGCCTTTTATTGACTGTTGTTGGTATACCATCAATTGTATTAAATGATGTCATTACCATCGCTGCTCCCGCATCAATTGCAGCTTTGTATGCAGGCATATAGTATTCTTCAAGCGTATGTTCAGACAGCTCAACTGTATTGTAGTCTCTTCCTGCCTCTACTGCTCCATATCCCGCAAAATGCTTCACGCAGGCAGCAAGAGTATCCTCTGCCTTAAGGTCATCTCCCTGATAGCCTTGTACTATGCTTTCAGCCATCACTTTATTTAAATAAACGTCTTCTCCTGTGGACTCAACAACTCTTCCCCATCTTGCATCCCTAACCAGATCCACCATAGGTGAAAATGTTACGTGAAGCCCTGCTGCCGCTGCCTCTCTTGCAGCCATCTTAGAGCACTCTTTAAGTAATTCCGGTGAAAATGTCGCTCCCATTGCAAGCGGCATAGGGTAAATGGTCTTATATCCATGGATGACGTCAACCATAAATATAAGAGGTATATGGTGAGGATGGTTCTCCATATATTTTTCCTGAATCGCCTTTAGCTGTGCTCCACCACTGCTGCCAAGTCCAAGGATGGTCCCACATAGTGCTAAATCCTCATCCGACAGCCCAAGATCCTTTAGCGGACCTGTAAGCACCGCATCGTCTGACAGCATATGTCCCATAATCTGAAATAGCTGTCCTATTTTTTCTTTCCTACTCATAGAGTTAAGAAGTTCTTTTAACTTGCTCTGTTCCATATTTTTTCCTTTCTCGTTAGGATGGTTGATATTTAAGTTAGATTATGTATCCATTTATCAGACAGAACTCTCGGTATGCCCCATATAGGTTTAATCATATCTTCAGCATTGACAAGCAGGAAGACTATCCATAGCGGAAAGCCTAGTTTCACGCCTATAAACCCAAAAGGTACACTAAAAAGCCAAACCGGCAATATATCCAGGAAACAGGCAAAGGTCGTATCACCACCACTCCTTAGAATGCCTACAACCATGACCACACTGAAGGCCTTCGGTATAAAAAGTATAGCATGTAAAAATAAGAGCAATCTTACACTTTCCATTGTTTCCGTACTAACTTCATATATTGATAGCAGTAAAGGCCTGCTTATAATTAGGATTATACCGACAAATGCAGCCAATACGGGAAGGATAACAAGAAACCTTCTGCTGTCTCTTTTTGCGTCTTCTTCCCTACCCTCTCCTATTGTATTGCCAAGCATTACCGCAGTAGCATTCCCGGCACCCCTTACAAATACAAAAAGGATTTGTGCAACGGCAGAAGCAATCTGTACTGCTGCTACCGTAGATGTTCCCATAAGCCCAAAAGCTACCATGTACAGGGATGTACCTACTGACCAGGCGATTTCATTAAATAACACCGGGGCTACCTTGCTAAAGTACTCCTTTACAAAGCCTCTTTTCCACCCTGTAAGCTCTCCTATACCGGCCGCTCCTATAAGCTTCTTTTTATAAACTGTAATTAAAATTATAAGCATTTCTATGAGTCTTGCAATCACCGTAGCTATCGCAGCTCCCGTAAGCCCCAAGGCAGGTGCCCCGAAGAGTCCAAAAATAAGTATAGCGTTACCAACTATATTGGTAGCCATAGAAATGAATCCGGCAACCGTAGGAAGCCCAACATTTCCAGTACATCTGCAAACAGTTGCAAGAGAAGTGCTTATTGCAGTAATTATATAGCTTATACTCACAACAAAAAGGTAACTGCTCCCATACTTTACAGCATCCGCATCGTGAATATAAAAACGTATAACCTGCTCAGGCAAAAATAATCCTAAGCAGGTAAAAATGGATGATACTCCTCCACTTAATACATATATTAGACCAAGCACCTTTTTTATGTTTCCATTTTCTCCTGCTCCCCAGTACTGGGCTATAAACACCGAAGCTCCTGAGCTTATACCAAACTGTATAATTGTTAACAGGAAAAATATCTGATTAGCTGCCCCTGCCGCAGCTATCTGAGCATCGCCAAGCTTTCCTATCATCATAACATCAATCAAATTAACAGTAGATGATATTAAAAACTGTATTGAAAACGGCAGGGTTAGTCTAATAAATTTTCTAATAAATTCTTTATCCTTTAGCACAAAATATCTCCTTAAGACAGATAACGAACTGATTCCGTATGGACTTTGCAGTTCTTGTCCGGATAAACTTCTGTTCTGAATTCCTTAAGTACCTTTTCAGGTCTTGGATTTGCCACCAGACACTTGTATACTGTCTCCTCACCCTTTTTAACAGGCAAAGTTGTAAAGGACATCTCAAGAAGGTGATCAGAAAGCTTAAAACCGTGATTATATCCCGGGTCTCCGTCCTTGGTTCTCTCCCATTTCACGTCTTTATTGCCTATGTTGTACCCATAAGTTAGAGGTACCTTTTCAGTCTGTCCATCTTCATATTCAAATACCAGCTGGCCAATCTCATATACTTCTTTCTCTGGGAATACTCCATCTACAAAGAACTTAAAGTCAACAAAGTAGTCAGTAGTATGAATAAGTTCTACATACGCAGGATGTCCATCGTGGCTCTCCTTTGCTTCAAGTCCCTGTGCATCAGCATATTTATAATGATAGAGATATTCAAAGGTCTTGTCTCTAATTGTCTCATAATCTCCATCTTCATAATTATGATTCCAGAACATTTCATACGCGTAGGAAATACCGAAGAATATAGTATTTCTCTGCAAAATTACCTCATTCAATGAACTCCAGTTTGAGATAAAGGCTCCATGGCGACCACTCTTTTCAATATGTGTCTTCCAGTTCGAGAAATAATATCCCTCAAAATTACCATAACGAATATTGAAGTTCTTATCTAGAAACTCATCTTCAAGATCCTCCCCAAGATTCCAGTTCCAATGTAAGATCAGAAGATCCTTAGGTACCATGTCGATTGCCTGGTATGTTGCAGGCATAATACCTATCTTTTTGCCATCTTTTTGGTGGAACTGAGGCATATACATCTGTATTTCAGCCCCACCAAAAGGTCCTGCATTAGGTACCTTAGCATTCTTCAGAAGCTTATCACCCCAAATTAAAGTTTTTACACCCTTTGATTTCAGGTAATTATATATCTTATTCACATCACCTGCAAAGATGTCAGCCCCACTCTTTCCTCTGCATTTTTCACAAACTCCAATTGTATAGTATTCATCATGTCCTATATTAATAACTTCGGGATTAAATACCTCTATAACTTCATCAAGTACATCAAACAGAAGCTCATAAGAAGCAGGGTTTGAAGGGCAGTAGGTATCCGCATATGGGTCCTCCGGTCTTTCAGCTATGTCCATATGTCCCATCATAAGATAGTCACAATGTCCAAGTGAAGGTACTTCAGGAATAACTTCTAACATCCTACTCCTACAGTAAGCCGCCAATTCTCTGACCTCATCCTGTGTCAGGAAATTACCTCCCCCGTTTTCCATATGTATGGCATTTTTGTACCATGGATAGGTGTAGTCCTGTATCTTTGTTGTTTTTCCTGAGTATTCGCTCATTTCTTCACAGTACTTAATCCAGCCTTCGTTTATCTCAGGATGTCTCTTATACTCCATTGCACCGCCGATTTCTATCATGATGCTGTTAAACTTAAAATAACAAATCATATCGACGAATTTCTTAAAAAACTCTATATCCTTTGATGCAGGCAAAAATACCTTCATCCCTCTTTCATCACATACCGGATAGTCATAAGCAAGAAGCTCATCAACACAGCCCTTTTCCATCAGGTGGATTACTGATACTGCACCGTAAAACAAACCTCTTTCACTTAGTGCATACACCTGAATCTCATCACCTTTAGCCTCAATTATGTGGCATTCACTATGCGAAGGTTTTGGTACATTAAACTCATTACTTATACGCTCACCAATAGCAGCAGGTATTTCCTTATGAAAGCAAATAACTTTGAAACCTTCTTCAGTGCCGGTATTTTTTAACTTTTCCGCAAGGATTTCCTGTATCACCGGGATATCTGTCTGTATTTTGGTCTGTTTATTTATATGTCTGGCTGTACCTGTCCTTTTTATATACTGCGGAACAATTCCTCTGCTCATCAGAACCCCTTTCTATTCTTTCATATCATTTAAGTATAAAAGCAGATTTATTTTTTAGCAGCATCAAAAACTGCCTGTGCCTGCTTGATTATTTCCTGATTAAACTTCTCCTCACCCGCTGCTTTAAGCTTTTCTTTGAACTCCTTAAGGGTAGCCATAGGATCTTCAGCAAAACCTAAGTATAAAATAGGTGTATACTCTGTTCTTACATTATATACATTTGCCTGCTCGGTATTTACAGAATCAAGGACGAATGACATACCATCTACAGGATTGAATACAAGCTGCTTAAAGTAATATGATGCCTGAATTTCACCATAGTTAGGGAAAGAATCTATAGGAAGACTTGGAGCATTGGCAAAACACCAGGTACTGATTCCGCCGTAAGCATCAGGTTTAATTACCTCTATCTGCTGGAAATCATGTCCATCTATCTTAACAGTTCCGAGAAGCTTGCTGTGTACTCCAGGTATACCGTTATTAATAAGGAAGTTAAGATCCTTATCGTAGTTAAGAAGATCCGTTGCCATCAATGCTCTTTCAATATTTTTGCTTCTTGCATTGAAGCCAACACCATTACCGGTAAATCCGGCTGAACCAAGTGGCTTATTCTCAAGAAGATTGATATATTCTACTTCCCAGTCAGGATGATTCTGTTTAGCGTTCTGCCAAGCAGTGTTTGCATCACCAATATTTCCGAATTTGACTGCACTCTTACCCGCATCAAAACGATTTGTGTTGGATGATGTAAGATCACTCTTTGAAATATAACCTTTCTGATTCCAATCCTTCATGCGCTTGATATGTTCTTCAAAGCCAGGAAGATCATAAAATGGTACAGGGTCAAGCTTTTCAGAGTTGGTGTAATCATAGGTCAAAGTATGTGAAAGATAGTAACGTCCCTGAGGATACATAACAAGAGCTCTCATAATAATTTCTGAATTGTTGCTTGAAACATCGAGAGGTATCATTCCTGGCTCATTCTCTTTAACCTTCGCCATAAACTTCTCTATATCTTCAGCTGTTTTAAGCGGCTCCATACCATATTTCTTACGAAGGTCGCCACGGACAAATGCGCCATAATGATTTGCCCAGTAGTTATTCTGAGGTATCATATAGTTTTTGCCTGCTACCTGAGTATTCTTCCACGCTGCTTCAGGAAGTGCTGCCTTTGCAAGAGGACAATATTTATCTACCATCTCAGGTGTTATTTCATAAAAACCACCCTTTGATGCTGTCTCAGCATAAAATGCCCATGCAGCTGTATAAATCATATCAAAGTCTTCACCTGATGAGAATAAAAGTGGATATCTCTGCTGATAATCTCCCCAAGATAAGTAATGAGGCTCAATCTTAGCATTGATTTTCTCTGTTAACTTCTTGTTAATTTCTTCAAAAACCATGTCATTATCAGACTGTGGCTCTCCTAAGAAATACATCTTAAGTGTAACCGGCTCCAATGTACTTGCCTTGCTCTCTGTGCCTGCACTTGATGTCTTAGACTGAGTAGACGCCTGCTTTACGGCACTTCCACCTGCATTGCTCTTGGTGTCATTCTTTGACCCGCCTCCACAAGCAACTAAGGCTAAAGCCATAGTCATTGACAATCCTGCTGCTAACCATTTTCTTAACTTTCTCATAATTCTCCTCCTTTTATTTTAACCTTTTACTGCTCCAATCATGATTCCGCTTACAAAGAATCTCTGTACAAACGGATACAGTAACAAGATTGGTCCTATTGTTACCAGTGTCATCGCCATCTTAAACGATTCCTCCGGTGGTGTTACAGCTGCTAACTGTGGCACCTTTGCTATCAGATTCCTAAGCATTGATATCTGGGACAACATCCTGTAAAGATAATACTGCAAAGGAATAAGCTTCTGTTCGTCTACAAACAGCATAGCATTAAACCAGTCATTCCAGTAATTAAGAGCCGTGAACAATCCCATCGTTGCCAATATTGGCTTTGAAAGAGGAAGTATCATTTTAACAAAGATATGAAATTCACCTGCTCCATCAATCTTTGCTGACTCTGTAATTGAGTCCGGAATACTATTGCTTATAAAGCTTCTTATGATAATGATATAAAACACATTGAAGAGGTTTGGCAGAATGAGTGCCATAATATTGTTCTTCATGTTAAAATATCTAATCATCAATATGTACCAAGGAACTATTCCTCCATTAAATATGGTAGTGAAATAGAAGAAGAATGAAAAGAATGTCCTTGGCCTAAATTCTTTTCTCTGTAGTACATAAGCTGCCATTGATGAGAAAAATATACCCACTACAGTTCCCACTATTGTAATAAAAATTGTAACTCCGTAAGCATTAACAATGTTTTCAGGTACTGCGAATACAGCTCTAAATGCTTCAAGCGAATACTCAATCGGAATCAGTGAAAACCCATGCTCAAGAATTGACTGCTCTGATGAGAATGCACCTGATATTATAAACAGGAAAGGAATTAGGCAACAAAGTGATAAAAATATAAGTATTGTGTATGCGAATAGCCCAAAACCAACATCTGCTTTTGATATTTTTTTAGTTAGCATTTAATTTCCCCTCCTTTCTTAGAATAACGCATAATCTTTCTGGAATCTCTTTACCAGACTGTTTACCCCAAGAAGAATAACCAAGCTGATTAAGGACTGGATAAGTCCTGCTGCAGATGTCATTCCCACATCCTGTATCTGTAAGAGAGATCTTACTACATAAGTATCAATTACATCAGTACTATCGTATAAAAGAGGGTTATTTGCCGTAACCTGGTAGAACATATCAAAGTCGCCTCTGAAAATCCTACCTACATTAAGCAGAGTCATAATTATAATCTGAGGTGTAATTAGTGGAAGTGTAATAGAGAATATCTTACGAACTCTTCCTGCACCGTCTATCGCAGCTGCTTCATACATCTCACTATCTAGCCCGGTAATGGCTGCCAGGTATATAACCGAGCCGTAACCCACCCATTTCCAAGCATTAGCTATTACAAGTACATACTTCCATACACCAACATTATTGTACATGTCTACAGGCGTAGCACCTACCGCCTTAAGCATAGTATTTAATGAACCATATTCGTAGTTAAACAAATTGTAGAGGAAGCCACCCACAATTACCCACGAAATAAAATATGGTAAAAATATAATGGACTGTGAAGCTTTTTTAAAAAACTTTGATTTTATCTCAGTAAGTAAAATAGCTACACCTACCTGTAGAATGAGGTTTACCACAATGAATACTGCATTATAAGCTATTGTATTAAAGGCGACCTTGAAAATCTTGCCGCCACTGAAAAGAAATTCAAAATTCTTGAAGCCCGACCAGGGAGAGGCAATAATGCCATCTGCATAGTTGAACTGCTTAAACGCCAGTATAGTACCTCCCATAGGAAGGTAAGCAAAAATCAGATAATAAATAACTGCCGGAAGTATCATAAGATATAATGTAAGATTTATCTTCTTAAACCTGTTTTTGGCAGTTTTTTTAGGTTTAACCATAAAACCACTCCCTTCTCCGCTTTATCTTTGTGTATCTTGCTCTATATTATATGTTTTATTCTTATGCTTTTAGTATATTTTACGCAAAATATTATTTCAATGGTAAGAATCTATGATTAAGGTGATTTTCTACTACTTAGTTAAAAGCCATACAGCTATTTCTTTCTTTTTGTCTTTTCCTGCTGAAGCATAGTCTTTTAAGTGTAAATCACCATCCTTAGTCTTAACATTTCCTTCAAAAATCGAATGGAAGTCTTCTTTGTCTGAAAGAGTCTCAAGACTAACTGATAGATTATCATCAGTTTCGATTTCTATCTCTTTTGACGCCTTCGACTTTGAAGAATCTTCCACCGCAAGCATAAGTGGGCCACGTTCAAGTGCAATATGTCTCTTTGCCAGCGGATCCTCCAAATCAAAGGTCGGTACGAGATAGTCATACTCAAAAAGCATGTTATTTACAAGTAGATCTTTACCGTATGGAACAGGGTATAAAACAAAGGTTCTCATATCGAAGTCTAATTCTATCTCATCTCCCTCTTTCCACCTTCTCATAATTCTTAGATATTCACTACCTTTTGTAAGGTCAGAGACAGATATTACTGGTTTCTCATCCAAAGCTTTGTCATGTATCTCTTTACCATTAAGTCTTGCAGTAGTAACCCTGCTCCAAGCAGGAATACGGAAATTCATAGCAAATTCATCATCTTCGCTTTCTTCAATCCTTATTTTTACATTTCCTTCAATCGGATAAGCTGTTTCTATGCTAAGGCTTAACTTTGAACCTGACTGGTTGACAGCCTCAATTCTCCCTTCTTCATAAAAGTTAAGATTATATCCTTCACTGGAATGAATAAACATTATTTTAGGTATGGTTCCAATTCCTGCAGAAGCTATACTTGCACAGCAGCCATAAGTGTTTCCTTCTTCAAGAATCATAAATCCACCAGCCTGCTTCCCTCTTCTTCCCAGAGTTAAAGGTGCATAACTGTCATAAGGAAATCCTTTTTTTACAATTTCCTGCATTTTTTCAGCCCTATCATCCATAAATCCTTGTGGATTTTCTGCCCCAAGATAGGCATTGTAAAATGAACGCTCAATAGCATCTGCAAAGCGGCTGTCTCCGGTTATCTTTAATATTCTGCCAAAGAACTTCATAAGTGTAACTGTCACGCAAGTTTCCTGCATAATAAATTCATTGGTTGTGTTCGCCTGTCTAACTGTTGAATGGTCGAATAACTCATGTGTACATCCGGCACTTCCTATCACAGTGAAATCTGTATCAAGAATCTTGTATGCATACTTTATTGCAGCCTGCTCCCATTTTTTATCACCTTTTACTTCTGCGTACTCCAAAAGCCCCTCAAAGCAAGAGGTCATTTCGTATGCCTTTGTGACCGGATACTGATAAGGACTTGCTTCATTTTCCATGGCAAGTTCAAATATATTGGCAATTGAAGTTCCTCCATGTGCTACTATGTGCTCTGCAAAGTCAAGATACTTTCTTTCTCCTGTTAGTTTATACAGTTTCACAACAGGCTCCAGTATCGAGCTTGAATTAAGTCCTCTCCAGCAGCCTGATGCAAATACTATTGGTGTTTTCCCATCCTCATCTCCAATAAATTGTATTATGTAGTCTACCTGCTTTTTAATACAGCCTACTACATTTTCCTTAAGCTTGTCATCCTTACATATCTCAAGGAAATATTCCATGCCTAAAATTACATATTTTCTGCACCACAAATCCCACCCATTGAACTCAGTTTCTACAGAGTAGCTGCTTATACGTCCGGTAGGAGCAGTAACTAAAATCATCTCCCTAACCGTTTCTTCAAGAATATTATATAACTCCTCATTTTCAGTATAGCTGTATACAAGAGATGCTCCGCGCATCATTTTGCCCCAGAACTCGCCTCTCCAGCCTCTGTCACCTTTATCTGTCTCTCCCTTAAATTGACTTACAAATCGTTTCCATAGTTTAGGGTCAATTAGCTGTTTGTTTTCTGCAAAATGCATTGCTTTATCCGCTAAGCCCTTTAATGAATATTTTATCTCCATTTTTCCACCCCTTTTATATATGACTACAGGGGACTGTACTTAAGCACAAATCCCCTGATTATTAAATTTTACCAGTTTTCTGTTGTAATCTTCTCAATTTCTTTAAGCTCTTCCTCAGAGAATGGAGCACTGTGTATGGCACGAATATTGGTAAGCAGCTGCTCTGCTCTGGAAGCTCCTACAAGCACAGAGGTTATCCTAGGATCTTTTAGAAGCCATGCAAGCGCCATTTCGGCAAGGCTCTGTCCTCTCTGGTCAGCAACCGCCTTCAACTCCTTTGCCTTCAAGATGTAGAATTCAACATCTTTCTCCTTGAGGAACCTACCATCTGTTTTCACACGACTATCCGCAGGAATGCCATTAAGATAACGGTCAGTAAGCACACCCTGTTCAAGCGGACAAAAACAAATAATTCCCTTTCCTAATTCTCCGGCAGTCTCCTTAAGTCCGTTCCTTTCAATCGTCCTGTCAAAGAGATTGTATCTGTTTTGATTAATTATAAATGGTACATGACGTTCTTTAAGAATAGCAGAAGCCTCAGCCATTCTTTTACCATCATAGCTTGAAAGCCCAACATATAGGGCCTTGCCACTCTTTACTATCTGCGCAAGTGCCTCCATAGTCTCCTCTAATGGGGTATCAGGATCAGGTCTATGATGATAAAAAATATCAACATAATCAAGTCCCATACGCTTGAGGCTCTGATCTAATGACGCAATCAAATACTTTCTGCTGCCAAAATCACCATATGGTCCGGGCCACATATCATAACCTGCCTTGGTACTTATAATAAGCTCATCACGGTAAGCACTAAAATGTTCTTTTAAAATTTTCCCAAAATTTATCTCAGCAGCACCAGCTTTGGGACCATAGTTATTAGCAAGGTCAAAATGTGTTATTCCATTATCAAAAGCTGCAAAGCAGATTTCCTCCATATTGGAATACTGTGAATTGTCTCCAAAATTATGCCACAATCCAAGTGATACTGCTGGAAGCTTAAGTCCGCTATTTCCTGAACGGTTGTAAATCATACTTTCATATCTTGATTCATTTGCCTTATACATATTTACCTCCTTAGTAGAATAAAATTTTTCATATTTTTGCGTGTCAAAAGATGATATAAGCGGTTACTTATATTGTATCAGTTCCCTCCTCACAGGCTATCAACGCCCAAAGCACCGCAGCAACGGCCTCTTTAGCATTTACACATCTTGCATAGTCCACATACTGATCATAGTTATTCTGAACACATAACCCGTCGCAGGCATCTGATATATTGTATCCGCCATCAATCCCGGCAGAACATTTTGAGAGAATTGCTTTATAGCCCTTATCTATAACCTCTTTTGCATATTCATTATCTATTAGTGAGAGGTCGTACGCCTTTTTAAGTGTATACACAAACATTGCACTTCCGGAGGTGTCATGAAAATTTCTTGGAAATCCCTGTTTATCAACCACTTGATACCATAGCCCACAGTTCCAGTCCTGTGTTTTCAGCAGATCCTCACATAACATAATAAGTTGATTTTTAATTTCCTTCCACCCATTAAAATTCTCGGGAATTATTCCAAGTGCTTCAACCAAAGCCATACCATACCAGCCAAGCCCTTCACTCCAGACCTCCGGGGAACAACCGTTTAGCGGGCTTGCCCATTTTGTATACGGATTATCACTATAAGCATGGTACACAAAGCCTGTTCTATCTTTCCTGGCATTTTCAAAATATAAGCTTAATTGTTTTACCGCCTCTTCATAGCTATTCTCTTCATCTCCTATGTATTTACCATATCTTACCAAAAACATCAATTCCATAAATAGTCCATCTGCCCACATTTCTCCCGGAAGATGCTTTCCATGTAAGAATCCACCTTTAGAATTCCTCGGATATGAGTCTAGTGCCTTACGAACCTTTTTAGCAGCAAGCTTAAATCTTTCTTCACCTGTTTTTGTATATAGCCAGATAAGGATAGATGCCGGCATAATATCATCAAGGCAGTCTCCAACAAACCTAGAAATTGTCCCATCATCTCCTACGTGAGTGTTACCATAAGCAAGCACATAATCGTAGTATCTTTTATCTCCGATTTTTTCAAATAACCTAACTATAGCCCATAGATAAAAGCCCTGTGGATAACTCCAGCTTTTATAAGGATAACTATCAGCCAGAGGATATTTCCTCATTAAATACTCTGCTAATTTGATAGCATTACAGCTCAAGCTCATCCCTCCTATCTCATTGTTTCACCATTGTTGTTTATAGTTATTTCATGATATGGATGTCAAATGTACTGGCAACCATTGATACAGGATTGCTACAGCTATACTTTTGACATTTGTATCAGTATATTAATCTATATCATATTTTTCAACAGTAATTATCTCTGAAAATAGCTTTATTCTACTTTTATCCCATTAATTACATAAATTTTTATTGAAAATAACATAAATGTCAAGGTTAAAATATGTGTAATCCTAATATTAATGGTAATTTTCAACAAACATTTTAGATATTATAACATTTTTATTGACAAATATAAACCATGAACATTATAATTATCGAAAATTATCATGATAATTACATAGTGTTATAAACAAACTTAATATTGTGGGTTCAAACCATCAGAAAGGGGTGTTATTCTATTGAAAAGAAAAACAGGTAGTATGAAAAAAAGTGCTATGGGACTATTTTTATCCACTGCTTTACTTACATCTGCAATCTTTCCGGCAAATGCTCTAGCTGGAGAAATGTCAAAAAGCCTCAATATTTTTGAGACTGCTGATAACGCCATTCCACTTAGCTCTGCACTTGCAGAAAATACCGAGAGTGCTGTCCAGATGTCTAAGGCAGAGAAGAAACGCGCTATAAAACAAATGGGTAAAAATCAGGGTAATGTGTGGGTTTGGTCAAAAGAAAATGTAGTAAAAGATCAGGAGCGTGGCCCGAACGGCGGACCCGGACAATTTAACGGTGGCTCTGTAGTATTAGGTGGTAGAGCTTCTTATGATCCGCCTGCTGACTGGTATTATTTGGGCTATAAGCGTGATGGTATGACGGATGAGCAGGCTAAAGAGCTGTTTGACAGCCAGCGCGGTAAATACTTAGACCGTATGGATCCTTGGGGAGTTGTCATGGAAATGCAGGACAATAAAGCCAAAAATGCCTGGTTTGATGTAAGAAATATGCAGGCTTTTGTACTGCGAGAAAATGAAACAACTTGGGAAAACCTTATAGTTGACCCTGTGGCTGTTGATTGGATTGATTATTTTGAAGGTAATATGTACGGATGGATAGGACAGGCCAAACGCGAGAAAGTATACGGCTTTGGTACCTCCGTAAAAATGCAGCCAAAGCAAGATAAGGTTGCACATTGGGGCTCCAAACAGATTTTAAGTGTTCCAAGTCCCGAAAGTATCCGTGCAGTATTGATTTCAGTTGAAGCGAGGATATCTGAAAAGTCTGATCCTAAGGCAAAATTAGGCATACAGGTAGGTGCAGATTGGAAATTCTCAGATGAGAGTCCTGCTGAGCATCCATTATGGTATCCCGGCGCAGGTCTTTCAGGCGTACAGCGCTTAACAAAAGATTGGGCAAGGTATTACTTCGTAAGTGTTGAAGGTATCCAGGATGCAATGCCTGAACGAGCAATTTCTGTAAATAAATTCTACTCAACGATTGTTCCTTTAGCTGATCTTAGCGCAAGTAATGATGAGAGTACAACCGTTACAGTTAGCAAAGAGGACTTAAAGAGCACCATAGAAAATAAGGAAAAAACTGTGACTTTAGCAACATCTGCCGCTAAGTTTGAGCTTGATAAAAAGGCATTTGAGCCACTTTCCAAAAAAGGCGATGTTACCATTTCCCTGACACCTGCAAATAAGCTTAATAGACTTGTCAAAAAAGCTGTAGGAAATAGGCCTGTATATGATATTGTCTTAAAAGCAGGGGATAAGAAGGTTGCTAATCTTAATGGAAAACTGAATATCAGCCTTACTTACAAGAAAAATGCTAAAGAAAAAGCAAAAGGACTTTTTGTTGCTTATGTAAATAACAATGGAAAACTGGTTAGGGTAAAGGATTCTTCCTACAATAGCAAGACCGGTAGAATAACCTTTACTACAAAGTCCTTAAAGAGATTTGTAGTTATGTATGAAGCCCCTAAAAAGGCCAAATAAAAATCAGAACTTCTGATTTTTAGTCAAAATTTGAGCTGTGCAGCCAAAATCGGTGCACAGCTCAAAATATCAAATTCTTAGTACATTTGCCTTCTATTTCTCCATCTAACAGCCTTCCGATGTTCTTGATAAATTTGTTCTATGATGTTAGTGAGGTACATGCTCTGCATTACCTCCCCGTG
The DNA here is from genome assembly GCF_057250765.1 of Catonella sp. NCBI lineage: Bacteria > Bacillati > Bacillota > Clostridia > Lachnospirales > Lachnospiraceae > Catonella > Catonella sp. The sequence continues at coordinate 36,711 of NZ_DBHIEC010000018.1, forward strand.
CCTAATCAACCTTCCTGTTTAACCTACGCAAGAACCTCTCAGTTCTGGGGTTTGATGCTGGCCTCTTTGCCTTAATCTCTTCTACTACCTCGGCCACTCCGTTTAATCTCCTGCCTTTATTGCAGGAGAGCTTGTCAAGCGGACACTGCCAGCCACAGCCCTTACAGACTCCTGTTGTCGTACTCTTCTCACCAATATTGCTATTATTTTCCATTCTCATTTATCCTCTTCTTTATCTCTTACCGAATAATATAACTAATGCCATTCCATCTGTCTAGTATCGAAAATGGAGTTATTATTCCATTTAATTCCACTATTTCTTCACTATTTTTCATTATTTTTCAGACCCTTAATAGGTTTCATAAATAAGTTCTTTATCAGCCTGAAACTTTTCATCAAATTTCACCAGTATATACAGCCTGCCAGCAGGGGATTCTCCCATATCATATCCGAGAGCAAACTCTTTATAACAACCGCTTTTATCAAATATAATCTCCGCCAGGTTTAACTTAGACGCATCTTCATCCGGATGGACAGCCTGTATTACCTTATGGGCATTGTCATCTAACTTCTCCAATTCCCTAAAAAGTCTTTGCATAAAATCATCCGGTATTAGTGACATATCCTTCTCAGTAAAACCGGTAAAGTTAAAATTTACCTCTTTATTGCCATATTTGCCTGTAAAATATATCCCTGCGTTATTTTTATCCCAGTCTTTTACATTCCATAATGTGAGCAAATCTTCTTTTTTCATTTTTAATCTCCGTTTAGTCCTCTACTAATTGCAAAAAAATGTATTAACATATCCATCATTTAAGGAACTTTCATATCGATTTTGTTTTCACATAACGTCTGCTTTTAGTTGTTCCTGTACATTCCAGATATCCTAATTCAACTAATTCATTAAGTAATTGCCTTGTTCTAGAACCCTTTAATCCAACCAACGCAGAAAGCTGATCTCTACTATAAAAAGTATCTTTCTTCATCACTTCAATAATTTGTTTATGTCTTTTTGTTAATATACCACCTTCTTTTTCTGCCGATTTTTCTGCCGATTTTTCTGCCGATTTTTTTCTTAATGCTTCGGCAAATTTCTCACTGTCAAACACCAAATCCTTATCAAATTTGAATTTTTCACCTATTATTGACAACGAATTTTGAATCTGTCCCAACTGATAGTCTGTTATTTTAGGTAATCCCTGAACAAATGCTTTCATTGCACCTTCTACCCCATCAATTTTAAGTGCATCGAGATTCCCGATTGATGTTTGTAACGCCTTAGCAATAGATTGTACATTTTCTTGATGAGTAGGTAAATTTGCAATTATCTGATTTTCCAGTCTTTGTAGGTTATCCATCCATGCCGGTACCATACTAAGTTTTAAAGTAACCTGATTTAGTATAGTATCTTCAATCAGCTCAGGTTTCACCCAGCCTTCAGCATCCCACGCTGCAACTATAGTAGGAAAACCAGAGCCAGCATTATCACCAAAGCCAACCATTCTAAGCATAGTCTGCATATGTGAGTTACGGGGTTTAGAATTACCGCCACGAAAAATATCTTCAATCGGCAGTTTAAGTATTCCCGGATTGGTAAATTCAAATGACTTATTCTTCTTTATTACCTTCAACGTACCCGCATCCATCAAATAATCTGCATGGATTATAAGATTAACAAATGCCTCTCTAATGGCTTTATGAAGCGGAGTTTCATCAATTCGTTGTATCCCTTCAAGCTTAAATGGCTTTGGTAAATCCTCAGTAAGTTTTGGCGTTACTTTAGAAAAGAAATTAAACAAATTATTCTCCCAAGTTCCATCATAGGTAATTCTATCGTTCCAGCGTACATCAATTGTAACTTTAGACTCTTCACGGTAATCCATGAAAATGTTAGAGAATCTTTCCCTTATAGCACGACCTGTACCGAACATTAAAAGACCTGCAACTGTAAGCCCTTCTACGCCGGTTTTACGATCACGATTGTACCCACCTAGCTGTTCAAGAAAGGCCTTATCATCCAATGGATTCCAGACATGTCCGTCATTTCTAATTTCAAAAATCTGACGATACTTTCTCAGGGTTTCTTTGTCAATGTCAGCCATAGTGTAGTGTTCCAAAATCGTTCCATCATTACCTTCCAAGCTCTGATCTCGAATCATACTTCTAGTCTCATGTTCTGTTGCATGATAATCACCATCGTGATTTCTCTTATATGTACCTTTGTACGGATTCTCACCAACATATACCGGACGCATATTAAAGTCGGCTCTAGGCACATGAATAACAAGAAGTTTTATATCCCCGTCTTCAACTACAAAAACATCTTCATCTTTTAAAACGTTAACATTTACTTTATTACCATTGATGGTGTTCCAAAAGTCCTCTTTTTGAGCCTCAGGATTTTTAATTCCTCGAATAATAAAACGTTCCTCCAGAACAGTTTTTGTTTTGTCTTCTATAACACCCAATATAATATATCCGCCCTTTGTATTTGCAAATGCAGAATATGATTCATATACAGATTTTGGCACATTTCCATCTGCTTTTTTGCATTCTATATCCACTTTTTCGCCCTGATATATAAGGCTTTTTAATTCCTGTATGTTCATTGCCACACCTTCTTCCATAAGACTATACTCTATATCTCTCTTTTAGGGAACTTTTATGTGTTTTTACCTTCAAAAAGTTCCCTAAGCTTCACCAGTCACACCCCAAATCCTTCTAAGCCTTAAATGTATCTTATATTCTTCCCAAACACAAATATTCTATAGGCGGTTTTCCCATCCAGACTATAGCCCGGCACATCATTTCGTATAAAAGGGATGAACATTTCTTTAAGCTTATTTTCCGCCTCCACAATCTCTTCCTCATCCATTGTAAAAGCTGCCAGGTGAGAGTCATCTACTTCTCCTTTAGAAATCTGCTCAAGTACATAGGAAACTGCTGCCTCCTCATTGTCAAAATGCTTTATTATATCCCTATGTCCTCTCTCTTCATAGCCATAGATAAAGTCGTTTCCGTCCCTATCCAAAAATAAACCCTCTAACGCCCTATATTTCCCAATTGAAAATGAGTCAAAGTTGTAGCATTCTTTCTCCATAAATTCTACCAGCTTATCAACGGTTTTTATCTTAGATGAGATATGACCAAACAAGATTCCACTTAAATAATTTCCTTTATCTGCGCCAACACAGTCAGTAGCAAGAGCCATTGGCGAAAACTGAGTCTCTCCTTTATTTGCTGTATCCATCAATAGAAGTACCGGATAAGGAGCATTTTCATTATCTCTTAAATCTATAGACCACTCACCGCCAAGATATCCTCTAAAAGTTTCGCCAATATATATTGTCAGATAGTCCAACATACTACTGTCATCAAGCAATTCGTTAGCATCCTGATAGTGACTTAGAATCCATCTTTCTAAATCATTAAGTGAAGCCATAGTATAATCAAGAAGCAAATGATTATTCCCTGCAAATTCCTGTGTGAATTTATCCATTTTATCGGGTATACAAGATATCCATTCCTTAAAATTTCCCTTTGTATCTGCCATAGTTTCATTCCCTCCGGCGGTCTGAGATTTTTCTGTCACTGCAAATTCTAAGTTGTCGAGTTATATAAACTTACCTAAGTGACGCTCCGAATGATAACATTTCAGACTCGCTCCGGCATCCGCTTCGCTCCGCCTAATGCGCTCGCTTAGAATTTATCATTCGGAGCTGGCACCTTAAATTTATACAAATAATAACTAGAATACCAAATGAAAGACAGCTACTCCCCCCAGCCCCCTTGTGGCTGATGTGTTTGTTTGCAATCATTCATCAATTAAACAGCCGGAGCTGATAATGCCTAAGCGAGCGCGTTAGGTTTTTCGTCATCATGTAAAAACTTAAAAGTAGCACCTTGCAGAAAAACCGGAGCGAGTCTGGACATTTATCAGTGAAGGCGTGACTTAGTTAGATAAACAAACACATCAGCCCTACAACTTAGAATTTGAGTATTTAAAAATTTCTTCCAGCATATCTTCCCTTTAGGGAACTTTATATCATTTATATTATCAAAAAGTTCCCTAAATTTCGACCGACAACCTCGTTCTATCCGGATTATAGCTTTCCTCGACAACAGGCGCTATCTTTGATAGCAGTATGGCTATCTTGGGGCAGTCTTTATAGTTCTTTTTTAAGCATAATAATTTCACTTGTTCTGTATTCTTCAACAAATCCATTCTTTAGAAATATCTTAACCGCTAGATTATCTATTGCGATATCGTCATACAACAGCTTTATGCCATTTTGTTTAGCAGCACTACATAACAAATCCAATCCAATACTGCCATAGCCTTTTTTTCTATATGGTGCATAGACTATAACATCAGCTATATAAAGGTTTCGATTGCTATCGTAATGATAGGCAATCTCTCCAATAAAATGACCAGCGTTATCCTTCAAATATCTGAAATAACGCTTGCCCTCATGATTTACAATCCAAAAATCATACCAGCCAAGCCACTCCTCTTTAGGAAAAGGAATTGTACCTCCCCAAGCGTGGTTATACGACATGGTTTCCGTATCTGCCATCATTTTCTGGCGAAACCAAAGATCTTCCAAAGATGGTGTATATAGCGTGATGAGGTTTTCCCATTCGTCTTTTGTTAATAGGCTTACATGTCCATTTCTTATTTCGCCCAACAGCGGAACCGGCACATCTTCAGTAGCCCATTGGTACTTGAACCCAAGCTTTTCCTGAACACGCTTTGATTTCTCGTTGCCATCATAATAGCCACACCAGATGCGAACAAGGTTCAGATCCTCAAAGGCATGACGCAGCAGCTCTCTTCCCGCCTCAGGCACAAGACCCTGTCCCCAATAATTAACTCCCAGCCAATAACCAAGCTCCGCTTCATCATCCTTTTCTGCAAGATCGTTGTGGTGAAAGCCGATGCTGCCAATTGGAAGTCCTGTTTCCTTCAGTACAATAGCGTAGGTCTCCGGTGCCATCAGCACATCCCGGATGACCTGTCGGCTGTTCTCTTCACTTGTATGCACAGGCCACCCTGCAACCGGACCTACTCGTGGATCTTTTGCGTATTTATAGCATTCCTTAGCATCCGTTTCTTCCCACGGACGAAGGATAAGTCTCTCTGTTTCTAAAATCATATCTACCTTTCCTCTCTCTTTGTAGCTGGAAGTAGCTCTTGCTCACCATGGTCTCAACTTTTTTACCTGCAAAATCTTATACTTCGATTATTCATTTTTTTAACTTATACTTTCGATTTCTATTTTCACCAACAGGGATAATATCTTCCATCTTTGATAGAATTACTCGTGTTCTCTCAGCGCTTAATTCAATTATGCTTTTCGCTTCAGAACAGAACTGTAAAGCTTTTTCCTCAATGCTAAAATCATAATTTTGTGTTTCGTCTAGTACCTGATTCACTTTAACTTGTGCATTAACTTGTGCATTTTTAGATTTAACTTGTGCATCAACTGGTTCATACCAATTTTCTTTGAACTCAAACCATCCACTCAGTATGGTGATACTTATTCGCCTTGAATGCTACAGCGCTTGAAGAAAACTCTGCTCTCTATTCCCTTCTAGAGATAACCTCACCACACTCTCCACATGCACCCCCCTCGAGAACTGATCCACCGCCTGTACCTTATCCAGTCTATACCCTCCATCCCCACAAAGCACCTTCAAGTCCCTCGCAAGTGTAGCAGGATCGCAGGACACATAAACCACCCTGCTTGGCTTATAATTCATTATCGTCTCAAGGAGCTTTTCATCACAGCCCTTTCTTGGCGGGTCTACTACTATTACATCAGGCTTTGGAAGTTTTTTAGCCTCATCCTCTGCCTTGCCCACTGTGAAATACACATTCGACATTCCATTTAATTTAGCATTCTCCCTCGCATTTACCACTGCTGCCTCTACAATCTCCACTCCGTAGACTTCCTTTGCCTTCTTAGCTAAAAACAGACTTATGGTACCGATGCCGCAGTAGAGATCCCAAACCACTTCTTCTCCGGTAAGTCCTGCAAACTCCAAAGCCTTACCATAGAGCTTCATTGTCTGTGCGGGATTTACCTGATAGAATGAAAACGGAGATATCTTAAACTTAACATCCTCTATCATATCCACTATGTAAGGCTTCCCGTAGATACATCTAAGCTCATCTCCGAATATCACATTGGTAACCTTCTTATTTACATTTACGCAAATGCTTGTTATCCTTACATCACTCCTGCCCTCAAATGCCTTAAGCACCATAGCTGTAAACTCATCAGCCTTTGGCAGTACATCTCCGTTTATTACTACGCAGATGCCTATTTCACCTGTAGCAAAACCCTTCCTAGTCATAATGTGGCGCACCAAACCCCTAGCCTTTTCAGGTTTTTTCGTCTTTGGATTTATTTTTTCCTCGTAGGCAGAGATTTTATACTTCTTCATAAATGCCATAAGGGTATCCAAAATAAGCTCATTCTCCTCAAACTGAATGTAGCATTTGGTCGTATCCACTATCTCGTGGCTCCTCTTTGCATAAAAGCCCGTAACTATCTCACCCGCTTTATTCACACCAACAGGAAACTGAGCCTTATTCCTATAATGCATAATCTCTTCACAACCGATTATAGGAAGCATAGGTATCTCTTCATCGCTAAAACCACCTATACGCTTTATGCAGTTGAACACCTTCTCCTGCTTGAACTTAAGCTCTGCCTCGTACGAAAGTTGCTGGAACTGACAGCCTCCACATCTCTTTGAAATGGGACAGACAGGCTCTATCCTATCTGTTGACGGCTCTATGATACGCTCACATCTTGCATATCCATAGTTTTTTCCTGCCTTTACCACCCTAGCCTCTATCCTATCCCCCGGAACTGTATCCTTCACAAAGAGGGTATAACCATTTGCATGTGCTATACCCTCTCCCTCACTTCCAATTGCCTCAATCTGAAGTTCTAAAATATCATTTTTTTCAAACATATTATTCCTTATTCTTTGTAGCTATTCTTATATTCGACTCAAAAAACTTGTTGTAACCAAGCCAATCCGTTCTGCCCTCATTTACTTCCAAAAGCTCGGTAAATGTCTCCATCTTCGCATCCATGTTGTCAGCAAGGCTGAGTGCAAAGGCTTCCATAAGTGCAGGCATCTTAGGCGAACCAAATTCCAGAGAGCCGTGGTGAGATAAAATGCAGTGAATAAGCTCATCTGCCAGTCTTTTTGGAAAATTTTCAATGCTGTTAATCTTCTCATTTATCATATTTGCACCAATGTAAATATGACCTAGAAGCTGGCCTGAGTCAGTATATTCATTAGTTGGAAATCCGCTAAGCTCAACCATCTTACCTATGTCGTGCAGTGGTGCTGCAGTTATAAGCAGGTCTCTGTTAATCATAGGATATTGATTAGACATAAAATCACAGACCTTTACCACCCCTAAAGAATGCTCCAAAAGCCCGCCCACAAAGCTGTGGTGAACTGTCTTTGCCGCAGAATGATTCTTAAACTTCTCTGCAAATTCCTTGTCCCTGAAAAATGCATCCAATAACTTTTTATAATAAGGATTCTTTACTGTATCGATGATGTCTAAAAGCTTCCCATACATCTCATCTCTATCGTACCTCGAAGTAGGTATGTAGTCCGCTAGGTCATATTCGCCTTCACCACATCTTCTGGCTCTGATAATTTTGCCCTGCAAAGCTCCCATATAGATAGAAACCTGTCCCTGAACACAGACAAAGTCACCACCCGCAAAGTCCTCAATTCCATTTGAATTCGTATCCCATACCTTAGCATCAAGACTGCCTGTTTTATCCTGCAAAGTCATTGAATAATATGGTTTGTCATTTTTACTTCTAAGTTCCTTCTTCTCCTTACAGTAATAGATGCCGTTTAACTGCTCTCCGTCCTTAATATCCTTTATATATCTCATTTTATACCCCTGCTGTCTCCTATCTCTACTTCTAATTCTATTTTCTTACCCTCATTCCTTGTTACCCTGTAAATGAGGACTTTTACCTTATTCTTTGGCTTTTTACTTTCAAGGAAGCTCTCATAGTCGCTCATATTTTCAATGTGTACGCCGTCCATCTCGTATATTATATCGCCTTCCTTAAAGCCCGCATCATCCGCAGGAGAACCCTTGGTGACGCTGTCTACCATTACTCCTCCTGATATTCCTGTCTTCTCCTCAGCTCCGTCAAAAGCCTTGGACTTGATTCCTATATAAGGCAGGGGCTCATCATTCATCATTTTCTCAAGTAAGGTCATTATCTTTGAAATGTTAATTATCTGAGTTACATCCTGATTTCCCTTATAATATATGCCTACGACATTTCCATCAAAATCAACAAAGACAGCATCTCCGTTCTTAGCTATATCTATATCTGTAAACTGCGAATCAAAGCTGTAGTCATCTTCTATCAGGGACGTCTCAGCACCTGTTATAACTCCCGGTAATACTGAATAGATGTTTCCATTCGGATTACCTATAGCCATAATAGGCTCACCTATGCTCTTGTAGCTAATTCCTCCAAACTTAAGAGGTTCAATATCATCCTTCTTTGCAATTCCCTTTAGATTGACCATCACAAGAGCAAGCTCCAAATTAACCGAATAATTCTTAATTATCCCCTCTGCAAGGAAGCCCTGCTTAAACTTTACCTTTATATTATCAGCAGACTTAATGCTCTTATAATCCGTTAATATATAAGCCTCGTCGTTCTGAACCGCAATTATATATCCTGCAGCTTTATTTACAGCGTCATAAGGATTTTCAAACCAGTCCTTTCCCTTTACCACAGATTGCACTTCAACTACAGACTGATTTTGCTCGTTTGCTAACTTACCAAACTGACTTAGAGCCTGCTTATAGTCGGATAGATCAGCAGAAACTCTTTTCTCAATTATCTTAACCTGCTTTTTATCCGCCTCAGGCTTACTTTCCTTAGCTTCCTTTACTGAACTTTCAGTAGCTATCGAAGCTCCGCTTACCACTTCTTCATTTTTTCTAAGCTCAATCAAGTGATTTTTCTTAAATAAGTTAAAATGCGGAAGCACCTCACCTGTAACTTCAAATATAATTCTTTCCGTAGCTCCGAAAACAACACCCAAAAATAAAACTACAATTAAGCCAATAAAAAATTTCTTAACAGGATGCATCTTCTTTTGAACTATTTTTTCGTTAATGAATTTATAATCCTTATCATCGCTCATAATCATACCCCTGGTTTACTAATTGTAAATACAAACTCAGTTCCTGCGTTTTCAGTGCTGATTACATCTATTTCTTCTCCATGCGACTGGATAATCTCCTTAACTATAGCCAGTCCCAAGCCGCTGCCCTTCTTGTCCTTCCCCCTCGAAGTATCCGTTTTATAAAACCTCTCCCATATTTTCTTAAGACTTTCCTTAGGTATACCAATGCCATAATCTTTAACGGATACTATTACCTTATTTCCCTTAGATTTTGTAGTTATATTTATATCTGAATCGTTGTGGCTGAACTTTATAGCATTGTCAATCAGATTGTAAAATACCTGCTCAATCTTTCCCTTGTCAGCCATTACAATGGACTCATCCCCTTCAAATATAAGATTCAGCGAAATATGCTTGTCTCTGCATTTTCCTTCAAATGCCTCCACTGTCTGCTTTATCATACTATGCAGATCAAACTCTCTGATATCTAAAAGAGCCTGATGACTGTCAAACTTGTTAAGCTCAATCAACCCGCTTGTAAGCTTTGTAAGTCTATCTGTTTCAAAGCAAATGGTACTTAGATACTTGTTGTAAAGCTCAGGAGGAATAGTTCCATCCATCATTGCCGTAGCAAAGCCCTTTATAGAGGTAAGCGGTGAGCGAAAATCATGAGAAATATTTGAAATAAATTTTCTCTGATATTCTTCCATAAGACTCAGTTCTTTAGCCATATATTCAATGGTGTCCATCAAATCCCTAAATTCATCGTGTCTGTTCTCCTCAGTGGCAAATACATAGTCAAAATTTCCTCTGGCATATTCTCTGGCAGCCTTAATTACCGCTCTTAAAGGAATAATCGATATCCTATAAAGAAATAGCAGGGCTACGAGAAATACTACTCCAAGTATCAAAAAGCAAATATTCAAGGTATCTATACTATACGAGGCGTCCTTTTCAAGCTCAGATAAACTCATTGAAAGCACCACATAGCCCTTAAGTACAAAGTCTATATCAATAGGGGAAATTACCGCCACTATAGCTTTATTAGATAATTCCTTGATATTGCCACCCACATATGAATCCTTCTCTAAGAACCAGGCAGGAAGTCTTCTTCTCTCATTCTTATCGTTAAAAGAAGTTCCTCTTGTATCAGAAACTACTTCACCTACAACATTTATTATCATTATTCTTGCATCTGCAAATGTATCAATAGTCTTTAGCCCATTGTCTACGTCAAAAAGAGACATATTTCCGGAATAATATCCCTTCATGTAGTCGCTTGTTATAGTCTCTGCCTCAATCTTCATAGATCTTATATTGTCATTTATAATCCCATTTCTGATACGCCCTGCTCCTACTGTGTTTAGTATAATAAGGGAACTAATAACTATTAGGAGGTAGCAAACCAGGTACTTAAAAAACAGATTTGCTTTCATAAAAATGCACCTTCACCCATTGTTAATACACTTAACTACAGTATAGCGAAATTTGATGTATTTTACAATAATTATGTGATTTTATTTATGTTTAACAATTAGTTTTTTGCATCTGGATATTCATTGCATAAAAGCCTGTATGGAGGCTCATCTTCTTCAATTTTGGGAAATCTTCCGATTTTCTCATAGAACCTATTATCTGTTTCATCATCATTGCACTGCGAAACTTCGCCAATAAGCACACTTCCACTGCTAGGAACTACATGGAATTCATGATAAAGATAAGGAGTTATAGTTATGCTTTCACCCGGTTTTAGCTCAACCATGCCACCCGCCTTTATAGTGTATTCTCTTCCATCGGAATGTACTATTACATCTGTGTCCAAAAGATTTCCATCTTTGTCGGAGTTATACAGTTTAATAAGCATGGTACCTCCTCCCCTGTTTATTATATCCTCCGACTTAAACCAATGAAAATGCATTGGTGCCATCATATTATCTCTTAAAAAGAGGATTTTCTCTGCATATACTTTTTTATATTTCGGATTATGCTGGTTTCCATTTCTTATAGTAAAAAGTCCAAATCCAACCTTATTAAAGTCACCCAACCCAAAGTCAGTTATATCCCATCCCAGCCTATTATCTCTTATCTCATCATACTCCCTTCCTTTGGTTTCCCATTCTTTTGGTGTCCAATCTGCGAAAGGGGGCAGTTTAAAACCATTTTCATTTATAAGTACTTCCATTTCTTTTATTATATTATTGATTTCTGAACGCTTCATTCTATTTCCTCCTATTTCGATATATATTCCTGTACCTTTCTTTGGATAATCCTCATTGCATTGTCCAAGTCTACATCCTGAGTATAATAATTGTTTATTTCTGCATCTGCTATCTGTATAGCGCCTTCATATCTTTCAAATTTTGGCTTTACACTTCCACTATCTATGACTTTTCCAATAAATTCTCCATCAATATCCTTTATAAGATTTTTATCTTCAGTTACAGAATGTAATACAGATGCTGCTGGTGCATTTAAAAACATATCTTTTTGAACTTCTTCATTTCCTGTCATATATTTTAGAAATTCCCAAGATAATTCCTTATGTTTGCTATCTTTTCCCATCCCTATATTTAAGCTGTCAACCACTGAAGAATTACTTCCTTTTTTACCTTTTGGGAGAGTTATACAGTCCCATTGAAAATCAGTATATTTTTTAATTTTATATGGGTATGCCTTATAAGTTCTATACTCCGCATAGCTAAGTGGCATAAAGGCAACTTTGCCCTTATCAAAAAGCTCTTTTGTGACTTTTTGGTTTTCATCTAATTCACTTAATGCTTTGGTAAATTTAATAGCTTCCTGTAGTTTGGTGCTAGTAAAATAACACTGCTTACCATCATTTGAAAACAACCTAGCTCCGTTAGAGACTGCTGCCTCCTGCCAACTATACTTAAATATCCCAAACTGGTCTATAATTCCATCTCCATCTAAATCCTTCGTTATTTTTTTGCAGACATAATATAAGTCATCAAAAGTATAATCTTTATTGGGAATATCTATACCCTCTTTATTCAACAGAGTTTTATTTACAAACATAAGGTACGGAACGGTCTCAAAGGGCAATGCATATTGTACATTTGCTATTTTCCCCGATTTTAATGCAGTTTCGTAATATCTATTAGCATCAAATTCCTTATCCTTTTTCAAATAATCATCCAGATTTTCCAGTATTTCAAGCTCTGCAAAGCGGTTGAAGTCTTCGTCCTTTATCATCATGACATCAGGTGCATCCCCTTTTAGTATCTTACCACTAAGCCACTCCGAATAATCTTCCTTAGGTATACCACTTACGTAATGCACCTTTACCCCTGGATGCTTTTTCTCAAATCTATCAATAGCCCTGTCTATAAAGCTATAACTATCCTGTATTTCCACATTCCAATTACTACCATTAAACATAGCAAATTCTAGAATCACAGGTCTTTGATTTAACCAAATGACATATGACAATATAACAATGGCAGTAATTATCATCTCTATTACTAATATTTTCTTCTTAATCAAGCAAATCTCCTATCTTAATGGCTTCTATGTGACTGTATCGCCCAAATCGCAAGCTGAGTTCTGTCTCTTAAAGACAGCTTTTCAAGAATAACTGACAGATAGTTTCTTACTGTTCCCTCTGACAAAGCAAGAGTCTCTGAAATCTCTTTATTAGATTTTCCCTTTGCCACCTCGTCTATTATTTTCCACTCACCTGCGGTTATATCTTTGACCTGAAAGTCTTCGATTTTTATTAGCGATTCATCCTTAGCCATATCTGAGAAAAATTTCAATACCTTTGTTGCAACATCAGGATTAATCATTGACTGTCCCTGATGTGCAGCCCTTATAGCCTCCTGTAGTCCTTCCATGCTTACTCCCTTTAGCAAATAGCCACTAGCTCCAAATCTCAAGGCATTATAAACATACTCATCATCATCAAAAGTTGTAAGTATAATAATTTTTATATCCGGATATCCTTCCTTAACCATCTGAGTACACTGAACTCCATCAACTTTGGGCATTCTAATATCCATAAGTATAACGTCCGGTTTATTTTTTCTTATGCTCTGAATGACCTCAAGTCCATTTGCTACTGCATCAGTAACCTCAAAATCTTCTTTACTGTTTAATACAATTTTGAGGCTTTCTCTAATCATTTCCTGATCATCTGCAACCAATACTTTAATCATATTCTTTACCCCATCTTATGGGAACCACTGCCTCTACCACAAAGCCATCCTTATTGGTAAAGTTAACAGTTCCATTCAACATTTCTACTCTTTCTTTCATATGTCTTGTTCCAAAGCCTTCTTTAATTTCAGTGCAACCTATACCATTATCTGATATTTTCAAATATATTTCAAACTGTCTTTTTTCAAGTAAAACCGTTATTTTCGTAGCCATTCCATGCCTTATCGCATTGGTAATGCATTCCTGTACAATTCTATAGATTGCATTTTCTTCATCCTCGTCTAATTTCAGCTCTTTTTCATTGCAATAATAATCTACCTCAACCCCCATAACCTTTCTTGTATTTTCAATGAGGTTGTACAGGGCTTGGTTTAGATTCAGCCTCTCTAAAGTATCAGGTCTTAGAGAACTTACTGAAGCCCTAATATCTTCAACTCCTTTACGGCTAATCTCTGAAATCAATTTTAGTTGCTCTCTTAAGATTTCAGGCGAGTCTTTTGCAAGTGCTATACAAGCGTCTATTCCAGCAATTATTCCTGTTAAAGTGTGCCCCATGGTATCATGAATTTCCCTAGCTATACGGTTTCTTTCTCTTATTTCTGCCAATTTTTCATTTTCTTCAACCATGCATTCAAGTTCTTTATTAACTTTGATAAGATTGCTATTGGCAAGTGATAACTGCTCGTATAAATCCTTTGTTTTCTTTATTGTTTCATCCTTTTTCATTATAATAAAAAGGCAGCATGCAAAAAATGCAATTATTGTCATAATGTTTAGTATATTATAAGTGAGATAGAAGTAGCTCTGCTCATCCTTAGAATATACCGAAATATAATCTGCAATGTTATAATTTTTTAGCCACATAGATGCAAGGTTTTTATCTGTAATTACATAGCTGATTACCCCTCCTCCAATGTATAATACTGAGAAGCGGCTCTTTATAAGATGTGCAAGGAAGTTTGTAAATACCCATAACAAAACCCCATTATAATTAAAGTTTAATAAAATAATAATACGAAATGCTATTAAATAATCTACAACAAGAGTAATCGTTATTATTTTTTTTACTTTTTTACCAAAATAGGTCCTAAGCCCAAATGTAACTCCAAACATTAGCATGTAAAAAATAGTTTTTTGTGCCAAAACCTCAGCATTGCCTGGTAGTCCACTTATTTCAGCAATAAATTCCCTTGCACCAAAGTTAAGTGTTATCTTATCTATACTTAGGCATACAAACTGGGAAATCCAGATTGCTGTAGAAAAGCATATAAAATACATAAAGATAAGAATCTTGTTTGTTTTAATACTAAGAAGTTCATTTTCCATATCTATTGCCATTCATTTATATTGGTTTTATCCATATTTTCTTTAGTTACCATATCAACATCTATAGTAATATTTTTTTCAACTTTTTTATTCTTTAGATATTTATACGCTGTATCTGCTGCAGTTCTTCCCATGATTATAGGATGCTGTGCTGCAGTTCCAACCATGTATCCTTTTGATATTAACTGCTTGGCATACGGCGAACCATCTACTCCATATACCATTATCCCTTTTTCTGTCAGCTTATTTACCTCGAGCGCTGCAAGAGCACCAACAGCTGTTGGGTCATTATTTCCAAAAACAACATCAATATTAACTCCTGATTTAATAATCTTATCCATCTCCATGGTTGCAACTTCAATTTCTGAGCTCTTGTACGAATTGGCGACTATTTTGTACTCATCATGTCCTTTTATTCTATCTAAAAATCCCTTTCTTCTTACCTGGGTAGATTGCACATTGTAATGGGATAAAAGCACTATATTTGCTCCTTTGGGAAGCCTTTTCATCATATCTTCTGCCACAAGTTCACCTGCCCTGTAATTATCAGACTGAATAACAGAAACAACATTGGCTCTATCCTGAACCTCTGTATCTACAACAAATACTGCAACTTTAGCCTTCTTACAAGCTTCGAGTGCAGGCTCTATGGTCTTAGAATCGACAGGGTTGGCAAACAATACTTTAATACCTTCATCTATCATCTCAAGTATTTGTTGATTCTGTCTATCCTGACTTTGTGCAGGGTCTCTTGTAAGTAGTATATCTCCATTTGCTTCAATTACTTCTCTAAGGCTTTCATTAAGCACGGAAAAATAAGGATTATTCATAGTCATATAAGTAGCACCAAAAACTCTAGGTATATGCTTGTGAATACCATTATATGTTATTTTTAGCCCAATTAATACCGAAAAAAGAATAGCTCCTGAAATAATAGGAATTATCCAATCTTTAAGGTATGTTCTTATGTTATTTTTCATGTTACCTCTAAAACAAAGGGGTGAGTCATCCTCACCCCTTTTATATTATTTATTCTTTTTAAGTGTACGGATATAGTCTAAGAATACTGCAAGGAGTATAACTACACCCTTTACCACTGTCTGCCAAAAAGAATTGACATTCATAAGGTTGAGTCCATTACTAAGTATACCTATAATCAGCGCACCAATCAAGGTACCTCCTAATTTACCTGAACCACCAGACATAGAAGTTCCACCAACTACAACCGCTGCGATTGCATCCATTTCTGCACCGTCACCAGCTGTAGGCTGTCCGGAGTACATTCGTGAAGCAAGGATAATACCTGCAAGACTCGCCATTATTCCGGAATATGCGTACACAAAAAATTTAACTTTTGATACATTAATACCTGAAAATCTAGCTGCCAATGGATTTCCACCTACTGCATATATATGTCTTCCCATCTTGGTTTTATTCATGATAAGTATAGATAGTATGAATACTATTACCATTATTATAACAGGAACAGGAATACTTGCAATATAACCGGCACCAAGCCACTGCCATTCTTTAGATACAACTCGTACAGGAGAACCACCTGTGTATACTCCCGCTAAACCTCTAGCAATGTTCATTGTTGCAAGTGTCACTATGAACGGTGGTATAGTTGTCTTTGAAATAACAAGACCATTAAATGCTCCAGAAACAACACCTATAACAATACCTATCAGCAAGGCCATCGGTATGCTCATTCCATTCCTTGAAACTAAGCCGGCTGAAATAACACCTGTCAGAGCTATAACTGAACCAACTGACAAGTCAATTCCACCCAGTATAATAACCATAGTCATTCCACAAGCTAAAAGCATATTGGTAGAAATCTGTCTCAATACATTCATCATATTTTTCACAGTTGGAAAAGTTCCACTTGTTCCCGGAAAAATAGATAAGAATATGCATAAAATAACCAGTGCCACCATTATTCCCATATTCTCCTTAAAGAATACAGCTACCTGGTTGGCAGATACCGCCTTGCTGTTGGATGTAACAATTTTTTTATCTTCCATCTTATTCACCTCTGTTTTTAGATTGCTGCAAGATGCATGATACTTTCCTGAGATATTTCTTCCCTGCTTATGCATCCTCTTACTACTCCACCTGCCATTACATATACCCTGTCACTCATATTAATAATTTCAGGCAATTCCGATGAAATCATTATAATAGAAACTCCCGTTTTTACGAGATTATTCATTATCGCGTATATTTCTGATTTGGCTCCTACATCAATTCCTCTTGTCGGTTCATCCAATATCAGCACCTTAGGCTTTGTAGCCAGCCACCTTCCTATCATCACCTTCTGCTGATTTCCACCAGAAAGATTTCCTATTTCCTGTGCCTGCGATGGAGTCTTGGTAGACATAAGTTCTATATATTTCTGAGTAATTTCAGTTTCTCTTTTGTCATTAACCCTAAACTTGCCTATAAACTCCTTAAGTACCTCAATTGTAGTATTATATTTAACACTTTGTACAAGGTATAATCCCTGCTCCTTACGGCTCTCTGGAACCAGCGCAAGCCCATATTTAATGGCATCTTCAGGATTATTTATTTCTACTTTATTTCCTTGTATATATATTTCACCCGTCACATTTTGTGTGAGACCAAAAATAGCCTGCATTGTTTCACTTCTTCCTGCTCCTACAAGTCCCGCAAATCCAACAATCTCACCTTTTCTTATATTAAAATCGACACCGTTTACCTTGTCTCCATCAGAAAGCCCAACTACCTTTAGTATTTCTTCTCCTGGCGTGCCATAGTCTCTTACATAATAATTAGTCAGAGTTCTTCCAACCATCATTGCTATAAGCTCGTCTTTAGCTGTTTCCTTTACATTCTTAGTACCAACATATTCACCGTCACGCATGACTGTAACTCTATCACATATCTCATCAAGTTCACTCATTTTATGAGATATATAAACTATTCCAACTCCTTTTTTAGTCAAATCTCTCATTATCTTAAATAGGTTTTCTACTTCTTTATCACTTATAGAAGAAGTTGGCTCATCCATTACCAATATCTTAGAATTTACTGATACTGCTTTGGTTATTTCCACCATCTGTTGCTTGGCTATAGGAAGATCCTTAATTAGACTTCTTGCATCTATATCCATTCCCAAATCATCTAAAATCTTCTGTGCATTTTTAGTCATTTCTGATCTATTTACAAATATACCACTTCCAACCTCACGTCCCAGATAAATGTTTTCGGCTACACTCATATGTGGCACCAATACCAGTTCTTGGTGAATAATAGCAATTCCATTCTGCTCCGCATCTTGAACACTTGCTATGCTTACATTCTTGCCTTCAATCTCAATATCACCCTCTTCAGCATGATATATACCACCAAGTACCTTAATCAAGGTAGATTTACCGGCTCCATTTTCACCAAGTAAGGCATGTACTTCTCCACTCTTTAACTCAAAGTTAACATTTTTTAATGCATAAACTCCGGGAAAGCGTTTATTAATGTTTTTCATTCTAAGAATAATATTATCGCTCAACTAATCATCCCCTTACTCTATAAATTTACATGAAATCTTCATGGTTCTTCCAAAACCAAATAACCCATTTTTTTCATATAGGTACCAAACTCCTTTGGCATCTACATACAGATATAAAAACTTTAATAGTTTGTAAAAAAAGGTGCTAACTCCTTCCCTCCGGACGAAGAAAGCACCTTTGCTTCCTAATACAACTTATTATTATTAAAATTTACTGCCAACCATCTGTGCCATAGTCTTTTACATTATCTGCAGTAATAAGGAAGGTATCTACCGGATATTCTTTATCTACAGCCTTTCCTTCTACATGATTATACATAATCTCAACTGCCTTTTCTGCAATTGCCACTGGAGACTGGGCACCTGTTCCTTCTATAAGTGATGTTCCAGAAGCAAGTTCTTTCTTGATATCAGGAGATCCATCAATACCATAAATGAAACATTTACCCTTCTTGATACCTGCTGCATTAGCTGCTGCAAGCGCTCCAAGAGCTGTAGGATCATTTCCTCCGAAAATAGCAACTACATCACTATGTGCTTGAAGTAAGT
>NZ_DBHIEC010000019.1:0-51235 GCF_057250765.1 Catonella sp.
GTGGACTGGTTGTTTGATGATTTATAATGTCAGTAACTTCTAATTTGTAGGGCTGATGTGTTTGTTTTTTGACTAAGTTACGCCTTCGCTGATAAATGTCCAGACTCGCTCCGGTTTTTCTGCAAGGTGCTATTTTTAAGTTTTTACATGATTACGAAAAACCTAACGCGCTCGCTTTTTGGCAGTGACTCGCACTTTGCAAGTTGCGAAGCAACGAAGCAAGGTGCGTTAGTCCTGCCTATATAATAGCTGTCCACGAGTGACGAGTGCGTAGCACGATGTCAGAGTGGAAACAGCGAACTATGCGGCATTATCAGCTCCGGCTGTTTAATTGATGAATAATTGCAAGCAAACACATCAGCCACATTGGGCCAGGTCGGAGTGGCTGTCTTTAATTTGGTATTCGGTTGTTATTTTCATAAATTTAAGGTATCAGCTACGAATGATAAATTCTAAGCGAGCGCATTAGGCGGAGCGAAGCGGATGCCGGAGCGAGTCTGAAATGTTATCATTCGTAGCGTCACTGTTGTTTGAATCTGAAATTGGATATATGGAAGCAAAATATGAGTTTGAAGCTGGGAATCTTGATAAAGCGTTTGAGATATGGCAAAATCTTGTAAAACAAAAGGGAGTTGGGAATAATGCGATATTATTAAGCCGTAGGGCTATAATTTCAAAAGGGGCAGACTATGTTATGGATTGAAATAAAGAAAAATACAGTATCTATAGTATTTGTGATAGCCATGCTGTTGGTGATGGGATTTACATTTTTATCAATTGCACCTGAAGTTGACTACTATTATAGCAAACCGCTGAGTTTTGGAGAATATAGCTATTTTAAGTTAAAGGAAGATGTAAAGCAGGGCAGCTTGGTTGTCTATGGCGGAGAGGAAGGCAATGGAATTCCTGTTGATTTAGAGATAAATGAGGAGATAAGAGCAAGATTAGAAGAAATAATAACAAGAATAAATCCCTCATTTAATGTAGACGAGAAAATGTCAGAGGTTGAAATAAGCTTAACTGATAAGGAAATTTTGGAATTAATAAATGGATTTGAGAAAACAATAGGCTATAGGACAAATTACCATTATGGTGAAAAGTCCGGACTTTATGCTGTTTATAAATATAAAAGGTTTGGAATAAATAGATTACATGATGATAACCGTAATGTGGTAAAAGAGGAAAGAGAGATATTTAATTACTCACTAAAGTCGGGACTTGCAGAAGGATATGCAAGATATTTTATGAACTATATGGGAATATTAACAAGCCTTGTTTCAGCAATCATAGCGGCTACTGTTTTTATAAAAGACAGGCAGAACTATGTCAGGGAATTCATATATGCGTCCAATAGTAAAAGTTCAAAAATTATACTTATAAGAATTGCGTCAGCAGTCATACCTATTTGTTTAATGACATTAATTATGACAATCATTGGAGCAGTGTACTTTTACAGCGAATCGATAACTTATGGCTATATTATTTCTTGCATTCCTTTTATAAAGTACTGGGCTGTTTGGATAGTTCCTACCATATTGGTAACTGTTTCGCTATCAGTTTTTCTGGATATTTTATCAAATAATTTAATCCTCGTTTTCGGAGTACAGTTTATTGTCTGGTTGTTGTCTATAGCTACATTTATGGGGAATTATGAGATATGGAGGGTAGTAATAAGATTTAGTTCTTTTGGGATGGATAAGTATTACGATGGAATAAAAAATGACATATATATAAATCGTATATTTATGGTATTTTTATCAATTATCATTACTGCTATTTCTGTAACGATATTTGATAAGGCAAGAAACGGTAGAAGGCTTAAATACAGGAGGAACTATATAAATGATATATTTTTTGATAGGTTGAGCAAAAAGAAGCATGAACAGCTGTGTTGTAAGGAAAAATCATTTTTAGTTTATCAATTGAAACTTGCATATAACAGTAATGTGATAATAAGCATACTATTTTTACTTGTGTTGTTAATAAGATTTGCAAATAGAAACATGAATGAATATGACATAAAAACTACCGGTGAAAATATAGTGATATTTTTCTCTATGTTTATGCTATTACCACTATGTAATATAGAAAAAAGAAATGGAGTTACCGAGTTTACTTATACAGTGAGAACTTCCTATACTAAAATATATTTTACAAGATTCATAATGGGAGTTATGTTAACAGTAGGGTTAATAACATTTTCATTATATTTTATTTCGTATATGAATGATGTAGTTATTGGATTGTGGGCCATATCCATTTGCATCAGTTCCCTGTATCTTGGGTTGTTTGGAGTGATATTTTCAGAGGCAACAGGCAAGGAAATTACAGGATATGTAGCTTATTTGGGATATTATCTGTTCTGTGCAGTAGGTAAAGAAAATGTTGCTTTTCTAAATGTCTGCTGTTATACTAACCACCTGAAATATTCAGTAATCAGCCTTATAGCAGGTGTTTATATAATGGCAGTGATACTGTTTTTCATAGTAAAAGGTAAAGGATTGGGTAGAAATTGATGGAAATAAAGGTAAATGGGCTGTGTAAGAATTATGAAGAAAAGCCTGCATTAAGTGATATAAGTTTCCATGTAAAAGAGGGAATGTATGGGCTTTTGGGGGCAAATGGTGCAGGCAAAACAACGCTTATAAAAATACTTGCAGGTGTTCTTGAAAAAGATGCAGGAGAGATTTTTTACGGTGGCGAAAAAATACGGAATATTAACGAAATAAGACATAGAATAGGCTATATACCACAAAAATTTTCGTTTTACCCCAATATGACCGTATTTGAAATTATGGACTATTTTTCTGAACTTAATATGGTAAAAAAGGATAAGACAGATATAATAGAAAATTTACTTAAAACAGTCCATCTTGAAGAATGCAAAGGAATTAAGACCAAGTCACTTTCCGGTGGAATGAAACAAAGGCTGGGTATAGCTGTTTCACTTATAGGCAATCCGGATTTACTCTTGGTGGATGAACCAACAGTAGGCTTAGATCCTATGGAGAGAATACATTTTAGTAATGTACTAACTACTTTTTCAAGAAATAGGACTATAATAATATCATCACATATAGTTTCTGATATCGAGTCTACCTGTAAGAGATTGCTTATACTTGATAATGGTAAAAGCGTTTATAATGGTAGTAAAGATGAACTCATCGCAAGGTGTAAAGGCAATGTTTGGGAATTAAAAACAAGTGAAGATGAGTCATTACATTTTGAAAGTAATTATTTCATTTCAAAGAAAGACTTGCTTGAAGATGGAGTTTTGTTGAGAGTAATATCAAAAGAAAAGCCCATAGAATCAGCATGGGAGGTAACGCCTACACTTAACGATTCTTATTTGAATCTGATGAATTAATATGTGGAAATGGTATAAAATTCTCCTTGACCTTACAGTAAGCTGTAATGATATAAATGGTTCAGGAAGGAGGATGATATGACGATTAAAGAATTTGCCCATATCTGTGGCTGCAATCCTCAGACACTTCGTTATTATGATCAAATAGACCTACTGAAACCGGTTAAAGTAGATAGGTGGTCAGGATACCGATATTACGATGAGGAGCAGGCTTATGTTTTTGTTAAAATAAAAAATCTTCAAAAAGCCGGATTTACAATAGATGAGATAAGAGGGCTTCTTGATAAGGATAATCTTGCAATCTGTAGAGCCTTTGACGAAAAAATAGCTAAAGGGGAAAAGAGATTGCAGGAAATCAAAGATATCCGACAGTCATATCAAACTGAAATGAACAATACCAAAAATAAGATTGATGCAGTAAGGAAGAAAATTACTGAAGAAATGCAGGCATACAATCAAGCATCAGAGTTTGGACTACATGCAGATAAGTATGAAAAATTAATCGATAATGTAAATCGCCATTTAGATAATGTGGCTATTTCAGATATTGGCAGGTTTGATTATGAAGAATTTCACAAAGGAGAAGATGTGGAAGAGGAACCTGAATTCTTTGATATGTCTGACAATGCAGACTATGAGCTTGTCTATGAAAAGCATGACTGGTGTAATATCAAGGATTTTATTGATGAATTTTATAATATTGAAAATGGGAATGAGTACGCATTGTTTGTCAGTGTGAATGAGTCGAAAAAGGCCTATAGTATGGCTTTTGTAAGTACTCTAATGGGGCTCATTCTAACAAAAAATCCTGATAAAAACTGTGGTTTTACCTGTAACATAGAGAAATCAAATGACAATAAAAACCATTTCAGGGTATTTAAGATTAAAGGATAAATAATATATTGATACAGACAGGCCCTTGCAGAGAATAGCGGCTCTGCCATATTGAGATTTGCAAATGTACTGTGATATAATGAGGCTGAGAAAGAAGGTGAAAAGATGAGCAAGTCAACGACTAAGCTTGCTATTGCATTTGCTTTTAAGGAATTATTACTGGAAAAGCCTCTAAACAAAATAACAATAAATGATATCGCAGAAAAGTGTGAAATGAACCGTCAGACCTTTTATTATCACTTTCATGACATTTTGGAGCTCACAGAATGGATTTGCGAATCGGATGCAGAAAGAGCATTAAGCGAAAATCGTACATATGAAACCTGGCAGGAAGGCTTTTTGTCTATATTCAACATGATAAAAAAAGACAAGAATTTTATTATAAATATTTACCGCAATGTGCCGAGTGACTATCTGCACAGGTACTTATATAAGGCTACATATCAGCTTCTTTACGATGTGTTGGAGGAAAAGGCAAAGGGAATGGTTATCAGAGAAGACGACAAGGCCTTTATTGCAAACTTTTATAAATACGGCTTTGTGGGTCTTTTGCTGGAATGGATTGACAATGGAATGAAAGATGAGCCCACACTCATTGTAGAACGCCTAAATTCGCTTATTCAAGGCAACTTTGAGCAGGCTCTAAACAATGCAAAATTGAATAAATAAATACGACAAAGACGGTGATTTGTCGTATTTTAACCCAAAATCGGGGGATTGTCGTATATGCTGACAATCCCCCGATTTTGTGCATATTATTATCTTAGAATAATGCTTATACTTATGCACATAGAAAACAGATGAGCTAGACAAGGGAGTTTAGCTACAAAAATAAATGAAAAGGAGACTAAGCCTATGTATTATTCAGCAGGAACTTATGAAGCATTTGCAAAGCCGGAGAAGCCGGAGGGAGCTGACAGGAAATCAGCCTATATAATAGGAACAGGACTTGCAGGGCTTTCTGCAGCATTCTATCTTGTAAGGGATGGACAGGTAAAGGGTGAGAGGATTCATCTGCTTGAGAAGCTTACGCTCGCAGGAGGCAGCTGCGATGGTAGAAAAGACGTGAGAAAGGGCTTTTACATGAGGGGCGGAAGGGAGATGGACAACCACTTTGAGTGTATGTGGGACATGTACAGAGATGTGCCTTCCATAGAAAATCCTGAAATATCTGTGCTTGATGAATATTATTGGTTAAATAAACACGATCCGAACTACTCGCTTTGCAGAGCCTCTGAAAAACGCGGACAGGATGCGCATACAGATAAAAAATTTACACTTGATAAGATGTCCCAGATGGCACTTACCAAGCTGTTTATGACACCGGAGAAGGAGCTTGAAGACAAGAAGATAAGCGAGGTTCTGCCGGACTCTTTCTGGGAAACTAATTTCTGGCTGTACTGGCAGACCATGTTCGCATTTCAAAGATGGTCGTCTGCACTTGAGATGAAGAGATATTTATGTAGATTCTGCCACCATATAGATGGGCTTCCTGACTTTACTGCACTTCGTTTTACAAAGTACAACCAGTATGAAAGTATGATACTTCCACTTGTAAAATATCTTGAAAATCACGGAGTAAAGGTAGAATACGGTATAGATGTTAAAAATGTTATCATTAAGGATGAGAATGGAAGAAAGGTTGCCACTCAGATTGTATACGAGAAGAATGGAGAGACGGATCAGATAGACCTTGTAGAGGATGATTTGGTATTCATTACAAATGGATGTTGTACGGATACCTCCTGCTATGGAGACCAGAATACCGCGCCTGATATAAGCAATGTGAAGAATGGTGAAGGTGAGTCATGGGATTTGTGGAAAAATATCGCATCTCAGGCTAAAAACGGTGAGTATGGAAATCCTGACAAGTTCTGCAGTGATGTTGAAGCAACCAACTGGATGAGTGCAACAGTTGAAACCTCAGATGAGGAAATCATTCAAAGGATAATCAGCATATGTAAGAGAGACCCAAGGGCAGGAAAGGTTACCACAGGCGGTATAGTAACTGTAAAGGATAGTACGGATAACTGGTATCTGTCCTGGACTATCAACCGCCAGCCACAGTTTAAGTCTCAAAATAAGGATACTGTTTTGATTTGGGTATATGCACTTACTACCAATAAAGAAGGAAACTACGTCAAGAAGGCTATGCGTGACTGTACAGGTGAAGAGGTGTGCAGAGAATGGCTGTATCACATAGGAGCTCCGCTTGACAAGATAGACGAATGGGCAAAGAACTGCTGCAACACCACCACCTGCTTCATGCCTTATATCAATGCCTTCTTCCAGCCAAGAAAGGAAAAGGACAGACCGCTTGTAGTCCCTAAGGGAGCAGTTAACTTCGCATTCCTTGGACAGTTCACGGAAACACCAAGAGACACTATATTTACTACAGAATACTCTATTCGTACCGGAATGGAGGCTGTATATACCCTTCTTAATGTTGACCGCGGCGTACCGGAGGTATGGGGCTCAAAGTATGACATAAGAGAGCTTCTAAGGGCTGCTTACTATGCAATCGACAAGAAGAAACTGTCTGAACTTCCTCTGTCATTTAAAGAGAAAATTGCTCTAAAGATTGCGCTTAACGTAGCAAAGGGAACTGATATCGAGATTCTCTTAAGGGAGAGTGGGTTAATAGAATAGAGAGTGGGCTAATAACATAATAAATAACTGTCTTTAAACTAATGTAGTTTAGAGACAGTTTTATTTTAGATCTTTTAACTACACAATGCGGGCCTTTAGGCGATATCGGAATTATCCTTATTTGCACTCGCTTTTTTAAATATTATCTTTGCTTTATGCAAGCAGTTTTTCCTCTAAATTATCATCAAGCCCGAACTCTTTCAAGTCCTGTTCCCTTATGTCTAATTCTGCCTTAATTATGTCAAGCATCTCATAATAAGCCAGTGCCTTGCCATCATAGAAAAGGTTGCTCTTATCCTTATCCCACTCTGGAACATGAACATATGGATTCTCTATATATTCTTCATGTTCCTTAATCCTTTTGGATAAATTTTTGATAGCACGCTTTAATGAAGCTGAACTTTGCTTTGGCACATCATTTTCCGCAAAAATTGTAAATTCATCTCTAACCCCTCGTTATTTTGTATTATATCACTAAGTTTAGTTCCCTTCAAGTCTCTCGCATATGAAGAAAGAAATGGTTCTCGGAAAGAACATCATTTCCGTTGCAATTGAAAATGACTATTGATATTATTCACAAAAGGTTGTAGTATATTTCATGTAATCTATTAAATATTCTAACTCCATATCAGGTTTTGGGGGACTTGACGTAGCTACCAGGGGGGTGATTTTATTTTTATCAATAAAGCTCTGCTTGCATTTTCAAGAGGTTCAGAAAGTAAAATATCAAAAGCCATTTTCTTACAGCTAATAATAACGATGTTTTCATCAGCAGTATCGGTCTGCCTGAGTATTTTAATAAACGAGCTGCTAAAGTCTATGCAGATAGGAAGTCCCTCTGTATCCATGCTTATAGGCTCTATATTTGTCCTGCTTATAGTGATTAAATTCCTTTACAGATTAAATGTAAGAGTGGTAAATGAGGCAGGAAGAAGCATAAAGGATAATGTAAGAGCGAAGATACTTCAGAAGCTCTTTCTCCTTGGCCCTGAATATGCTGATACTATCCGCACAGGTAGCTTGACTTCAATGTTTACTACCAGAGTAGAATGGCTAATGAATTATTATACTAAGTATCTTCCTGTTATTCTAAGTGCAGTGTTAAATGCAGGTATATTTATTATTTTCCTTATGTATGTAGATATCTATACAGGCATAGTTTCCCTTGTTTCGGTGGTAATGATGCTTGTCATCCCGATGCTGTTTTTTGGTATTATGAAAGAAAAGGGAAAGAAAGAGTGGGAAGAACACGCTACTTACTACAGTGAGTGCCTGGACGGTTTGCAGGGAATGGTTAGCCTTAAGGCATTTAATGCGGATGCTAAGTATGTAAGGGATATTAAGAACTACGGTGAGAATTACAGAAAGGCTATTATGGCTCATCTGAAGGTCACAATCATAGAGGGTACATTTTCAGAGTTCTTCTTAAGAGTAGGTACTGCACTGACTATAGCTATTACCGGGCTTAGGTGTGCCTATGGCTATGTGGATAAAAATTATCTCATATATTCGTTCTTTGCTATAGGGGCGGCATTTTCCCCTATGTTAAATCTAATCAGTGCCTGGCATCTGGGCTTTCAGGGTGTTTCAGGCTCATATTCTTTGGGTGAATTCCTTGAGACCAAGAGTGAGAATCTTATGGAAAATGATGTAATAGGCAGGGAGGCAAAAAACAGGCAGGAACTAGAGTCCTTACTTGATGAGAAGCATTTTCAGAAGGTTATAAATGGGGATGTCAGGCTTAGCTTTAATAAGGTGTCTTTTAGGTACAAGGGAGCTAAAAAGGATACCTTAAAGAACATAAGCTTTGAACTATATAAGGGTAAGACCATAGCCCTGATAGGACCGTCAGGGGGTGGAAAGTCCACTATAGCTGGGCTTATGATGGGGTTTTACAGGGCAGATAGTGGAGAAGTGACACTAAATGAAAAGGTGATGAACAATGAAAATACAGCATTTTTTGGCGACAATATAGCTGCTGTGTGGCAGGATAATCATCTGTTCTACGGGAGCATTTATGAGAATATAAAGATGGGAAAGCCGTCTGCTACCGATGAAGAGATATATGAGGCTGCTAAGAAAGCTATGATTTATGACCTGATTATGTCGCTTCCTGAAGAGTTTGATACTGGTGTGGATGAGCTTGGCAGCAGGTTCTCTGCTGGTGAAAGGCAGAGAATAGCTATTGCAAGGGCTTTGCTTAAGGATGCGCCTATTCTCATCTTTGATGAAGCTACCTCTGCTCTTGATAGGGAAAATGAAAGATGCATAGGGGAAACCCTGCAGTCACTAAAGCCTGATAAGGGTATTCTCATTATAGCTCATAGATTATCCACTATAAGTATGGCCGATGAAATCCTGGTGGTGGAAGATGGAGAGATTATTGATAGAGGAAACAGGCGATATTTGGAGGAAAACTGTGAACTTTTTAGAAGGCTTATAAGAGGAGTGAAATAGATATGGGTAAGATGAAATATGTGTTCTTACTTTCAAAGTATATAAAGAATTATAGAATAAATGTTATACTCTGCGTTATTATCCATGCCCTTTACAAGAGCCTGCCTATATGCCTCGGCTTTGAAACGGCATTAATCGTGTCAAAGGCTATGAGTGGGATTTTGACAAGCCCTGTGATGCATTTTCTAATCGTACTTGCGATGGTTATCGGTATGGCAGTATTAAATTATCTTGACATCTATGTGTCGCATGATGCGGCATACAAGATACTCACCACATTAAGGGGTGTATCCTATGAGAAGATAGCAAGGCTTGCACCGGCGGGACTTGAGGGCGAAAAAAGTGGAGACATAATGAGTATCGTGCTTGAAGATGTGGAAATATTGGAGTGGTTCTATGCCCATTCGATAATTCAGGTCTTTGTGGCAATCATTTTACCAGTCATTTCTTTCATCATTGTCGGATATTTTTCACCTGAATTTTCGCTTATCCTTATAGCGTTTTCGATTATTATTCTACTAATCTCAGGCAGGAAAAATAGTAAGGCTGACAGATACGGAAGTGAGACGCAGTCAAGGCTTGGCGAGTTAAACGCTGTCATTATAGACGGGATACAGGGGCTTAAGGAAATCATTACATTTCGTGGCTTTAGGGCATATTTTAAGAAGATGTTTAGGTACAATGATGATTATAACAAAGCTTATTTTGACTATTCTAGAGAGGCTGTGGAGGAAGTAACCAACACCAATCTAATCATAGGCATTTCTTCGGTAATCTCAGCCGTTGCAGGAGTGTATTTTGCCATAAAAGGTGAATACTCTGCTGAATTTGTACTTCCGCTTATTGCGGTATCAAGTATGGTATACAGCCCTTTAAGTGAGATGCTTTCTATGAAGAGTAACTATGGAAGAATATTTGCGGCAGCAGGCAGGGTATTTGATTTTCTAAATGAAGAAGAGCCTGTTATCAATGGCGGCAGGTTAAATGCAAAAGATGTAATGAGTGAAAATGTAGGGGGATTAGCATTTAACAATGTCGGATTTGCCTATAAAGACAGGGAAACAGGGGTAGAAAACAAGGTTATAAAGGATGTTTCATTTACTGTAGAAGAGGGAAAGAGCGTTGTATTAGTTGGCTCTTCAGGCTCGGGTAAATCCACCTTAATCAAGCTTTTACAAAGATTTTGGGATGTAGATAAGGGAAACATTACCATAAATGGAAATGACATAAAAGAAATAAAGATAGAGGAGTTAAGGAAGATGATTTCCGTCATTCCGCAGGATGTCTACCTGTTTAACCGTAGTATAGAAGAAAATCTAAAATTGGCAAAGGAAGATGCTGGAGATGTGGAAATAAAGAAAGCCTTACAAGATGCCAATGTTATGGATCTGATAAACAGGCTTCCAGAGGGGATAAAGACAGTTGTAGGAGAAAGAGGAGCAAGCCTTTCAGGCGGTGAGAAGCAGAGAATATCCATAGCAAGAGCATTCTTAAAGGACTCGCCTATATTGATAATGGATGAGATTACTGCCAGTTTGGACTATGAAAACGAGAACAAGATAAATGAGTCTCTAAATGAATTAAAGAAGGGCAGGATAACCCTAATGATAGCCCACAGGCTCTCCACTATTAAAAGTGCAGACTATGTAGCTTTTATAAATGATGGAGTCTGCGAGGCTTTCGGGACTTTCGATGAAGTCTATGAGGCTAATGAGAACTTTAGGAGGGTATTAGGGGAAGACTTGATGAAGCCATAACCATTTAAATTCATTTCGGTTACATTTTTAGAAATATGCAACAATATTAAGAATTTATGTATAAATATAGACATTTGTGAATTTATTATGTATAATGTGTTATCGCGTTTGGCATACTTGGTGTGCCAGGGCCTAATTGTTTGACATTATATAACCAATTGGCATAGTTAATATTATGAATAATTATACTATAAAGTAGGTTGTGTTATGCAGACAATAAAATCACATTATAGGAGGAGAACAGGAATGGTTTCAAAAAAAGTGTTATGTCTTACCCTTGCGCTGGCTACAAGTTTGTCAACTTTCCAGTCAGGGTATGCCTTAGCAAATGACAAAAGTACGGATTCTTTGAATCAGGCTGCTTCATATGCTGCAGGCTCATTTGCTATAAGCTGGAAGTCTTTGCTTGCTAGCGAGAAGGAAGGAAAAGGCTCCTTCGTTGTGATGCTTAAGGATGGAGAAAATCCTGCTTCAGCGGTGTCAGCCTTTACTGAGAAGGTGAAGAGCCTTGGCGTAGAAGCGGAGATTGAAGAGGTATTCAACACCGAATTTGCAGGAGTTGTGTACAAGACTACCAAGGCTGATGCCCTTAAGATAGCACAATTGCCTGAGGTAGAGGTTGTAAGCAGGGAGAAGGTATACAAGCAGGCTAAGATGCCTGAGAGACAGGTAGGCAGAGCAGCATTTAGAAGCTACGTGCCAAACAACATCCGTATGGTCAAGGATAAGGTGCCTGCTGAATATGACGGTAGGGGAATGGCTGTAGCCATCATCGATTCAGGTGCAGATGTCTATAATCCTGACTTCCGTCTGGATGAGGGAGTAACAGGTAAGGTAAGCGATGATTTGGCTAAAGGCTTTATTGCAGGAAGTAAAAGAGGCCAGTACATAAATCAAAAGATACCTTTTGTATACGATTATGCTGATAAGGATAATAACGTATTAGAACCTAAAAAGGATTCTCACGGTATGCATGTAGCTGGTATTACTGCAGCTAATCCGGTAAACCCTGAGGATAACGGAGTAGTAGGTGTTGCACCTAATGCTCAGTTACTTATAATGAAGGTATTTGGAGACAACGACAAGGGAGCACGTACAAGAGATTATGTAAATGCTCTTGAAGACTGTGTTTCTTTAGGAGTAAATGCAGCCAATATGAGTCTTGGCTCAGGTGCAGGCTCTGAGAGATTTATGGATCCGGCTGTGTCTGTTGTAATTAAGAAGGCAAAGGCGACAGGTATGACTGTGGCTATTGCAGAAGGTAATGACGGATATTTTGGTCAGGGAACGGCACTGCCTAGTGTAGAATTCCCTGACTACGGACTTGCAGCATCACCGGGTATAGTTCCTGATGCACTTACAGTTGCTTCTATAGAGAATACCATTGTAAGAAGAAGTGTTGTTGAAGTTGAAGGAAGCAATAGAAAGCTTGTATATGCAAGTCTTATGAACGCAGACAATTATAAGGATCAAGAAGACTTGTATAATAATTACAAGGAAGTCGTATTCAGAGGTCTTGGTAAAGAGGATGATTTTAAGAATGATACGGAGAACGGCCTTGAGGGTAAGATTGTTCTTATACAAAGAGGTGAAATTACCTTTGCTGATAAGATTAAGAATGCAAAGGCTCACGGCGCTAAGATAGTGCTCATCCATAATCACCAGGCGGGCGGTTCCAACCTTATGGGAATGGTAACCAATGATACAGAAACAGTTACAACCATGATTTCCTATGATGATGGTATATTCTTGAGAGATAATCCTTCATCTAAGCTCCGTTTTGCAAAGAAAACGGTTGAGGTTAAGAGCCCTAACGAAGGCAAAATGTCAGATTTCAGCAGCTGGGGACTTACATCTGATGGAAACTTCAAGCCTGATATAACAGCTCCGGGTGGAAATATTTACTCTACATTGAATGACCAGACTTATGGAAATATGTCTGGTACAAGTATGGCATCCCCTCACGTAGCAGGTGCGATTGCTGTTATTTTACAGAGAATAAACAGGGATTACCCTGAGGTTAAAGAGAGCAAGAAGCAGGAACTTACCAAGAATATTCTTATGAGCTCTGCTCTTCCTCATAAGAGTTTAACAAATGGACTCTATAGTTCACCTAGACAGCAGGGTGCGGGCGTCTTAAATCTTTACAATGCTATCTATGCGCCAGCCGTATTATACGGGAAAGACCATGTTACAGGTGTTAACCTTGGAAGTATAGCAAAAGGTGGCAAAGCTGATGTAAGTGTAACCTTGGAAAATATTACAAAGAGCAGCATTACCTACAATGCCAAGCTCTACCTCACTACAGACGGTGTTGAGGATGGAAAGACAGGAAGATACTTTACACTTGACCCTGTTACCCTTGGTGCTATTGACCTTGGCAGTGTAACTGTAGATGCAGGGAAAACTGTTAACGTTAATGCACAAATAGATGTGTCAAAATATAACTTCCCTGAAACACCATATGGTAACTATCTTGATGGTTTCATAGTATTTACTTCTGATACAGAAGTAGAGTTAAGCATACCTGTAACAGGTTTTGTAGGAGATTGGGCTAATCTTCCTGTACTTGAGGATGACATCTACACTCTTGAAAATGAAAGAAAGGCACCTGTATATTATAGCCCTTATGCTACATATACACATCTTGGCAGTAAAGTAAATGGAAAGCAGGCGGTACTCGGAGAAATACCTGTAGATGAAGAAAATAACGAGTATAAAGCCGATCATCTTGCGATTTCTCCTAATGGGGACGGTACCTATGACTTTATAAGATTCTATGGAACCTTCTTAAGAGGCTTCAGAGATTTTACATTTAAGGTAAAAGATGCATCTACAGGAGATGAAATCTATACAAGCAAAGAGGATACAGAAGGTCTTAAGAACTACCATGGAGAGGCTATTGCAACACAGGAAGATATTGATAAAAAGGTATCTACAGGCGAAGACTGGGAGTGGGACGGTAAAGTAGGAGACGCTGAAGCGCCTGATGGAAAGTATGTTATTGAGGTTAGCTACTACCCACTCGTATCCGGCGCTAGTATCCAAACAAAGACCTTTAACTTTATAGTTGACAGAGTTAAGCCTGAAGTAGAACTTTCTTCTTATGATGCTGAAAAGACCGAATTTAAGGTAAGTAAGATTAAAGAAGAACTTTCAGGAATCAGAGATGTATCTGCATATATTATGGAAGATGGCAAGGTAAAATACCTTGAAGTTAAGGAAGACAACGGAGTATATGTAATCAATACATCAGAAGCAGGAGAAGGCAAGGAACTTAAAGACATTAACCTCTACATTGAAGACTGGGCAGGAAATGTATATGATGCTCCTCTTTCAGAGTCCATTAAGGAAGAGAAGAAGCCTGAAATTACTCCTACTACACCTGTAGTACCTTCTCCTTCAGTTCCATTAGTTCCGGTAGCACCTTCAGTTCCAGGTACTACTCCAGCACCTGGTGGTTCATTAGTGCCTTCACCTGATATTACGCCTATGCCAACTAATCCTGATGCGAAGCTTGATATAGATGGCGATAAGACTCCTCAGGGAGACGCTGCTAACCAGGGTTCTGAGTCTGGAAAAGCAGGCAGCATAAAGAAGTACCAGTTAACCAAGATTAAGGCAAAGACAGCCTTAAATAAGATAGTTAAGAAGTTCAAGGCTCTTTTTACCAAGGAAGCTTACAAGGTTAAACTTCTTGTGTCTAAGGAAAAGGTAGAAGTAAGGCTTCCATACAAGAAGGCAGCAAAGGGCTATGTATTCTACGCTGCCGATATAAAAACCGGCAAGCGTTACAAGGCTTCTTACGACAAGAAGAAAAAGGAGCTTGTATTTAAGACAGATAAGTCAGGAACTTATGCTATTTTGAAGAAAAAGGCTAAGAAGAAGTAGTATATAAAGGATTAAAGGCCTAAAAGCAAAATAGTGAAAAAATAGTGTAATTTTAGTGGAATAAAAGCACCTTCTCTGATACAATAAATGTATAGGGAGGTGCTTTTTTATGATAAAGGTAAGTTTGAATAATGAAATATTAAAAGTGTTCAAGAGATAAAATAGAGATTGTGGCCGCTCCCAGTTTCAAAGAAACCTTGTGGGGGAACGGTACAACCTCTATTTATTTTGATTATACAGTATATAGCATTAAAAATCAAGCACCTGCAACAGGGCGTTTGTGTCAAGTACTCGAGCAGAGTGCTTTTTATACGGACCAGCAAGCATATAACCGAGTAACTCAAATTAACCAACCTTGTAAAGGCATAAGTGATGGCACATATTATTAGCGCTAATCCACCTCACCCTGTCAAAACTCGGCCAAATATCTTAAATGAACTGCTCTCCGTAATAGGCATAGGGGCATATTTCTTGTTAAGAGAAACGAGATAAGCCCCTTTTTTATTATTTTGAAACTTTTTCACATAGGCATTGCCATCAAGGAAAAAAATGCCGATTTCGCCGTCAAGAAGTGAAGAGGTCTGCTCAATCCATATAAGTTCACCATCTTTATAAACAGGTTCCATGCTGTCTCCACTTACATGAACCCCAAAATCAGCCTTCTCAGGTATATCCGCTGAAGCATGCATCTCATAGTCTTCCCCGTCTAAGAAGGAGCCATTGCCTGCTGATACGGCGGCAAAGTAAACCTTTCTTTCTCTTATCACATTGATAGGAATAATCTCGGCAGTCTTATAATCTCCACTTTTTTCAAGAAGAGAGGTGTATTCCATTACCTTGTCTATACCCTCTTTATTCAGGTTACGGAAAGGATTGTCGGGATTAGTCCCTATAAATTCTGTGTATATATCATAAATGTTTAAAATCTCGCATATAGCAAGTAGCTGCTTAGAGCTTGGCAGAGAAAGTCCTGATTCCCAGGCACTTACGGTATTTGGTTTAACAAAGATATCGTAGCTTGTAAGCCTGTCTGCAAGCTGGCTCTGCTTAAGCTTATGCTCTTTTCTATGCTTTGCGATAGTTTTTCCCAAATCTTTCATAATAAATCACCTTTCCGTGTTTGTGTTGGGTATATAAACTGGAACTTCGGATTTCAATTCAGCCTCGTGTTATAATGATGTGGGTGTCAAAAGTATTTGACACCCATTGATACAGGATTGCTACAGCGTAGCTTTAGCAATCCTTGCAAAAATATTCGTAATCCGCTCATTTTTTTGCAAAAAATGGCTACTTACTCATATTTTTTGCGTGTCAAAAGATAATAAATTCTCTTGCAAGCAAGCTTGCATCGAATTTTTATACTTTTGACACTTGTATCATTATATCATTGAAACATCAAATATTCAAGCTTAAATCAATAACAATAGAATAAATAAAAAATTAACACTTGAAATTCAATAAAATTAGAGTTATATTATATACAAGATATTCGAACATAGATTCGATTTCAATATACAACATTATTGAGTGATGTGGGAGTCACAAGATATTTAGCATTTTATATATTATTTTTAGGGAAAGGAAGGCCACAGATATGAGTAGAACCATACTTCACAGTGACTGCAACTGCTTTTATGCTTCAGTTGAACTTTTGCACCACCCCGAGCTTAGGGGAAGGCCTGTGGCGGTTTGTGGCAATCCCGATGCAAGGCATGGCATAATTCTCACAGCAGATTATGAGGCAAAGAGGTATGGAGTAAAGACAGGTATGGCGCTCTGGCAGGCAAGACAGCTCTGTCCTGACCTCATCTTTCTTCCTGCCAGGATGGATCTTTATCTTAGATTTTCAAGGATGGCTCAGGAAATATATTCGGAATACACAGACAAGGTAGAGCCATTTGGAATAGATGAGTCCTGGCTTGATGTGACAGAGAGTGTGAGCGTAAAGGGAGACGGATATTCAATTGCAAAGGAAATAAATAACAGGATGAAAAAGGAACTTGGCATAACCGTCAGTATAGGAGTCTCATTTAACAAGGTTTTTGCAAAGCTTGGCTCTGACTACAAGAAGCCTGATGCCATTACCACCATGGGGAAGGATGAATATCGCACAAAGGCATGGCAGCTTCCGGCATCCGACCTTTTGTATGTGGGTAGGGCTACAGGTAGAAAATTATCTTCGCTCGGCATAAAAACCATAGGTGACCTCGCACTTATGGACGAGGCTATTCTGGTTAAAAAGCTTGGCAAGGTGGGAAGTATCATCCATGCATTTGCAAATGGTTATGACACCTCTCCCGTAAAGATTGAAAATACTTCCGCACCGATTAAATCAGTAGGCAACAGCACCACAACTCCGAAGGATATGAGAACTGATGAGGATGTAAAGATCGTATTATACATTCTTGCAGAGAGCGTGGCTGCAAGGCTTCGTGAAAATGGATTTCGTTGCAGAACTGTGGAAATAAGCATCAGAGACAAGGAATTATTTCATTTTTCAAAACAGACCAAGCTTAAAAATGCCAGCAATATCACAGGTGAAATAGCTGAAGCAGCTTATATGCTTTACAAAAAAAGCTACAGTCTGCCTGCAAATGAATATGAGCTTAAAAGCTTTGGTACGGAATTTTATCAAAAGCCTCTAAGGAGTATAGGAATCAGTGGCTCAGATCTTGTGACAGACTTTTACTGGGAGCAGATGGATATATTTATGGATCCTAAGCTTAGGGAAAAGAGGATGAAGATGGATGTCACTGTTGACAATATAAGAAAAAGATTTGGATTTTACAGCATTCAGAGGGGGCTTATGTACAGAGATTCTATCTTATCTGCCTGTAATGCTAAGGAAGATCATACTGTGCACCCTATCGGGTACTTTGGGTGATGCAAGCGCCAAAGTTATGAAATTAAATGGAACCTGCCCGCAAGAGAATTTACAGTCTTTTGGCAGATAAATAAAAGAGAATGCTGCAAATATGTTGTATAGCCTAAGGTATATAAACTTGCCTGAGGGCGAGATTCGTGTGCGAGGTCTGTACTTTGTATATGTTAAAAATGGAGGGTTGATTAGATGGAAAGCCATAAGGTATATGTGGATGTAACGGCTGAGTTTACCAAGGACGGGAGGCTCATTCCGAAGAGCTTTGTGTGGAAGGACGGACAGGTTTATGAGATTCAGAAGGTGACAGATATACGCAGGGCAGCAAGCCTGAAAGCGGGAGGAGTAGGACTCCGCTACACCTGCATAGTGGATGGATGTAAGAGCCATCTTTATTATGAGGACAATAATTTATGGTT
This sequence comes from Catonella sp., assembly GCF_057250765.1. NCBI lineage: Bacteria > Bacillati > Bacillota > Clostridia > Lachnospirales > Lachnospiraceae > Catonella > Catonella sp. Next base: position 18,313 of record NZ_DBHIEC010000019.1, read on the forward strand.
TATGGAGGAGAGGTAGGGATTTAGGTGATTGTACAATCATGCAACGGGTCGTTGCATAATTACCATATCATGAGAAAAATTATTTGTATTTTATAGTAGAGAGGCAGGACTTACCTTGTTCAAAGCTTTAAAATGTGATATTATCAAGTAAAAGAATAGTCGTATAAATTGCGGGGTTTATAGGTGATTGTAAGTTCTAAAAGGGGGTAGCGGATATGGTAAGGATGGTTTTTATAGGTTTGCTCGTATTTTTTGCGGCAGCCTGTACAGGTATTGGGCTCTTTATGTATCACCGGATGAAGAAAACTCTGGTTAATGGGGAGCCACTGATGAACCAGCCTGTAAATGAACAGACAAGAACTGACAAAATGGGGGCAGGAGAGTTATTGGTATATGGCTCTATAATTATTGTTGCAGCTCTCATTGTAGTACTGATTATGCAGGAACAAGAAGGAGGAGGCTCTGCTATCCTTGCAAAGGCAATTCTTCTGCCACCGGTTATGGCACTTTTTAATGCAAGAAAACGTACCGGTAAAGCCATGCTTGCTCTGGTAATGGCATTCATGGTCTCATTGTTTTTGATGTTGGCCAATGCGCTTATAGGTCTTCCTCAAAAAGCACCTTTACTGGTAGTAGACCACGTTCCTATTACAGCAGCAAGGACGACTGCCAAAGATTTGATTGATAGTGGCTGTGATATCTACATTAGGAGGTCAGGTGCAGGGAGCACCGACTATAATGAACTTCTTACATCAGGGAGCTATGTAAGATATCCGGCTGACCAAAGCGTAAGGATAGAAAAAGGATTTCACCCGGTTAATGACTCTGTAGAGAATGCTAAGTATATTCTTGTAAAAGAGGGGCTTGTTCTTGGAAGCATAGAATTATATGGTGGTGAGACAGAGGATATAGTACTGGAAAATAGTAAAATTATAGGCTTTAAGACTGATGAGGAGGGCATAGCGGCAGCAAAAGGGAAGTCGCTCTCATACAAATTAAACGGCATGGAATTGCTTACTACTCTGAAAAGAGAAAAGTTAAAAAAGACATTTGCCGGGAATATATGGTCGATACCTGACAAAGATGCGGATATTACTCAGTTGTACTATGGATTGAAATGGGGAACAAACAGTGACCATCTGTTTTGGAATGAATATTATGCAACAATCAGTTTTGACAAAGAGAATAAAATGACTTCCTTTGAGTTGTTTGTAGAGATTGCAAGGGAGTAAGAATTAAAAATATCAAAGAAAACCCAAATTTATAGTGATTATAAGCTTAAAGGGGGGTAACTACATGAGAAATCACGAAATCACAGAGTATCAAAACCTTTTAGACAAAAATGGAAATGTGGCGGAGCCCGGGTGGTCTAGGAAGCAGTTTCAAAGGTACAGGAGGAAGGATATAAAAGCTCCTGCAGTAAGGATTAAGGAGTGGGACTACTATCTCATATTAAATAAAGACTTTGGTATAGCCCTTACAATGTCTGATGACGGCTATCTGGGACTGCAGTCTGCAAGCTTTCTTAAATTTACAGGAAAGCCTTTTGAACATACGGAAACCATCTTAACACCATTTCCAATGGGCAAGCTGAAGATGCCTGAGACAAGCAAGGAGGGAAACTGCTTTTACAAAGATAAGAGACTTACCCTCTCTTATGAGATTGTTGCCAATCCTTCGGGAAGTGGTAGAAAAAGGCATATAATCTGCAATTTTAAGAACTTTTATAACGGCAAGCCTTTTAAGTGTGATGTATGGCTTGATGAGCCTGAAATGGACAGCCTGGTCATAGCTACACCTTGGAATAAAAAACACGCATTTTACTATAATCAGAAAATAAACTGTATGCGCGCCTCAGGAGAGGTGCAGTTTAATGATAAAACCTATCAATTTAACCCTAAGACAGACTTTGGTACGCTTGACTGGGGCAGGGGAGTATGGACCTATGAAAATACCTGGTACTGGGGAACTTGTAGCTGTGACTTAGACGGACACAGCTTTGGCTTTAACATAGGCTATGGATTCGGCAATACAAAGGCGGCAAGTGAAAACATCCTCTTTTATGACGGGGTAGGTCATAAGCTTGACGATGTTATGTTTGTGATACCGGGTGATGAAGGACCTGATGCCATTAATGACAAGGGAAAAGAAGTTAAACCCGGAAAGAGAGATAAAAAACGAGTCATCAATTACATGGATAAGTGGAAATATATCTCCTCTGACGGACGCTTTGAAATGGAGTTTGAACCTATCATCGACAGAAAGGCGAAAATCGACCTAAAACTTCTTTGCTCCGACCAGCATCAGGTATTTGGTAAAATGAGTGGTACTGCCATCTTAGACGATGGAAGAAAGATAGAACTTAAGGATGTACTTTGCTCTGCTGAGCATATATATAATAAATTTTAAGAGGATGATATAAGCATCAAAGGTGTTGAAAATCAAGTGGGAGTGCTTGTAAGAGAAGGTTGACACTTTTAAGAGCTACGTCATATAAGGAAGAGGAAAGTGGTTCTACAATTGTAGAATATGCTTTGCGGGAGGAAATAAAATGACTGACCAAGATATAGAAAAACTTATTAAAGAGCAGAATAAGTATTTTAATTCAGGGCTTACAAGGAGCTATGAATCAAGACTTGTTTCTCTTAAAGCCTTAAAAAGAGCGATACTTAGTAATGAAGATGAGTTGTGCAGAGCATTGAAGGAGGATCTTGGCAAGAGCAGGGCAGAGGCTTTCATGTGTGAGATAGGACTTGCTATTTCTGAGATAAACTGGCTTATAAAGCATCTTAGAGGGCTAATGAGAAAGAAATATGTCCTCACCCCTCTTGCACAGTTTGCGGCAACCAGCTTTAGAAGTCCGTCTCCTTATGGAAATGTGCTGATAATAAGCCCTTGGAACTATCCTTTACTCCTTACCTTAGAGCCTCTTGCGGATGCACTAGCTGCGGGAAATACAGCTATAATTAAGCCAAGTGCCTATGCACCCGAGACCTCTAAGATAATAAAGAAAATGCTTGAAGAGAGCTTTAATCCCGGGCTGGTGGCTGTAGTTACAGGAGGAAGAGCAGAAAATCAGGCACTTTTAAGACAGAAATTCGACAAGATATTTTTCACGGGCAGCAAGGAAGTAGGTAAGGAGGTAATGCGATGTGCCTCAGAGCATTTAACACCTGTTACGCTTGAGCTTGGAGGAAAGAGTCCCTGCATAGTGGAAAAAAGCGCCAAAATAGGTCTTGCTGCGAGGAGAATAGTATTTGGAAAGTTCTTAAACTGTGGTCAGACCTGCGTTGCGCCTGACTATATCCTCTGTGATGAAAGTATAAGAGATAGTTTGGTATCTGCAGTCAAGAAGGAAATAACCTTACAGTTTGGAAGCAAACCGCTTGAGAATCCTGACTATGGCAAGATAGTAAATGAAAAGCATTTTAATAGGTTAAAAGGACTGATAAATGAGGAAAAGACGGTCTGGGGCGGAAAGTCAGATGAAAAGGAGCAGAGGATAGAGCCTACTGTTATGGTTGATGTAAGCTGGGAAGATCCAGTAATGGGCGAGGAGATATTTGGTCCAATACTCCCTATACTTACTTATAAGACCTTAGATGAGGCTGTTTCGGTGATTGAAAGTCATCCCCATCCCTTGGCTTTATACTGCTTTACGGAGGATAAGAGAGTTAAAGAGAGAATACTTAAAAAATGCAGATTTGGCGGTGGCTGTATCAATGATGTGGTAATCCATTTGGCTACAAGTGAAATGCCGTTTGGAGGAGTCGGAGAGAGTGGAATGGGCTCTTATCACGGCAAGGCAGGCTTTGAGGAATTTAGCCATACAAGAAGCATGGTGGATAAGAAGACCTGGATGGATATGCCTGTACGCTACCAGCCTTATACGGGATTTAAGGAGAAGCTGCTGAGGCTGTTTTTAAGGTAGCTATCTACATCCCTGAGAAAGTTGGGAAAATTTGATGCTGAGTGGGAGATTGCGAATAGCTATTTAGCTGCTTCATAGATTAGACATAAGGGGTAAATTAGTCGGGAATAGGCATGAAGGGAAATGACTATTTGAAACAGAGAATAAAAAACAGCTACATCAGATAATAATTCCTAATGTGGCTGTTTTTTATTCCTATCATTTACATTGTAACTAACAGCGGACTTGCATTAAGCATCAAAAATGAAAGCCAGTGTCTTAACTGCAGTATCTATCTTTTAACCCTTGCAGAGCCGCCTGACATAAGGGATTCAACTTCGCTCTTTCTTGCCATCGAGGTATCTCCCAGAGTAGTCATTGCAAGTGCACCATGGGCTGCGCCATAGTTTACAGCCCTCGCTGGATCGCCTGTTTCCATAAGTCCATAAATCAGACCTGAAGCAAAGCTGTCACCGCCGCCCACTCTGTCTAAGATTTCAAGAGCCTTATACTCATTTGCGCGGTATATTTCTCCGTCCACATATAGCATTGCAGACCAGTCATTGATTGTAGCCGTCTTAACCTCACGGAGAGTGGTACCTGCGGCCTTCCAGTTGGTGTATACCTTGGTTGCCTCGTTTAACATAAGCTTATAGCCGTCTAAGTTAAGAGAGGTAAGATCTTCGGCATTTCCAGGCACTTCAAAACCAAGGCAGGCGGTATAGTCTTCTTCGTTTCCGATCATTACATCTACATACTTAGCTATTTCGCGGTTCACTTCTCTGCATTTTTCAAGGCCTCCTATGTGTTTCCAAAGAGAAGGGCGGTAGTTTAAGTCATAGCTTACAACAGTACCGTACTGTTTTGCCTTTTTAACAGCTTCGATGGTGAACTCTGCGGTGCTTTCAGAGAGGGCAGCAAAGATTCCTCCTGTATGGAACCATCTTACACCAAGCTTGCCAAAGAGGTAGTCAAAGTCGAAGTCACCCGGTTTAAGCTGGCTGGCAGCTGTGTTAGCTCTGTCTGATATACCAAGGGCGCCTCTTACTCCATGTCCTCTCTCGGTAAAGTTAAGTCCGTTTCTAACAGCCCTGCCTATGCCATCAAAGTCTTTCCACAGTATGAACTGAGAGTCAACCTTTCCTGCATCAATCATTTCCTCTATGAGATAGCCCACATCATTTTTTGCAAGAGAGGTGATGACAGCAGTCTTAAAGCCAAAGCATTTGGCAAGTCCTCTTGCTACATTGTATTCTCCGCCACCCTCATAGGCCGCAAAGCTCCTCGCAGTTCTTATTCTTCCCTCACCCGGATCGAGGCGTAGCATAACTTCTCCCATTGATACCTCGTCATAGGCACATTCTTCCTTGCTTTTAATCTGTAAATTCATAATTTTTATCATTCCTTTCGCTTCACTCAAGGCACAAACAAGTTATGAAAAAATGTTGTGCCTCTCCTCGTTTTGTCTTATAATCCTCGCAAAATATTCGTAATCCGCTTGCCTTTGCCAAAATGGCTATCTACTCATATCGTTTATTTCATAAGTTACAAGCAACATTGTCAACGCTACAGATTCCAACTTTTCCAATATTTCATAGGCTACAAGTCAAACGGTGGCAGTTATAAGTTTCTTACTTTCCTGAAAATCTCCATAGCCTCTTTTGACAGCCTTGTTATCTCATCCCATTTTTCTTCATTTATAAGGTCCTTTGTGCACAGCCAGGAGCCTCCAACAGCAGCTATTTTACCAAACTCAAGATAGGTGGAGAGGTTTGATAGGCTCACTCCTCCTGTAGGTACGAACCTGATATTAGGGAAAGGCTGGGATATGGCCTTGATAGTCTTAAGCCCGCCGTAGTTTTCTGCAGGGAAGAATTTAACCACCTTTATATCTTCCTTCATAAGCTGAATTATCTCGGTAGGAGTTACAGCCCCGGGAAGCATATATACCCCTAGCTCTTTAGCGTATCTAACCACCTCGATATCGCTTCCCGGAGATACGATGAACTTAGCTCCGGCATCTACAGCGCTCTTAAGCTGCTCCTTTGTGACTACTGTACCTGCCCCCACTATCATATCAGGAACGTTTAGTGCAATTTGCCTAATGGCTTCTTCTGCGGCAGCAGTCCTAAAAGTTACTTCGCAGGTCTTGATTCCTCCCGCGAGTAAGGCCTTTGCAAGAGGAACAGCCTTGTTGGCATCCTCCAATACTACCACAGGAACAACACCGCAGTTTTCAATAATATCGTGCAATAACATAAATACCTCCTAAAAAAAATATAAAAAATAACCAAATGATATTGACATCGGAATGATTATATCATAAAATGTTATATAAGTAAACGATTACTTAAACGCTAAACGTTAATTTGTTTTCACAAAAAGATGAGCAAAGATTATTATAACTTATGCTTATCGGGTGGAAATGGATGATTTTAAGAAGAAGGCTTCAGCTATGGTTACGATAAAAGACATATCAAAAAAACTAGGAGTATCTTCGGTTTCTGTTCACAGAGCACTTAAGGGTAAAGAGGGCGTGAGCAACGAGCTTCGCGCCAAAATCATAGAGACTTCCAGAGAGATGGGGTATGTGGAAAACTATGCCGCAGCCTCAATTAAGAGGAAGACAGAAAGAGTGGCGGTGGTTCTTCCCAAGGGCAAGTGGGAGAAGAAAATGTACTTCGACTACATCTGGCTTGGAATTAAAAAAAGTGCAAAGGAATTGAAGGGATTAAATGTTGAAATAATTCCTTTTGTATGTGATGACGAAGAACAACAGCTTACACAGCTTAAGGAGATAGCAGGAGAAGGTTCTGACAGCTATGGGGGAGTTATAACACTTTCATTTACAAGGGCACCGGAGATTCTTATGCAGCTACAAAGATTGCTGGCGCTTAATATTAAGGTTTTGGTTATAGATGATCATATCACCACACCTGAAGGGCTTATGTGCATTCACCCAAGAGAAGTTCAGGTAGGAAAGGTTGCAGCAGAATTTGCTTCCCTAGTTACACCTAAAACGGGCAGGGTGCTTGTATCCGGGGGACGTTCTGATTCCAAGATTCACGAAGGAAGACTGAACAGCTTTTGTAACTATATTAAAGAGAACAAGCCGGGATTGACTTTGGACATTATAAAAGGTTATACGAGAAAAATGGACCGCAAAGGAGAGCTTTACCGCAATGCCTGTGAGGCTCTTGATAAAAATGATGATGTCTGCTTAATGTACGCCCTTACCTCTCACGACAATGTGGCTTTTGTCGAGGCCCTTGGAAGAAGAGAGGGTGATAAAAAGGTTGCTATAATAGGCACTGACTTAAATGAGGAAACCCTAGAGTATCTAAAACAAAAAGAAATGGTTGCGGTCATAGACCAAAATCCTTACAAAAAGGGCTATATGGCATTTAATGCAATGGTTGACTGCCTTATCAAAAAGCTGCCTGTGCCGGATGTGATGCTATGTAAGATAGATATAGCACTTGAGAACAATGCAGAACTCTACAATGTCCAGTGAAATATTTGTTCAAATCACTACTATAACCGGATGTGGGTAGGAAAATTTAAGCTGTTATGAAATGTTTGTACATAAAGTCAAACTTATGGATGTACAAAAACTCATATAAATGTAAACATCGATTAAAAGGAGGATTTCTTGATGAGAAAGAAAATGTTACAGAAAATTGGGGTTGCAGTTGTTTCAGGAGCTATGATAGTATCCGCACTTACAGGATGTGGAAGCTCAGAAAAGACAGACAAATCAGCTTCTGCAAGTGCAGCAAAGTCAGCAGCAACAAGTTCTGCGAAAACAAGTACTGCTTCAGGCACAAAGGCTAAGGATTATAGCGGGGTAAAGCTTGTATACTGGTCAAGCTGGGAAGCTACAGAGCCACAGGGAATGGTAGTTGCTGAGGCTATTGAGGACTATGAGAAGGAGACCGGTATTGATATTGAGGTTGAGTTTAAGGGACGTAAGGGAATTAAAGAAGGTTTGATTCCTGCTCTTGATGCAAATCAGCAGATAGACTTCTTTGACGGTGCCGGAAATAAGAGTAATTACGGTGACCGTATTATAAGTCTTGAGGATTTAGTTAAGGAGCATAATTACGAGCCACGCTCCAACCCTACTATGATGAAACTTTTCAGAAGCTACAATGATGGAGTACTTAAAGAAATACCTTTCCAGTTTAAGGCTAATTCATATCTTTACAATAAAAAGCTTTTCAGACAGGCAGGAATCGAGAAGGCACCTGCTAACTGGTCAGAGTTTTTAACTGCTTGTCAGAAGCTTAAAGATGCCGGAATCACACCTATTACTACTGATGATGCTTATGTGCCACAGGCATTTGGTATGCACCTTGGAAGACTTGTAGGAAGCGAAGGCTTGAAGAAAATCGTAAATGAAAACGGTTGGGACAGACCTGAGGTTTTACAGACAGCTAACGACCTCGCAGACCTTGCGGCTAAGGGATATTTCTCAGAGCTGGTTGCATCAAACGTATATCCTACAGGACAGAATACTGAGTTTGCAACAGGAAAGGCTGCTATGTACTGCGTAGGAACCTACATGGTTAACGAGGTTAAGAATATCACAGGACCTGACTTTGAGTGGGGCTTCTTCGCTTATCCTGAGGTAAATAATGGAATTAACGGTACAGAAGCTATGGTTATCGGTGGACAGAGCTTTGCTATTACTTCAAAGTGTAAGAACCCTGAAGCAGCATTTGGATTCATCGAGAAGATGACAAGAGGCAAATTTGACGAGAAGTTAGGCAAAGAAAGTATCAGTATTACAGCAGATACAGAAAATAAAAACTGGCCAGAGCAGCTTGCAGATGTAAAGCCTTACTTTGATAACTGTACAGAGATTATGGGTGGAGCAGAAAGCAATCCTGACATTACACCTGCATTAAAGGAGAACTTGATTAAGCTGTACTCAGGTAAGATTACAGGTGCAGAGTTCGTTGCTAACATGAAGGCAGCTGCAGGAAAGTAAGACTAAGACAGGATTTATAGTTTTGTTTTTAACAAATATGTGATTTGTACTTAGATTTACAAATGTACATAATAGGGGCAGGCAGGTAACTTATCGTTATTTGACCTGCCCGTTTTATAAGTTACTTACCCCAAACCGGGGTTTATACTAAAGGAGTTTGTTCAGAAGGGAAAATATTTATGAAGCGCAATAGAAGTATGATTTTAGCATTTACTCTTCCCGCAACATTATTGTTTATTGCAGTATTTGTCTATCCTATAATCAGAACTGTAATCATGAGCTTTTTTAGAATTGTGGAGATTACAGACCCGGTTAGTAGATGGGAATTTAGAGGACTAGGCAATTACATTGATTTGTTTAATGCTTCACTGTTTAGGCAGTCTCTTATCAATATAGGAAAGATATGGACAATAGGTGGTGTAATAACTCTTGCCGTATCGTTATTATTAGCCATAATCCTGACAAGCGGAATAAGATTCAAGGGATTTTTCCAGGCAGCAATTTACCTGCCTAATGTAATTAGTGCCGTAGCAATGGCAACTATGTGGATTCAGTATGTATTTAATTCTTCTTATGGATTTTTAACAACATTCTTTAGAATGTTGGGTCTGGAGAGCCTAGCTAAAATACAGTGGCTGGATGCGGAACATAAATTCTGGGCACTTCTTATTTCCTACTGCTTTGGAATGATAGGCCATCATATGCTTATATGGATAAGCGGTATCGAGAGAGTCAGCAAGGAATATTATGAGGCATCAGGAATAGACGGTGCCAATAAAGTTCAGCAGTTTTTTCATATTACCCTTCCTCTTCTTAGGGGTATATTAAGAACCAATATTATCATGTGGTCCATAAGAATAGCAGGATTTTTTATCTGGTCACAGCTCTTCTCTCCACTTACAGCGGATACATCTACTGTAGTTCCTATGGTATATATGTATACCAAGGTATTTGGAGCTGAAACTGCAGATATAATTTCCCGTGATGCCGGAGCAGGCGCGGCTATTGGTATAATTCTTTGTGTTTTAGTCTTGATTATATTCAAGCTTGCCAACAAATTTATTAGGGACGATGATTTAGAGTTCTAATAGTCAAATATGAAAGGTTAGATTATGAAAATGTTTAAAACTGCAAAAAAAGAAAAAAATTCTGTGCCTTTTAATTTCAAGAAGGAAATTAAGCTTTTGCCGGGATATATAATTATAATTACCTGGATTATTTTTACGGTAGTTATACTTGGATGGGTAGTTGCAGCGAGTTTGTCAACTACAGCAGATATCTTTTCGGGTGATATCCTTGGATTTAAGACAGGACTTCATTTTGAAAACTATAAAAAGGCCTGGGTATCGTCAAATGTGTCGGTGTTCTTTACCAACTCCCTTATTTATGCAGTCCTGTCATGTGCATTTCTCATTTTGATTTGCGCGCCTTATGCCTATGTACTTCAGAGATTTGAATTCTGGGGAAGAAAGACAATAACATCAGCACTTGCAGGTACAATGGGTATTCCGATTATAATGGTAATTATTCCTCTTTATACCTGGGTAGCAAGAACAGGAGTACTTGGTAATGCATTCTCAAACAGAATAGTACTTGTAGTACTGTTTGTGGCAGTAAAGATACCTTACACAACTACTTTTCTTATGGCATACTTTGCCAATATTTCAAAGGCCTATGAAGAAGCCGCGGCTATAGACGGCTGTCACCCTGTAAAGACTTTCTGGAAGATTGTATTCCCTCTTGCACAGGGCGGTGTAGTAACGGTAACAATCTTTAATTTCATAGCAATATGGAATGAGTACTTCCTCTCACTGCTTTTCGTAAACTCAGAGAAGCTAAGACCTGTAGCTTTGGGACTCTTCTCTATGATCAACGGAATGAAGTACAGCGGTGATTGGTCAGGACTTTTCGCATCAGTTATTATAGTATTCATACCTACCTTTGTACTTTACATAGGTCTGTCAAAGAAGATTATTGGTGGTATAACAGGAGGCGTTAAGGGCTAAATGAATCTGGTATTTGTTTTTGCGGATCAGTGGAGAGCTGGAGCCATGGGATATGCAAAGGAAGATCCCGTGCTAACTCCGCTTATGGACAGGTTTTGTGAGGAATCGACCTACTGCGACCATGCATTTAGTACATTCCCTGTCTGCTCTCCTCATAGAGCAAGTCTAATGACTGGAAAATATCCTCTCTCCGCAGGGTTTTTCACCAACTGCAAGAAGGGCTTGACTTTAAGACTTAAAGATGAAGAAATCTGTGTGGGAGATGTACTTAAGAAGGAAGGCTATGATACAGCTTATATCGGAAAATGGCACTTGGATGAGGCTGAACAGACCTATTGTGCTGAGCCAAAGTCGGGAGCCAGAAACTGGGATGCCTATACTCCGCCCGGTGTCAGAAGACATGGATTTGACTACTGGTATTCTTATGGAACATTCGATAAGCATTTGTCACCTCATTACTGGGAGGATACAGATGAAATGATTCAAATTCACCAGTGGTCTCCGGAACATGAGACTGATAAGGCGATTGAATATCTGGAGAAAAAGAGGGATAAATCAAAGCCTTTTGCCCTTTACATTTCTTGGAATCCTCCACATAGCATATATAGTGAGGTTCCTGAAGAATATCTTAAGCTCTATGATAACGTCAAGCTTAAAAATAATGTCCGTTTAGGAGGGATTCATCACCACACAGGCGAAGAGGCACCAATGACAGAGGAGGAAATGACTCTTACCACGAAGCAGTATTATGCAGCTATAAGCGGACTGGATAAGCAGTTTGGACGAATAATAGACTATCTTAAAGAAAATGATTTGTATGATGACACCATAGTCATTCTTTCGGCTGACCATGGCGATATGATGGGCTCACATGGACTTATGGGAAAGCACGTCTGGTATGAGGAGTCAATTAGAATCCCATTTGTCGTGCATGTGCCGGGAAATGAGAACAGAAGATGCAGCACCTGCATAGGAAGCCAGGATATGATGCCGACCATCCTTGGGCTCTTAAACTGTCCTATACCTAGTACGGTAGAGGGCGAGGACTGTCAGAGATTTATAAGAGGTGAAGAGGATGAGGAGAGGGTAAGCTTTCTTTGTGCAAGTCCCGGCAGGGCTGATTTTGTGGAGAAGTTTAAGAAGACAGGTAAGGATCCTGCAACCTATGGCTGGAGGGGTGTCAGAACCAAGAGATATACCTATGTAATTGAACTTGGCTATGATGTAATATGTAAGCCTAAGAGATACCTTTATGATAACCAGCAAGATCCTGAGCAGATTCATCCACTTGACTTGGATACTAAAGAGAATAAAATGCTTGCAAGGGAGCTTGAAGCAAAGGTTGTAAACTGGATGAAACGCCAAAATGACGGCTTTATGGATAACTGGGGTAGGGAAATGGCTTATGAATAATACAGAATTGTTGTGGGATGAATTTCAAAAACACCTGGGTTATGACAAAGAGGAAGCCTTAAAAATAGCAGATTTCTGCTTGAAAAACTGTGGTGAAATGATGAAGCTTGTTATGGAGACAGCTGATGAAACTGCAGAGAATACCTTTTTATTCAGGCTTCCGTGGGACATGGAAGCCACGAGTGAAGTCGTACATTTTGACAGGAAAATCAAGTGGAATTATGTTCTAAATGAAGACGAGGAATTCATCTTTCAGCTAAACAGGCATAGATACTGGATAAGCCTGGGACAGGCCTATAGACTTACAGGCAATGAAAAGTATGTAAAAGCATTTATAGGGCAGCTCCTTGATTGGATAGATGAGAACATCGACATAGAAAAAGCTGATAAAGCGATTTGGAGAACTCTTGAAACGGGACTAAGAGCTGATTACTGGGTGAGAGCTATGGCGCTTTTTGCAGACAGCCCACTTATTACAGATGATATAAAGAAAAGATTTTTTGAGGCTCTTTTAGTACACGCAGGGCATTTGGCTGCAAATCCCCAAAAAGGATTTTCAATGAAAAGCAACTGGGGAGTGATGGAATATACAGGACTTTACATTCTCTCCCTTGTGCTTGACAATGAAGAATACAAAAAAACAGCAATATATTTCCTGAAAATGGGATTACACACTCAGATACATGATGACGGTTTCCAGTGGGAGTCCTCCCCTATGTACCACAATGAGGTACTCGCAGCCTATCTTGAAGTTCTTAGGGTGGCTGAAATCTATGGAGACAAGCCATTTACAGAGGATGAGAGAGAGATTGTTAAGAGAATGGCATACGCGACTCTTATGAGAACCTATCCTAATCATCATCAGCTAATGACAGGTGATTCGGATGACACAGATGTGAGGGATTTATTAAGCCAGTCAGCGCTTATTTTTAAGGATTCTACCCTAAAGTCTGCAGGATATAAGGAGATTGACTTTGAAGGAGCCTGGCTTTTTGGAACTAAAGGAATAGAAACCTATGAAAAGCTTGAAACTACTGAACTTATTGGGGGGCTTCAGGTAAGTGATGAAAGTGGAGAGGCTGTATGGAGAAGCTCATATAATGAAGATGCCGATTTTATATATTTTAGAAATGGTTGCCTTGGGGGCGGACATGGGCACCAGGATAAGCTTCATTTAGAGCTGTGGTTTGAAGGCGAACAGATACTTAGGGATAGCGGACGATATACGTATAAACATGTAGAAGAAAGATATGAACTAAAAGGCTCTAAGGCTCACAATGTACCAATAATAAACAATCTTGAATATGCACCTAGTGCCGATTCGTGGATATATGAAAAGCTGCCTTTATCAGTCGGGAATTATTACAATCACAAGGACGGATTTTTACTGTTTGAAGGTGCACATTGTGGCTATATGGAAGCAGGAGTTTTGCTTAGAAGAAGAGTTGTTGCCCTAAAGCCTGATATTATCGTAATCTGCGATGAAATTATAGGAAATAAGAAGAATGAACTCTCACAGCATTTTGCCTTCGCAGAAACTATTGACTTAAAGAAAGAAGTAGGAGAATCACGAGGTAAGGGAGTTAAATGTGAGTTTGTGGTAAAGAGCTTTGATGAAGGAGGAGAGGTGGCGCAGGATATAGTCACAGCCAAGGTGTCAAGGCATTATAACCATATAGGCGAAAGCAAGGCTCTTAGGTTAAGTACGAAAGCTTCACATTTTCTTACTACAATTATAGTAAAGAATCAGGCAGGCGAAAAGACTGTGATAAACAAAGAGAAAGTTTATAACCTCACCAATGAAACCGTACTTAAGGATGATGAGGTGCAGGGATACTTAATATCCAGAGGTGAAAAGGAATACAGTGTTATACTATACAAGGATGATGTAGGAAACGGAAGAGACTTAAACGGAATCAAGGGAGTATATGGAATTGGACAGACTATGGCTGCCTCTCTCCATAAAAAACCTGAGTATATGACAGTTTTAAGGTGGTAGTTAACTTATACTTTGTATAGATTACAATCAGCAAAAAAATCATAGATTATGGTTTGACTATAGTCTTATGGGTAAGATAAAGGAGATTGGACAAGTGGAAAAATGGATTGATGTTGATTTACTTAAAAACTATCCGGAAGCTACGGATGAAATGGTTAAAAATGCTCTTGATACCTGCACAAATCAGGTTAAGAATAATATGCCTGAATTTGAGGAGCATTTTCCTCCTGCCAACAGCGAGGGGAATTTTTATAAGCCTGATATCAACACTGACTGGACAAGCGGATTTTGGACAGGTGAGGTATGGCTTGCCTATGAAAATGCGGCAAATGCTGAAGATAAGGCGTTATTTGAAAGGGCAGGAAAGAAGCAGGCTGATTCATTCTTAGAGAGAATCAACATTAGGCATTATATAGACCACCATGACATGGGATTTTTATATATACCTTCCTGTGTTGCCGCCTACCGTCTGTTAGGCTATGAAAATGGAAAGGAAGCTGCCATAAAGGCTGCCGACCAGCTTGTAAGCAGATACCGTCCCGAAGGAAAGTACATCCAGGCCTGGGGAGAGATGTGGGCAAGGGACAATGCAAGGCTCATCATTGACTGTATGCTTAATGTACCACTTCTATACTGGGCCAGTGAGGTGACAGGAGATGGACACTATGCAGATGTAGCTAAGAATCACATTCTTACAACTATGAAGTATGTAATAAGAGATGATGATTCTACCTGGCATACAATCTTCTTTGATCCTGACAGCGGTGAATTCTCACACGGAGCTACCTGCCAGGGCTACAAGGATGCCTCTGCCTGGGCAAGAGGACAGGCTTGGGGCATATATGGTACTGCAATTGCTTATAAGAATACAGGAGATCCTGAGTACATTAAATACTTTGAAAGAGTATCAAGATATTTTCTAAACCACCTTCCAAAGGACCTTTGCCCTTACTGGGATCTCTGCTTTGGAGATGGAGATGAGGCAGAACAGCCAAGAGACTCTTCTTCAGCGGCAATAGCAATCTGTGGTTTCCTTGAAATGAGCAAGTACCTTGATGATGAGAAGAGCGCTTATTATATATCGGTTGCAAAGAAGCTTATGTACTCACTTATAGAGAACTATCAGGTAAAGGATAAGGCTGTATCAAACGGACAGCTCCTCCATGGTACCTATGCGAGGAAGACACCTTATAACACCTGTAAGAACAGAGGTGTGGATGAATGTGTAATCTGGGGAGATTATTTCTTTATGGAAGCTCTCACAAGGCTTGCAAGACCTGATTGGAAGATGTATTGGTAAACAAACTACAGGAGTAGAATAATGATTAAATTAAAGATTGTTGGTAAGGATGAAAGAGAAAAGGCCTGTGGTTTTGAAGGCGAGGATAGGGCAGAGCTTGTCTATACAAGCGAATACCTTGACGGCGACAGGATAGTGCTTGATACGGATAGGGCAGGAAGATACTGTGTAGTACGCTTTGAAGACAGTATGAGAGAGGCATTTATCTATGTACCGGAAAGAAATGTAGCCTTCTTCATACCACCTGTAAACAACAGACCTAATTATTCACCAAAGAGCTTTACAGGCACAATGCACTATATAGAGGCCCGCTACGCTACAGAGGAAGAGATTGCAAAGGAAAAAAATCTGGTCTTAAATGTATATGACCAGCACGAAAACTCTACATTTTTCCCTCACGCATCAGCCAATGTGGAAACCAGAGGAGAGGCAGTATTTGCAGCCAGAAATGCAGTGGACGGCATGTATGCCAACTCTTCCCATGGAAGGTATCCTTATCAGAGCTGGGGCATAAACAGAGATCCTAATGCCGCTCTCACTGTGGACTTTGGAAGAGAGGTAGTGATTAGAGAGCTTAGGCTTACCCTAAGAGCAGATTATCCACACGATAATTACTGGGTAAGCGCAACAGTAAACTTTGATGACGGAAGCAAAGAGGTATTAAAGCTTGAAAAGTCAGATAAGCCTCAGAGCTTTAAGATAAAGGAAAAGAAGGTTAAAAGCTTTGTACTTGATAAGCTTATAAAAGCTGAAGGAGAATCACCTTTCCCAGCCCTCACTCAGATAGAGGCCTGGGGAGTGGAAGCGTAGAAACATAGGCTAAATATGAGTAGAAACTGCCTTTTAAGAAATGGACAAATTACAAGTATTACTAAAATGGCTAAGGAGTAGAAATACTCTATAAATTATAATAGGAGGATGAAATGGATATTAGATATTCGGTTAATCAGAGAGATTTTAAGCGTTATACCACAGAGGAAGTAAGGGGAGAATTCCTTATTGAGAATCTGTATAAAAAGGATGAGGTAGTTGCAGTATATTCTCACGTTGACAGAATGGTGACACTTGGCTGTATGCCTGTAAATGAGGCAGTTTCCATCAGCAAGGGCATAGATGTATGGGCAAACTTCGGTACTGAGTATTTCCTTGAAAGACGTGAAATAGGCATTTTCAATATAGGTGGAGCAGGTAAGATAAAGGCGGATGGAGAAGTTTTTGAAATGGGCTACAAGGACTGCCTTTATATTACAAAGGGTACAAAGGAAGTAACATTTGAAAGCAATTCTCCTGAAAATCCTGCTAAATTTTATATGGTAAGTGCACCTGCCCATACCTCATACAAGACCACCTTTATATCTATTGAGAAGGCGGCAAAAAAGCCTCTTGGAAGTATGGAAACTTCTAATAAGAGAGTAATTAATCAGTTCATTCATCCTGACGTGCTTCAGACCTGCCAGCTTTCAATGGGAATGACAGTACTTGAGCCGGGAAGTGTATGGAATACCATGCCTGCACATACACATGAGCGTAGAATGGAAATCTATATGTACTTTGAAGTGCCTGAGAATCAGGTTGTCTTCCATATGATGGGTGAGGGACAGGAAACAAGACATATTGTAATGCAGAATGAACAGGCTGTGATATCACCATCCTGGAGCATACATTCAGGTGCAGGAACCTCAAACTATACCTTTATATGGGCTATGGGTGGAGAGAATCAG
This sequence comes from Catonella sp., assembly GCF_057250765.1. Classification (NCBI taxonomy): domain Bacteria; kingdom Bacillati; phylum Bacillota; class Clostridia; order Lachnospirales; family Lachnospiraceae; genus Catonella; species Catonella sp. The sequence continues at coordinate 35,655 of NZ_DBHIEC010000019.1, forward strand.
GCATTTGATGATATGGACAATATAGAAACTACTGATTTGAGATAGGAGAAGAGTATGGAAAACATAATGAAACAGTACGATTTGACAGGAAAGGTGGCACTTGTTACAGGTGCTTCATACGGAATAGGCTTTGCCATAGCTAAGGGACTTGCTTCTGCAGGTGCGACCATAGTGTTTAACGACAGAAGAGAAGAGCTTGTGGAAAAGGGAATTGAGGCCTATAAGGAAGAGGGAATTAAGGCATACGGCTATGTGTGCGATGTAACAGATGAAGACGCAGTGGAAGAGCTGGTAGCAAAGGTTGAAAAAGAGGTTGGAATCATCGACATTCTTGTCAACAATGCAGGTATCATCAAGCGTATACCTATGTGCGAGATGAAGGCTTCAGAGTTCAGAGAGGTAATAGATATTGACTTAAACGGACCTTTCATCATGTCAAAGGCTGTAATACCAAGCATGATTAAAAAGGGACATGGAAAGATAATCAATATCTGCTCAATGATGAGCGAGCTTGGTAGAGAGACTGTAAGTGCTTATGCAGCTGCAAAGGGCGGACTTAAGATGCTTACCAAGAACATTGCATCTGAATTCGGCGAGCATAATATCCAGTGTAACGGAATAGGACCTGGATACATTGCTACACCTCAGACAGCTCCTCTTAGAGAGAAGCAGGCAGACGGCTCAAGACATCCTTTTGATTCATTTATAATTGCCAAGACTCCTGCTGCACGTTGGGGTGAGCCTGAAGATTTGGCAGGCCCTGCAGTATTTTTAGCATCTGATGCGTCAAACTTTGTAAATGGACACATACTATATGTGGACGGAGGCATACTTGCATACATCGGAAAGCAGCCTTAACAAAGGAATCCTGTGTAAAGATTCACTGTAAATAAAACATTCTTAATGGAGGTTGTTATGAAACTTAATGGGGTAAGAAAAAAAGTCAGTTGGATTTTAGCACTTGTTTTATGTACACAAATACTTATGCCTTCTACGCCTGTAGTTGCAAAGGCTTCTTTGATGGAGGATACAACCATGTCGGATAAAAGCAGCGCTACAGAAAGTGAAGTTAACAGTATTGAGGTTGTAAAAGGAAGTACGGCCTTAATTAAGACTCCTGAGGGGTTTAAGGAGCCAATCACCTGGACTACACTATTTAAGAATGCAGATGGTAATCCAATTAAAAATGTAGGAAGCAAGAAAAAGAAAGATGAATTAAAGAATGGTGAAAAAGATGGAGACCGCTCTGAGGGTATAGCTAAGACAGACCATATAGCAAAGATAGAAAGCACAGATGACGGTGGACTTATAACGGCTTTTGAAAAGGGAATGGTATATGCAAGGGCTGTTGACAGCAAGGGTAAGAGCAAAGAGTGGAAGGTAAATGTATTATATACAGCTAAAGAAAATCTTCCAAAAGTAACTTCTGAGGACTATAAGAGGCTCATAGGGAAGTGGACAGCTCAGCTGATAGGAGAAAATCCTGATGCGAATGATGCCGCTATTATGGAGACAATTAATAGTCTAAACACACAGGCTCAGGCATTGTGGGATAGTTACAGATATAAGGGACAGTCTGCCTGCGCAGATGTTCCTTGGCCTGATGAAATCGGCAAGAAGGGTAATAAGAACATTGAGTTTGCAAGGGATGCGGTTGAATTCAGACAGACCTTTAAGAATGTACTTTTGATGGCAAAAGCTTATCGTTTGGAGCATGGTGCGCTGTATAACAACAAAGCCTTGCTTAATGACATGATAAACATACTTGATTGGCTGACTACCAACTGTTATCGTCCACAGTCTCAGACTGACAACTGGTGGACCTGGGAGATAGGTATTCCTAAGGATATAGTTCCTACCCTCATACTTTTAGCGGATGATTTAACCAAGGAGCAGAAAGAAAAGTTCACTGAGGGAGTTAGATTCTTCCAGCCTGACCCTTATCATGGTGGCTCTATTGGCACCGGTTCTACACATGTACTTGGATATCGCATGCAGTATGCAGCTAATAGGGTGGATAACTCGATGACTGCACTTGGAATAGGTTTATTGCTTGAAGACAATGAGTCTGTGTATCTTGCAAGTGAAGCCTCATCTTCAGTACTTGAATTTGTTTCAGTTGAGGATAGTACAAAACTTGCTGAAAAAGGCTACCCAAACGGATATTATAAGGACGGTTCCTATATAGACCACTCACGTACTCCTTATGCAGGTTCTTACGGAATAGTAGTACTTGAGGGTATAGTGAATATATCAGCAATTTTAAACAATTCTCCTTGGCAGTTCAGACCTGAGAAGGCTAAGATATTAGAGGATATATTTGTAAATACTTATGGTTTAGGTGTTTATAATGGTTTAATGTTAGATACCTTACGAGGCAGAGCTGTCTCAAGAGAAATGGTTACTGACAAATCAATTGGACGCCAGGTAATGACATATATTATCAAGTCACTAGACACTGTTAGTGAAACCGGACGACAGATATTATTGAACTATCTTAAGAACTGGCTGGCTGCTGACTCTGAGTTTGTTGGAACCCTAAAAGAACTTAATGAAATCGTTGTAAAGCAAAAGGCTCAGGAAATAATCGGAAATGCAGGTATCTCAGGTGTTGTTGAAAGAGCTCATAAGAACTATCCTCTGATGGATAGGGCGGTTCACAGAACTGATAATTGGCTATTTACCCTCAGTATGTTTTCTGAAAGAATACAAAATACTGAGATTATGAATGGAGAGAATCTCTATGGATGGCATCAGAGTGATGGTATGACCTATCTTTATGGCAAGGATACATCCTATTATAACGATAATTACTGGAATACCATCAATCCTTTCCGCTTACCGGGAACTACAACTGTGTCAAAGAATATAGGAAATGGCGTAAAGGATAGCAGCGGCTTCTATCAGGACGGAGATTATACCTCTAAAGAGGCCTGGGTTGGTGGAAGCGAGCTTGGTGGCTATGGTATAAACGGTATGTCACTTTCAGGAGAAAATGACTCAAAGACACCTTATGAGCCTAATCTTAGAGCGTTAAAGTCATACTTTATGTTTGGTGATGAAATAGTATGCTTAGGTTCAGGAATAAATGATAAAGACAGCAATTTTATCACAGAAACAACTGTTGAAAATAGGAAGCTAAATGATACTGCATCAAATCAGATTACATTGAACGGGAATAAGCTTGAACTCACACCTGTTAATGTAAATGTGGCTGAGATTGTAAAGGGTGAAGGCCTTGGAACAGGTGCTGCTTCAATGGAAGGAAAGGCGCTTGAGAATCCTAAGTGGATTCAGCTTGAAGGAAATGTAGAAGGAGATGGGGTTGGTTTCTATTTTCCAAAGGAATCCGGACAGTTAAAGGCGAGAATAGCAGCAAGTACAGGTAATTGGGGAAATATTAATCTTACCGCTACAAAAGATGTAGTTAAGAATTACTTTGAGTTATGGTTTGACCATGGCAAGAATCCTCAGAATGCCGAGTATTCCTACGTAATTCTTCCGGGTAGAACTGAGGAAGAGATGAAGGAATATGAGAAGAATCCTTCTGTAGAAATCCTTGCAAATACCGATGAAGTACAGGCTGTAGGCTACAAGAACAAGAGTGTAATCGGTGCAAACTTCTGGCAGGACAAGACGGCAAGTGTAAGTGGCATAAGTTCTGATAAGAAGGCATCAATCATTGTGAAGCAGAGTGGAGATGTGGTTGAAATCGGAGTATCCGATCCTACCATGAAGAATCTTGGCACAATTGAAGTAGACATCGACAAGGAATTTGGTGAGGTTATCAGTGCAGATCCTAATGTTACTGTAGCAGCAAATAACGGAAAGGTTCACCTTGTTGTAAATACTGCGGGTAAAAACGGTGATACCTCTTATGCTGTGGTAAGATTAAAAACAAATAAGCCTTCTGAGACTACAGGTATTCCTGTAATCCCGGTAATTCCTGCCAAGAAACCTTCTACACCTGAAATTCAGCTTACCGAAGATAAGACTCCTGAGGGTAAGGTAGTAGAGGGAAATACCGCTACCACAGGTGAAGAAAAGAAGAATACAGCACTTAAAAAGATAAGGCTTAACTTTAACCTTACAAAGGCTGAGGTAAAGAAAGGTATTAAGAATCTTTCCAAGATATTGGTTAAAAAGGTCACACTGAAGAAGGCTGCGAAGGAGCCAGCTGATTTGAGCCTTTCTGTAAGAGATGAGAAAAAGAAGGTGATTTACTCATGGTTTATAAGTGGAAAGGAACTTGCGGCTTCTAAGAGTAAGTTTAAGGACCTTAGCTTAGGCTTAAAGGTTATTCCATCAGTCAAGATAAAGCCTTTAAAATCATTGCTTAAAGGTAAGAATGGAGCTGTAGTTTCATTCACATATAGGGGTAAATTCCCTGCTACTGCTACCATTAAGCTACACGATAAGCTCTTTAAATATCCAAGGAATACAAAGCTCTATGTATATAAATACAATGAGAAGAAAAACAGGATAGAAAAAGCTAACGGAAGTGAAGTAAAGGCTGTGAGCAAGGGAGTGATAACTCTTAAAATATCAAAGGGTTCAGATTATCTGATTTTACCTAATAAGTTGAAGAAGTAATGTATTAGTTAAGCAAAGGCTTATTTAAAGCAGTCCTGTTGTTTCAATGAATTAAGCCGGTCCATATGGCGTGTGGACTGGCTTTATGAACGTTTATGAAAAAAAACAACTGTTAGGAGGTTTGCAATTGATGGCTAATAATGGTTGTAAAGCTATGATGCATAGATATGGTTTAAAATGATAAAGGCAGAAATATATTATCAAGAAACTGCCATTGCAAAAATTTCTAAAATAATAAAATAACATTTGCAAATAAATAATTAATGTGCTAGAATAACCTCCAGAAATAAATGTTAAATATTTAACATACTTTGCTAAAGTATTATGTTAACAACTAAATTAAATGGAGGTTTGTTATGGAACGTTTAAGAATGATGCGTGCGCCACTTAAGTATGTACAGGGAAAAGGGGCCCTTCTTCACTTTCACAAAGAAATGGAATACATGGGCAAGAGATGGTTATTTGTCTGTTCCAACAGCGGTTACAAATGCTGCCACGATGAGTTAGAAAAGAGCTTTGAGGGTAAGGATGATTACCGCAGATATGAGGTATTCGGAGGGATATCCAGTATCAGCGAGATAAAGAAGATGCAGGATATAATTGTGGCTGATAAAATAGATGTAGTAGTTGCAGTAGGTGGTGGCTCAGCAGTTGATGCAGCCAAGGCAGCAGCTTATTATGAAGGCAAGAGAGTAGTTATCATACCTACCGTTGCAGCTACTGATGCACCTTGTACAGGACTTTCAGTTATTTATAATGATGATGGAAGCTTTAATAAATACCTTTTCTATCCACAGAATCCTGATGCGGTTTTAGTGGACAGCGATGTAATAGCTAAGGCCCCTGTTAAGTTCTTAATAGCAGGAATGGGGGATGCTTTGGGCACCTACTTCGAGGGAAGAGCTTCACTTCGTACTGAGTCTCCTAGCCTTGAGGGTGGCGGTATCACAAGAGCCGGTATGGCTATTGCAAAGACCTGCTATGAGACTTTAAGGACTCATGGAAAGGCAGCAGTTGTTGCCTGTGAGAATAATGTTGTTACTCCTGCTCTTGATGCTGTTATAGAGGCAGCTGTTTATCTATCAGGCGTAGGTGCTGATAATGTAAACTGTGCAGCGCCACATTCATTCTACAATGGTCTTACATCTTTGGGTGGACATGATGCCTACCATGGTAACTGCGTAGCATTTGGTACCCTAGTGCAGCTTACTCTTGAGGGAGCTGACAAAGCAGAGTTTGAGGATATTCAGAACTTCTGCCTTGAGGTAGGACTTCCTATAACACTTTCAGAACTTGGTGATTTCACAGATGAAGACATCCATACTATGTCTAAAAATGCCTGTGTAGAAGGTGAAACCATTCATAACCTTGCAGGAGATGTAACCCCTGAAGAACTCTACTGCGCTATCATTGCAACAGATGCTTTAGGAAAAAAGAGACTTGGAAAGTAATTAGGTATATTGTAAGCACGGCTTTATGGCATTTACAGTTAGTGTATCCATAAAGGCGTGCTTTATTTTTTTATGTAGATAAGCGAAGATACAGCTGTTAGCTAAAAGAGTTATTATAGCCGTCAACATTTTTATTGATTATTTCTCCAAATAGGTATATACTCCAAAGTTAGAAATGAATAACAAAACAGATAGTTTTGATACTACCTGCTAAAGGAAAGGGATTCAAACTATGGGCTTAATGGATGAAAAGATGACAAGCTCTGTGTCAAAATCAGAGGGGGTTGAGGCAGAGTTTAGGAGTATTGCTGCGAAAGAGAAGGGAGAGCTTCTTAAAGAGCTTAGCTGCAGTGATAAGGGAATAAGTGATGATGAAAGGGAAGAAAGACTTGAAAAATACGGATACAATGACTTATCCGCAAATCAAAAGCACAGCTGGCTGTATTTTATAGTTCACAGCTTCACTGATGCGTTTATTTTGGTGTTGCTTGTATTGTCGTTAGTTACCTTCGTCATTGAGAAGGATGTTGTTTCCGGAGTAATTATACTTGCTCTTGCCTGCATGAGTGCAGTCATAAGGTTTGTACAGGACTACGGTTCTTACCTTGACATGCAAAAGCTTAAGGAAATGGAACATGATACAGTTAGAATACAGGTTCCGGGTGAAAATGGTCCTGAAGTAAGAGAGGTACCTGTTGAAGAGGTTGTTCCGGGAGACATACAGTTAATTGGCTCAGGAGACATTGTCTGCGGTGACTTATATCTCCTTGAAAGCAGAGATTTATTTGTATCTGTTTCAGCATTTACAGGGGAATCAATTCCTGTAGAAAAGACTGTTGGTGCAGATTTACGAAATGTAAATGCTGCTGAGTTAAACAATATATGCCTTGGTGGCTCTACTGTTAACTCAGGAACAGGCCTTGGTGTTGTGGTACGCACAGGAAAGAGCTCATATCTTGGGGGAATTTCTTCCACAATACATACAAAGAAGAAAGAGACTGACTTTGACCGCAGTCTTGCAAAGATAACAAGGATACTTATTACCTACATGGTAGTTGTAGTTTTATTTGTGCTCCTAATCAATGGTCTGGTTAAGAAGAACTGGCTTGAAGCCTTCCTCTTTGCGATTTCAGTTGCAGTAGGCATTACGCCTGGTATGCTCCCAATGATTGTAAATGGTACTCTGGCAAAGGGTGCGAAGTTTCTTGCAAAGAAGAAAACGATTGTTAAAAACATGTCAGCCATTCAGAATCTTGGCGCGATTGATGTTCTTTGTACAGACAAGACCGGAACATTGACAATGGACAATGTAATTTTGCAGAATTATTATGATATTAACGGTGAAGAATCACATCTGGTACTTAATTATGCGTGGATGAACGCATATTACTCAACAGGAGTTAAGAACCTGATCGATAGGGCTATTTTAGCCTATGGGCAAGAAAATGATGTAAATAAGTATGCGGGAGGATATGTAAAGACTGACGAGATTCCTTATGACTTTGAACGCCGCAGAATGAGCGTGCTTGTATCTAATCCCGGAGGAATGCACTTAGACGGTGGTGAAGAGGAATTGCTTCCTAAGCCAAATGAAGAGGTGCTTATTACAAAGGGAGCCCTCGAGTCTGTACTTGAGTGCTGCAGCCGTATTAGAGTGAAGAGGGAGTATAACAATATCAGTGAGGCCGATTTGGATAGGATAAAAGCCCTGGCTGACAGGCTAAACCAAGAAGGTATGCACGTAATTGGGGTTGCAGCAAAGAAAAGAAGTATTGACGCTCCAACGGTCTTTCATGCAGAGGATGAAAATGATTTGACATTCTTAGGCATTGTCGCATTTCTTGACCCTCCTAAGCCTGATGCAAAGGAAGCAATACACGGTCTTTATGGTGCAGGGGTTCACGTAAAGGTAATCTCGGGAGACGCACCTGTAGTTGTAGAACACGTATGCAAGCTGGTTGGAATGAGGACAGACGGACAGAAGGCCATAACAGGCTCTGACATTGAAAATATGAGTGATGAGGCTCTGTCATCCGTTGTTGAAAACAATGACATATTTGCACGTCTATCTCCAATGCAGAAGAAGCGTGTGGTAGATGCCATAAGGAAGAACGGCCACGTTGTAGGATATATGGGAGACGGTGTAAATGATGCACCAAGCCTTCATGATGCGGATGTGGGTATATCAGTAGATAATGCAACAGACGTAGCAAAGGCAAGTGCAGATATCATTCTCTTAGAGAAGAGCCTGACTGTTATATTAAACGGTATTTATGAGGGAAGACGAATCTATGGCAATATACTTAAGTATATGAAAATGGCTCTCTCAGGCAATTTCGGAAATGTATTTTCAGTGCTTATTGCCTCCATTTTCCTGCCATTTTTACCAATACTGCCTCTGCAGATTCTGATTCAGAACCTAATATACGATTTCACTCAGATTGCGATACCTTGGGACAATGTTGATGATGAGTTCCTACAGGGACCTCACAAGTGGAACAGTGCCTCACTTGTGTCATTTATGAATGTTATGGGCGGTGTGTCATCAGTATTTGATGTAATGACCTTCTTAGTTCTCTGGTTCGTTCTGGGGTACAACACACTTGGAATGCAGAACTATTTCCAGACGGGATGGTTTGTTGAAGGACTCATTTCGCAGATACTGATAGTTCAGTTTATACGTACTGCCAAGAGGCCTATTATTGAATCAAGATGTGACGCAAGGCTTGGGCTGGCATCTGCACTTGGCATACTGGCAGCTATTTCAATTCCTTTCATATTCGACAGAACTTCAAATGCCGTATTTACCAAGATGCCGGCAGAATTCTTTGTGTTCTTGATACTAATTTTAGTGCTATACAGCGTCACAATTGAGATTGTAAAGAAGTTTTATACCAGAAAATACGGAGCTTGGCTATAATTTAATACTAAGGGGGAGTAGCAATGTTTTGGGATAAGATAGCGGGATTTTATGATTTTTTTGAAAAATGCTTCAATGGGGAAGTGAACAAAAAGCTTGTGGCGGAAGTTGCAGGCTTGATTGAAAAGGATGATGTGGTTTTAGAATGTGCCTGTGGAACCGGTATGATAACAGGGGGCATTTCACCTAGATGCAGAGAGGTTGTGGCAACAGATTTTTCTGAAGGCATGTTAGGGCAGGCGCGAAAGAACTGCGTTCACTTAAAGAATGTAAGGATAGAAAAAGCTGATATTATGCACCTTGGGTATGAGGATGAAGCATTTGATAAGGTTGTCGCAGGCAATGTTATACATTTACTGGATGAACCCCATAAGGCACTTGAGGAGCTCCTTAGGGTATGCAAAGAGGGCGGATATGTCATCATTCCAACATATATCAATAATAAAACTGGTGACAAGCCAAAATTTATTGTTAAATGCTTAGAAAAACTAGGGGCAGATTTTAAGAAGGAGTTTAACTTTGACTCTTACAAGCAGTTCTTTGCTAAAGCAGGCTTTGAAGAGGTTCAATATAAGCTTATAAAGGGGAAGCTGCCTTGTGCGATAGCAGTGATTAGGAAGGACTAGGGGAGAGATAGAGAGTGAATGAAGATGATAGCATGAGAATAAAAAATGAGGCAAATTTCTTTATGAGAAAATTGGACACATTTCCTGCGCTGTACCAGAGAGGAATTGTAACGCTTTGGACAGCTGAGGTTTGGGAAGCTTTATGGAGTACAGTTATCATCTTCATTACCATAAAGCATTACAGCAAAATGAAAGAATCGTCATAAATCGAAATCAATTCATTAGTTAAATCTCAGTTTTTCCTATCAATGGTGAGGAAAATCAAAAGCTAATCACACAAATTCTAATTTGTAAATCTACTTAGGATTGCTTTACACAAAAGTCAAGCAATGCAAGAAATTAGAAAGTATGATGCCTAATAATCCATCAGTTTATCAACCAAAGACAACTACATTTTCATATAACTTTATAGCAGGTGGCAAAGCAAAATAGCCACCTGTTTTTTCTTTATTAAGCCTTATCAAATCCATATTTATTTGGTAAAATAAAAGCATTGGTTCAGACCTTATAACGGTAGCTCTTAATTTGAAACCTTTTTAACGATACTGCAGTTAAAAGCTGAGTAGGCAAACCCACGCAAAACAGGGTAAAATATGGTACTTTAGGAGGTACATTTTGTGACTTGAGTAATTTTATCGGTCTCTGCAAAACTACTCATTATAAAGTTGCAGAATGATGTAAAGTGGTCAAGTATGATAAAAACAGTTCGTGGTGTTCTTCAATGAGCATTCCAGATGGCGGTTGATGATGATTTAATAGTAACGAATCCATTTGGATTTCGATTTACAGGTGTGGTGGTAAATGATAGTGTTACGAGAAAGACACTCAACTAGAAAAAGTTGCGGAAGAGTTGAAACGAATGGAAGAGTTTAGAAAGGCACATGCATAAATAGAAAAAATGATGCAAATGCGGTATCGCAGAAATGATTAAAGTAGTGTAGTAATGCTACAGGATAGAGACGCTAAGGCTTTACTGGGGCTACAGGGGTACTTTTTTCTTGTAGAAATTGGGCATTTCTGATATTATTATAGTATTATGGGTAAGACAAGTGCGATAAAGGAGAAGGACCAAGGAGGAATTTCTATGGGATTACGATTTCGCAAGAGCATAAAACTTGGTGGCGGTTTTAGAATCAATATAAGCAAAAGTGGTATTGGTTATAGTTGGGGTATGAAAGGTGTACGAATAACTAAGACGACCAAAGGAAATGTAAGAGGTACAATTGGCATTTCGGGTACTGGATTATATTATTCGGAAGAAATTAGCCACAAGAGAAAAACGAACAAACAAGGCAGAGTGAACAATTGCGTACCACATACTCCTGTGCCAGTGCAGTCAGCTAATGATATTTTGACGAGCGAAAATATGGAAACTGTTAATGTGGGAGATTATCAGACGGCAGAATATAGAGATTTATTATATAGTATCAAGAAAATCCAAGGCTTGAATTTCTTGAGCACAATACTGATTTGGACATTTTTGTTGTCTGCAATTCCTGTTTTCGTTTTTACAGGAATTGTAGGTGTGATACTAAAAATTTGTGTACATGTAAAATTGCCTATTGCCATGGAATATGAATTTGATGAAGATACACAACACTCTTTTGAGAATCTCACAGCAACATGGATGAGTATGAATCAAAATAAGAAATTTTGGCAAACCATATCAGCTGCTAAGATTCAGAATACGAAGGTTAATGGTGGTGCAAGTAGGAGTGTTACACGAATTCCTGCAAAAGCAATTGGCAAGCCTCCGTTTTTTATAAAACCTAATGTAAAGATTTTTGGTTTAAAATTGCGTAAGCAACAACTATTCTTTTTGCCAGATAAATTACTTGTAGTATCAGGTACAAAAGTTGGTGCGATTAATTACAATGAAATTAGGATGGAATTGGGTACAACAAGATTTATTGAAGATGGTGTAGTGCCTAAAGATGCCAAAGTAGTCGGAAAAACGTGGTTGAAAGTGAATAAGAATGGAACACCAGATAAACGATTTAAGGACAATAGGCAAGTGCCTATTTGTGAATATGGTGCTATTATTATTGAATCTGGAGCCATCCTTTATGTTGAATTGATGTGTTCAAATTCGAATACTATTGAACAGATGAGAACCTATACGGAGCAAGTGTTCAAATAATAATTAAGGGGTACTTTGATACAAGGTATCCCTTTGTTTGCTTTAAATAAAATAGTAGTAAAATATGACGAAGAGAAAGTAGGGAAGATAGATGGATAAGAAGGATTCATATGAGAGTATAGCAAACTCGATGTGTAAAAGTGTAGAAGTTATAGAAAAAATCCAAGTGAGTGTTGCTCCCATTTTGGAACTACAGGAAAGAATACAACAATTTGAAAGTCCTACTCTTAGAATCTGTGATGAATGGAGTAACAGCGTAGCAACAAATTTAGCTACAGAATTAACTGCATTCATTACAAATCCTGTGATTCAAGGGATACAGTCACTCACATCATGCTTCGGTAAGTGGTTGCAAACGGTAGACTTTTCACCTTGGGTAGGTATTTTAGAGAATATTCAAAATATAGGATTTGATTTTGATTATGAAGAAGTCAATGAGATATTTCTGAAAGCAATGTTCAATGTAAGGTGGTTCCCATATGCAGGATGGAATGCTGATTGTAGAATTGTTGATTCAATGCTTGAAATCCTAAATACTAGTAGAGCTAGTAAAAATCGGGTAAATAGAATTGATAGGCTGATTTTTTCTTATTATGGCAAGGAAGAAATAAATAACTTCAAACGTAGATGGAGACAAATGAATCTTCCATCATACATGACAAGAATTTTAATTCAATCCGTTCAAGCCTATCATCGTAGAGAATATGCACTTACTGTTAGTGTACTATCGACCTTATGGGAAGGCATTATTCAAGAGAAAATGAATGATAACAGTTATCGTATTTGTCGAAAGACTCGTGAAAACCTTGGAAAGTTAATTAAAGAAAATGAATTTAATAAAATATTCGCATCATTTTGTGATGAATTTATTTTCTATAATTGTACTAAACCAGATGAAGTGAAATTAGATGTTCCTGGGCGACATGGCATAGCTCATTGTTGGTATGATACATATCCAAATAGAAAGATGGCATTAAATGCAATTATATTTACCCATTTCCTATTAGAATTAAAGCCTATAGTAAAGGAAGAATATACTAACGAAAATCTTTATTAGTAGGAATTTCCGTTTTACTACCATTTCTACTAGTAACAGGTAGTTGTAACTTGCTAAATGATGCTATAATTTGTCTGTCTGACAATCAAACAACAATTTACCTATAATCCCTGAAAGGACTGCAAAATAAGGTGATTCAGGGTGATTTAAGGAGTTTGATAACTATGACAAAAATACTTTTCATCCGCCACAGTACCATGTTGCACTTTGTAATCCAAGACATAATTAACAAAGCAGGTCAACAGACGAGTTCTTTATTGGCTCCAAGGCTACCAGTATAGAGGCACTTGGAGATTCCATCCACTATGGGATAGTGAAAAAGCTTAAAGAAATGGGGGTGTCTGTTCTACTACATACTTCTATTCGAATAACCAAGAAAGAATACGGGGATTTTGACCACATTATCGCTATGGATACAAGCAACCTTATAAACTTTGACAGAATTCTAAATGGATATCTAGAAAAGAAGATAAGAAAGCTTCTTTCTTTCGTAGGCAAAGATGGTGATATAACTGACCATTGGTATACATTGGAGACTTTGACACAAACCACTATATCACAATTTATTGACATATGAAATTGGAGATAGTATAATCCTTATATAGATTTTTGCGGTACAATTATATAGAGAGGGATAATGTTATGGGCAGACCATGGTATATGTCATTGTATGCAGATGAGAAAACACAACAGATATTTGATGAATTTGTTAAAATCAAAGGAATTAAAAAAAACTAAGGCACTAATGGAAATGCTTGAAATCTATATGTTGTGTCAGGATGAGGAACTGTACACAAGATTAAAGAAGAAATCCCTAGGAGTGGAGGCGGCAAAGCAGATGTTAATGCAGAGAACACATAAGAAAGAATTAAACGATTATATTATTATGAAACTAGGAACAAGCCAAGATGCAGATGGAAATATAATTGATGGTATTGAAACAATTAATGCGTATATTAGGAACTGCTCTGAAAATGGGAAAGGTTATACTTGGTTCTCTACAAATGCACTTTCTAAAGGTATGAATGAGAAAAAAGTAAGGGATTATAATTTTTTGTGTGAATCGGGTGAAAATGTAAGAATACTATTTGCTATTGGAAAAGATGTTAACGATATTGTATATTCTGCTAGAGTATTGGAGATTGTATCTGAAAGTGACGGTGTTATTTGTCCTGATTGCAAAGCTTATGTACCTAGTGAATTTGTGTATGAAGAAAAAGCAAAAATATGGATAAAAATAACAAATATTCAAGAGGAGAAGGAACTGAAAGCTGAAATGCTAAAGTTTAGAAAGACAAATTCAAATTTGAAACAGGTAATATCCAATTCACAGTTTAATTTCGGATATGTTTATATAGAGTAAAATTAAGTGATATCGTAGGAATCAAACGGTATTTGACCTAGGAACTTGTATTTAATAAAAAAAGATGATGACCCTGGTGATGATGTGTTGCCGGGGTTATTTTTGTGATAGAAAAAGCAAAAGTGTTATGCTATGATAAATTATATATTAGACGGGGTGATTTATGTCCTATATTTTAATGTAACATTCAATTAGAATTAAAAACTGTTATTGACCGCAACTTGACGTACGCTAAAAAGTACGTTATATTTAAGGTGAAAGGAGATGATGTCATGACTTCAATTAGTATAACAAAGGCAAGAGCAAACTTATATCAGACAGTTTCGGATGTCAATGAATACTCTGAACCTATAACAATAACAAATAATAGGGGGAAAAATGCAGTATTAATATCAGAGGATGATTGGCTGGCAATTCAGGAAACCTTGTATCTTAATTCCGTTCCGGGTATGACGCAAAGTATTTTGGATTCCAGAGCAGAAGATGTTTCTGAGTGTACATCTTATAATCCGGAGGAGGAGTGGTAGATGTATTTAATTAAATTCAGTAAACAGGCTGATAAGGACAAAAAGCTATTAAAGGGTGCAAGGCTTGATGGAAAAGCAAAAGAACTTCTAAATATTATAGCGGATGATCCATTCAAAGAGCCACCGCCATATGAGAAATTGGTTGGAAATCTGAGCGGTTTCTATTCAAGAAGAATAAATATACAGCATAGATTAGTTTATGAAGTCTATGCTCAGGAAACTTATGAAGATGATACAGCGTATGAAGGAATAGTGAAGGTGGCACGTATGTGGACACATTATGATGGAATGAGGTAAATCGCTAAAAACTAATTTGTAGGGCTAATGTGTTTGTTTGTTGACTAAGTTACGCCTCCACTAATAAATGTCCAGACTCGCTCCGGTTTTTCTGTAAGATGCTGCTTAAGAATAGTTCCGTTGACGAAAAACCTAATGCGCTCGCTTAGGCATTATTAGTTCCGGCTGTTTAATTGATGAACGATAACAAACAAATGCATCAGCCACATGGGGGCAGGTGGGGTGCTGTCTTTAATTTGGCATTCGAGTTATTATTTGTATAGATTTACGGTGCCAGCTACGAATGATAAATTCTAAGCGAGCGCATTAGGCGGAGCGAAGCGGATGCCGGAGCGAGTCTGAAATGTTATCATTCGGAGCGTCACTTAAGTCAGTTTATATAACTCGACAAATTAGAATTTGTAAATCTATTCAGGATTGCTTTACACAAAAGTCAAGTAATGGAAGAAATTAGAAAGTATGATGCCTAATAATTCATCAGTTTCTCAACCAAAGATAACTACATTTTCATAAAACTTTATAGCAGGTGGCAAAGCAAAATGCCACCTGTTTTTCTGTAGTGTGCCTTGCGGCGCACGTTTCTAAAGGGTGAAAGTCCCTAATCCGC
>NZ_DBHIEC010000020.1:0-47449 GCF_057250765.1 Catonella sp.
GGCCGCGGAATGCGCGGCATTTTTCCCGATAAAAGCTAAAATAAAATCACAGTTTCGTTACCAGTCATAACTATAAGTTATAGGAACATAACTAAAAATTATAGTTAAATTAAAAGTGTGTACGCAGGTGCACGGTGGCATCTGCTAAAATAGTACAATAGAAATTAAAAAAAGAATAGAAGAAGCATTTCAGCTTTTGGCTGGAGTGCTTTTTTGCTGTACATTTAAGTTTGGCTGCTTACAAGGCAGTAAAGCGGTAAAGGCTGAAATGAGAAAGGAGAGAGTTGCATGAATAAATTAAGCGTAGTAGTAGAAAAGGTGAACGAGGTATTAGTAACTACAAGTAATAGAGTGGCAAAAGAATTAGGGGTAGAACATAGACATTTACTTGATAAGATTGATGATTATTTAAGTAAATTTCAATCTGCCGAAGTTTCGGCAGGTTTCTATATCCCTAGCGAGTACAAGGATACAAGAAATAGAGCATATAGGAATTATCTTATAACTGAAAAAGGAATATCCCAGCTTATAGGTGGCTACAGTGCGGCAGTTCCTAAAGCTTTTGAATTGAATGTAGCCTAAAAGGGAGGATTTGAAGATGGATGAATTAATTAAAATTGAAGTAAACGAAAATCAAGAACCAGTTATCAGTGGCAGGGCATTGCATGAATTTTTAGAGGTAAAAACTTCTTACAAAGACTGGTTTCCGAGAATGGTTGAGTATGGCTTTACCGAAGGTACAGACTTTTGCTCAATTTTGAGCGAAAGTACAGGAGGCAGACCTGCAACAGACCACGCTATAAAACTTGATATGGCAAAAGAACTTGCAATGATACAGCGTACCGAAAAGGGTAAACAGGCTAGACAGTATTTTATACAGATTGAAAAGGATTATAACAGCCCTGAAAAGATAATGGCGAGAGCATTACAGATTGCTGAAAAAGAACTTTCAACCTTAAGACTTGAATGTAAAGTCCAGTCACAGCAGATTGCAGAGCTAAAGCCAAAGGTAAGCTACTATGATTTGGTTCTCCAATGTAAAGACCTTTTAAGTATGACGGAAATAGCCAAGGACTACGGAATGAGTGCAAAGAGTATGAACTCAAAGCTTCATGAACTGGGTGTGCAGTACAAGCAAAGCGGTATATGGTTCTTATATGCCAAGTATCAGGATAAGGGATACACACAGACCAAGACACAGTATTATATCAAGGCTGATGGCACACAGGGAGTAACAACACATACATACTGGAGTCAGAAGGGTAGACTCTTCCTTTATGACTTGTTAAAGGATAATGGAATATTGCCAATGATTGAAAGAGAGCAGAAAACAGCAAGAATAAACTAAGGCGCTTTGCAAGAATGCATGGTGTCTTTTTGCGTGATATAGGAGGAACAGGCTTTGGAAGGCAGGGTATTAAAGGAAGTTATACACTGTACCGGCGCACAGGTATCCAGACTATTTGGGCTTACGCTAAGAAGAATACAGCAGCTTAATGAAGACGGCATCATAGAAACTGAAAAGGCAAAAGGCGGGAAGAGGTACAATCTTGAAGACACGGTTAAAAGATATGTCAGCCATCTCTCAAATAAGGCACATGGGAAAGCAGGGTCTAAAAATGAAGAAGAGCTGAAAGCCCAAAAGCTTAAAGCTGAGATAAGGCTGAAAGAGTCACAAGGGGAACTGCATGCGTTAAAGACGGATATAGTAACAGGTAAGTACATACCTGTTGAGACGGTGAAGTCGGATTATGAAAGGTTTTTTATTACTTTTAAGAATTTTGTAATGGGGAT
This sequence comes from Catonella sp., assembly GCF_057250765.1. Lineage (NCBI taxonomy): Bacteria > Bacillati > Bacillota > Clostridia > Lachnospirales > Lachnospiraceae > Catonella > Catonella sp. Next base: position 1,795 of record NZ_DBHIEC010000020.1, read on the forward strand.
ACCGGCTAAAGTTACAGTCGAGATAAGCGGTACGGTAGAACCGGCAGAGGCCAGGAGGATAGAGAAAAAGCTATTAGAAGAGATGGCTGAAATACTTAGGGAGATAGTGATAAATGCAGAAAAAGAAAGCAGTAAAGGAAAAGGTGACAGATGACAAACAGATAAAGCCGAGCAAAAAAGCAACTTCCAACAATAAACAGAAAAGCAGGAAACGGACTACTGCAATAAAAAAAACAAATAAAGATAAAGCGCCTCAAATATGGACAGCTGATTATCAGTTGGAAGCATTGAGGCTGCTGATTCCACCTGAAACACTTACAGTGTCTGAATGGGCAGAAAAATACAGAATATTGGATTCTAAGTCATCGGCAATGCCGGGACGGTGGAACAATGAAGTTACACCATACCTTGTAGGAATAATGAATGAGTTTAACAATTGTGAAACTGAAAAGATTGTATTCGTTAAGCCAACACAGGTCGGTGGCACTGAAGCATTACAAAATATGGTTGGATATATTGTGATGCAGGAGCCTTCACCAACAATGGTAGTATATCCAACCGAGGTGTTAGCTAAGTCGGTATCGGAGAACAGACTACAGGTTATGTTTAAGACTTCTCCTGAGCTAAAAAAGAGGTTTGATGAAAACTCACAGCTCCTAGAACTTCAATTTGATGGAATGTACCTTACTTTGACAGGTTCAAACTCGCCTTCGGGAGTTTCATCTAAGCCGATAAAATATCTGATGCTAGATGAGGTGGATAAGTACCCCGGAGCATCAAGTAAAGAAGCAGACCCTATTGAACTTGCAATAGAACGAACAAAAACATTCCATAACTGCAAGATATTTATAACAAGCACTCCTACACTTAAGACGGGGCATATATGGCAGGAAAAAGAAAAAGCAGATATTGAAAAACACTTTTTTGTGCCTTGTCCTTATTGCGGTGAATATATTGAGTTTAAATTTCAGAATATAAAGTTTCCTGATAATGAAGGAATGAGTTATGCAGACAGGGCAGAGCTTGCCCACTATGTATGCCAGGAGTGTGGCTGTATCATTAGTGATAAAGATAAGCACTATATGATAAAAAAGGGTGAATGGCGGACTGTAAGGCATAACACCAAGTATGTTAGGAGTGTAGCTTTTTGGATGAATACATTATACAGCCCGTTTGTAAGATGGTCAGCTATTGCAAAAAAGTTTTTGATGTCTAAAGATGACCCTGAAAAATTCCAAAATTTTGTAAATTCGTGGCTTGCAGAACCTTGGGAAGATACAAAGCTTAAGACCAGTGCTGAACTTGTGATGGAAAGGCAAACCGAACTTGAAGAGTTTATTGTGCCTGAATGGGCTAAGCTTATAACTGCCGGTGTTGACGTCCAGGAAAGTTCGCTTTACTGGACTATAAGGGCTTGGGGGGATTTCATAACAAGCCAGAACATAGCACATGGACAGGCTCTGTCATTTGGTGAAGTGGATAAGATTATGAATAATGTATACAGGAATGAAAAGGGAGAGGGTTTTTTAGTCAACCTCTGTCTTGTGGATTCGGGTGACCAGACGGATGACGTATATGATTTCTGTGTGAACCACCCGGACTATACTCTGCCTGTAAAAGGTTCAAGCCATGCCCAGCTGGGGCAGTATAAGATAAGCCGGATAAACAGGGCAGGGAGCCGTGTGGATGGAATGCAGTTAATTCTTGTTGACGGCAATAAATACAAGGATATGATAGCCGGCAGAATGAGGAGGCCAAACGGTAAAGGGAGCTGGATGGTGTATAATGGGTGTGATATGGAATATGCCGCTCAGGTAACAAGCGAACATAAGGTTAATGTTAAGGATAAATTGGTATGGCAGCCTAAGCACACACATGCAGACAACCATTATTTAGACTGCGAAGTATACGCATTAGCGGCAGCAGACATGCTGGGGGTAAGGACTCTAAACCTTCAGAACGAAGAAGAGGAAGAACCTAAAGAAGCTGAAGCAGTAAGAAGGTCAGCAGAACCGGAGGAAGAACAATGGATAAAGCAGAATGATAACTGGATATGATTATTTTAAAAGTGTGTACGCAGGTGTACGGTGATATATGCTAAAATAGTATTGTGAAATTTTAAAAGTGTGTACGCAGGTGTACGGTCATATATGCTAAAATAGTACCATAGAAATTGAATAGTTGGGAGATGAAGCGGTTCAGTGTTTGGCTGGGGCGCTGTTTTTATACCCAAATGGAGGGATGATGGAAATAAACAATATAGAAAATAATGTAAATTCCAGTGCAGGAGAAACCAATCCAAGGCTTAGCGCGGAGGAAATGCTAAAGAATGTTGATAGTGCCATTATTGCTGTGGCATCAGGCGGCCAGTCATACAAAATTGGTTCAAGGGAACTTACAAGGGCTAATCTTAAAGACCTCTACAATATAAAAAATGACTTAGCTGCACAGCTAAACAGCGGTAATAGTCCGCACTTGCTTGATAACTGCAGTGTGGCAGTATTCTCAGGGAGGTAACAAATGGGGATAATAGATAACTTTATAGGATTTATCTCTCCTGGCTGGGCGGTAAAGCGTGAAGTTTGGAGGCAGAGCCTTCATGAATTAAGGAACTATGATGCCGGGGGTTATGGTTATAACAATAATAATTGGCGGGCATCTAACAGATCAGCTGAACAGACTGATACTTATGACAGGGACATTATAAGGGCAAGGGCTAGAGACCTCGAAAGAAACAGTGATTTAATGAATGCTGTTATAAGTGCGTATAAGAGGAATGTTGTAGGTGCAGGGTATTCAATGCAGGCAAAAACAAGAGACAGCGAGTTGAATAAAGAGATTGAAAAACTTTGGAATAAATGGGGCAAAAAGAGAAACTGTGATGTGACAGGAACACAAAGCCTGAATCAGATGATAAGAATGGCCGTTGCAAGGAAAAAAGTTGACGGGGGGATTCTTTTTGTTAAGAGGTATACTGACCAAGGCACAATTCCATTCCAGCTGCAGATGATTGAAGTTGATGAATTGTGTAACGATGCGTTAACTCCAAATGTAAAAGGCAACCGGATTGTAGGCGGCATAGAGTATAACGCATTCAACCGCCCTGTGGGATACCACATTAAACAATACGATATCAGCGGATTAGGTGAAGAAAAGCCAATATACATAAAGGCTGATGACGTGATTTTCTATTTCAGCAAAAAAAGGCCGTCACAGATTAGGGAAATGAGCGATATGACCTTTACCATTCCAAGAATAAGGGATGTGAACGAGTTTATGCATGCGGTATCGGTGAAAGAAAGGATAGCGGCCTGCCTTTCGGTTTTTATTAAAAAAGCCACACCAAGGGATGGGTTTGGACGGGGGATGGTAAAACAGGCTGCCAACGAGTATGAAGGAAAAACAATTTCTCCTGGAATGATCAAAGAACTAAATGCAGGGGATGAAATTCAGGTAGTTAATCCTGCGGGACAGGGTTCGGATGCAACCAGTTATACCAAATTACAGCAGAGGCTTATAGGGTCAGGACAGGGAATCAGCTATGAATCCATAAGCAGGGATATGGCAGAAGCGACATATTCATCTGCAAGACAGGGAATCATAGAGGATGAACTTACATATAGCGAGGAAAAAGAACTTCTGTGTGAACTTCTTGATGAGATTTATGAAACCTTTGTCATATCCGCAGTTCTATGCGGAAAACTAGATATAAAGGATTTTTGGGACAACAAAGACTTGTATCTTGCACACGAATGGATTCAGGAGCCAAAACCTTGGATAGACCCTAAAAAAGAGTCTGAGGCTAATATGATAGCAATTAAGACAGGGCAGAAAACATTTAAGCAGATATCGGCAGAAAATGGACGGGACTGGCAAGACCAGATAGACGATATGGCTGAGGTTATTGCATATGGAAAAGAAAAAGGCGTGGATATGTCAGCAGTATTATATGGTGATGTTGTAGTAACTGAGGAAACGGAGGAAGAAAGTGGAAAGTAAAACAGGGAATTTAACAAGAGGATGCTTAGGAGCTGAAATAAGGCAGATGGAAGGAGAAGGGAACGAGAGGAAATTCATGCTTTCCTTCTCGTCAGAAGAGCCTTATGAAAGATGGTTTGGGATGGAGGTTTTGTCTCACGATGATGAGGCAGTAGACCTCACAAGGCTTAATTCAATTGGAGTGCTTCTTTACAACCACAACAGGGATAAGGTAATAGGCAAGGTCACAAAGGCTTGGGTTGAGAACAATAGAGGCATGGCAGAGGTTGAATTTGATACCGATGAAGAATCACAGACTATATTAGACAAGGTATCTGGGGGAAGCCTCAAGGGCGTATCTGTAGGATATCAGGTTAAGCAGTGGGAGGAAGTGAAGGCAAATAAGAAATCTGAGGATGGAAGATTTACAGGACCTTGCGATATAGCGACAAGGTGGATGCCTTATGAGATATCTATAGTCAGCATTCCGGCTGATTCAACCGTAGGCGTGGGCAGGGATATGTCAGAGGCCAAAGGTAAAAAGGAAGTGGGCATTTCTTATTTCAATGAGAAACAGCTTCAGATAAATAACAACTTTATAACAGGAGGTAACAAGTAATGAAATTAGCAGAACTAATTGCAAGGCAGCAGGCTCTTATTGACGGTGCAAAGGCAGCTTCAAGAGAGCTTACGGCGGAAGAGCAGAAAGAGTTTGACGATTTGCAGAGACAGATTGACGAACTCAAGGCAAAGCCTCAGCCACATATTAGCGAAGCCGAAAAGCAGGCGGAGAGGCAGGAAGAAAGACAGAGATGTACAGATATTTCTACACTTTGCAGGGAGTTCCGTGTTTCTGCGGAAAATGAAAAAAACTTTATTGAAAAAGGAAAAAGCATTGATGAGGTGAGGGCTTTTATTCTTGATGAAGTTAAAAAGAATGGGAATCCAATTTCTACAAGAGCAGCAGTTACCAAGGATGAAGGAGATAAGTTCAGAGATGCCGCGGCAGATGCGCTCTTAATGAGAGCAGGTATTGAACTAGAAAAGCCTGCAGATGGAGCAAGCGAGTTAAGGCATATGTCTCTTAGGGATTTAGCTATTGAATGTATGAAAGATTCAGAAAGCGGCAATCTTTCAAGAATGTCTTCTGATGAACTTTTTAATATCGCGCAGAGACAGTTTTTTAATCCTGCTTCGGCATTCCCATCAATGCTTGATAATGCAATCAATAAGGCATATGTAGAGGGACATAAGAAGGTTGCGGTTACATTTGACAGAATCACAAAGAAGGGAACACTTAAGGATTTTAAGATTGCCAACAACAATTATCTTGCAGGCCCTGTAGGGGAATTTAAGAGAGTACCTGAAAATGGAGAACTTAAGCATGATTCTTATAAGGATGTTAAACTTCCTACAAGAAAGCTTGAAACTTACGGCAGACAGTTCACGCTTACCAGACAGGCTTTTATCAATGATGATATAGACCTCATTACAAAGATGCCAGCAAGGTATGCGGCATCCGCAAGAAAGACAATCAATACACAGGTTTATGAAATCCTTGTGAATAACCCAGCCATTTATGATGGTACAGTGCTGTTCAGCAAGGCACATGGCAACCTCGTTACTACGGGAACAGGCATAACCAAGGAATCAATGCAGGCGATGATACTTGCATTACAGGCACAGAAAAATGAATTTGGCGAGGCAATTATAATAAGGCCTGCAAAGATTGTTGTACCTGTAGGTATGTCATTTGAAATTTATACATTATTTAACAGCCCGACTATCAACACTACAGGAAATACTCAGGCTGCAAACCCGCTGTATAGATATGCTAACCAGATTGAGATTATAGAAGACCCTGCTATCAATATGATTGCAGGTGGATTCGGCAAGGCCATGCCTTGGTTTCTGTTTGGCGCAAATGATGATACTGACTTTATTCAGGTTGATTATCTTAACGGACAGGAAGTCCCAACCATCAGAAGGTCAGAGGTTCCGGGTACACTTGGCTTCATTTGGGATATTTATCTTGACTGGGGTATCAGTGTTATGGACTTTAGAGGTGCGATTAAGAATCCGGGCGTGGTTATCAACAATCCGCTTGAAGCATAAAGGAGGCAGGGAATGAAAGCAGAATATTGGCAGAGGGGAGAAACCCTTGATTATGTAAATGAAGGCACAAAGATCATTGAAGCAGGAGAGATTATAGATTTCAAAACCAGAATAGGAATTGCGGCATATTCAATTAATCCAAAGGAAAAGGGAACGGTTCACATGGTTGGTGTTTATAGCATCAAAAAGAAAGACCAGACAGAAATTAAAATGGGAACACCTGTATACTTGGCAGAAGACGGGATTACTGCTACCGCAGGAAGCAGCACACCGGCTGGCTATGCCGCTGAAACATCTCCTGTAAAAGCGGCGGACATCCTTATAAAGCTTTTAGGATAAGGAGGGCATATGGCAACAGTTGGAAGAAAGAACCTTAAGGAACAGGCAGTAGGGCCTGTTCCTGTAGAAGCAGATGATATAAAAGAAACTGTTGAAACAGGAGAAAAAGAAACTGTTGAAACAGAAGAAAAAGAAACTGTTGAAACAGAAGAAAAAGAAACTGTTGAAGAAGTGAAGCCAAAAGAGGATGGAGAAAAGAAAAAAATTAAAGTTCTTAGGGCTATAACATATATCCTTTACAACGGCAGAATGTATGGGCCGCAAGAAGAACTGCCTGTTGACGATGCTGAAATGATAGAAGCTTGGACAGATGCAGGGACAGCAGTCTGGGATTAAGGAAACGGACATGACATTTAAGGAACAAATAGCAGCAGACACCAAAAATGTATTCATGAATGAGCTTGAATTTTCGGAAGAACATATTATAGATGGGAAAGAAATGCTGTGCATAGTGGATAATAACGAACTTATGGCTCGCAGGGTAAAGTATAAATACAGGTCAAAGTTTTATGTAGATAAGGTAGGGATAAAAGACATCCTGATATATGTCAGGGCTGAAGACTTTGGAGTTTTGCCTGCCATTGGGCGCACACTGATGTTTGATGGGAAACCGTATGTAATATGTGATGCTGTGAATGAATGCGGAATATACAGTATTAATTTGGAGATGAACAAGGCATGATTTATATAGAAGTTGATACAGAGGAATTAAAACATGCATTAAGGGGATTGGATATCCCAAAAGGTAAGCTGAACAGCATATTAAAAACCGCTGTTAACAGTACGGCAAGGCAGGTAAAAAGCTGGCTACCGGAAGAAGTGGGAAACAGATACCACATTAAAAGGATGGGGCATGTAAAAAAAGGGCTTACTATGAAAGGAGCAAAAGTAAGCAAGCCCGTAGCACATATAATATCAAGCGGACATGCCAATGACTTATATGACTTTAATGTGACATCAAGAAGATACAACCCAAGCAATAGACCGCCTGATGGTCATAAAGCAAATGTACTTAGGGCTAATCCCCCTGTGGCGCTTATGCTTAAACCGAATGCACCCAGAGACAAGTACAAAGCATTCGTAGTGAAGTATAAAAGCACCCATATCGCAATTGCGCAGAGAATACCCGGCAAGATGATGAAAAAGAATAAAAAGAAAGAGGCGATAAAAAATCTTTATTCTATTTCAACTCCTGCAATGGTAGGGTATGAAAAAGGAGTGATGGCTAAGGTATCGCCAAAAACCGAGGAATTATTAGCATATGAGGTTGCCAAGGAAATAGCGAGGTACTTGAAATTATGAACCCATTGATATTACAGGAAGAGCTTATAGAAGAACTTAAGAGTATGTTTGCTGGCTTAAGATTTAATAATCCAATAGGTAAAAGCGTAGGAATAAATATTTTTGCGCAAAATACCCCGTTGCCTCAAAGTGATGAAGAGACTGAACCTATACCATATATTATAGTCCACTTAAATGACGGCGAACAAAAGGTAAGGGGGGACAGCTTTAACATAGTGGGTGTAACACTGATAATAGGCTTGTTCAATTCAGACAATGCAAATCAGGGGCACAAAGAAGTAATGAATATTATTTATGAAATACAGGACAGGTTCTCAAAGAAGCCTGCACTTAAAAAGACTTCTTTTGCAGGAGATTTTAAGTGGGGGCTGATGGACACTGAAACATATCCATATTATTGGGGAACCTGTGAGATGGACTTTTATATTCCATCAATAAGAAGGGAGGATGAATTAAGTTGAGTAAAAAAGATGAAAGTACAATTCCTAGTGTTCCTGCGAATGAGAATACAGAAAAGCAGGAAGCAAAAAAGGATGCCGCAAAAGAAAATGTGATCTATTTAGGTCCGGACATTCCCAATGTAGCAGCAGGTTCTACAGTATTTGAAGGTGGAGTCCTGCCGGAAGCAGTAATTGAAAAGATTGAGGCACTGCATATTCTTTCAAGTCTTTTTGTGCCTGTGAGCGGAATGGTTGAAAAGGTAAAAGAATTAAATAAAGCCGGAAGCTCTGCTAATACAATATATGCAAGAGTGAAAGCTGAAATAAAAAAGGAGGATTAATATGGAGTACAAACATGGCGTTGGCACGAGAGAAGTAAGCACAAAGCTGCCCCTTCCGGTTGAAAACCTTGGAGGAGTGGCAATTGTATTTGGAACTGCTCCGGTCAACTTGACTAATGCACCTAAAGAAGCTGTAAACAAGCCTTTTTTGTGCAGGACGTTTGATGAAGCAAAAGATGCATTGGGGTATTCAGATGATTACGAAAACTATAGTCTTTGTCAGGCTATGGATGCCTTTTTCAAGGTTGCAAGAACCGCACCTGTGGTATTGGTTAACGTTCTCAATCCGGAAACCCATACATCTGCTTATAGTGAAACTCTTACCATAAAGGATAAGCAGGCTGTATCTACCAAGAAGGGAATACTTCTTGAAGGTCTAAGAGTTGGCAATCTTACAAGCGACAAGTATCTTCTTTCATTTAATGATGAAGGGTATCTTGTAGTAACTATTACGGGAGATGTGAGTGACACCACTCTTGCAATGACCGGTAAAGTGATAGATGCAAGCAAGGTTACCGCTAAAGATGTAATAGGCAGTCATAATGTGGCTACAGGTAAAGATACAGGATTTGAACTTATAAAAGAGGTATTTACAAGATTTGGAGTTATTCCGGGGCTGTTGCTTGCGCCGGGTTACTCACAGATTCCGGAAGTAGGTGTTGCCCTTAATGAAAAGTGTAAAAACATTAGTGGTGCGTTCAGCTGTGAATGTGTTGTAGACATTGATACAAAGAAGGCTGTAAAAACTGCTGATGTTAAGAAGGTAAAGAATGACAGCGGGTTCAGCGGAAGCCGTACAATATGCCTGTATCCGATGGTTAAGGTAAGAGGTAAAAAGATGTATGCATCTGCATATTATGCAGCAATGGCTTGTAAAACTGATAGTGAGAATGGATTTATTCCTAATGTCACACCATCTAATAAGCCTGCTGAGATTGAAGCCTTAGTTCTTTCGGATGGAACAGAAGTGTATTTTGATATGACAGAAGCTAACTCACTTAATGCTATAGGTGTAGTTACAGCCCTTAACTTTAAAGGATTCAGGTTCTGGGGCAACAACACGGCGGCTTATCCTGATACTAAAGACCCTAAAGAACGCTGGATAGGAACAAGAAGGTTTTTCTCTTGGTGGAGCAACACTTTTGTCGTTGATTACTTTGATAAAGTTGACAGCCTTATGAATATAAAACTGATTGAGTATATCGTTGATACAGCCAATATCAAAGGGAATTCACTTGTTGCCCAGGAAAAATGCGCCGGCATAAGGGTAGAGTATAAAGAGGGAGATAATTCAAGTGAAAAACTGCTTGACGGCAAGATAACTTTCAGGCATTACCTCGCTCCATATACACCAGCAGAATATATCGAGAATGTACTGGAATATGATGTAAATATGCTTCTCGCCGCAATAGGAGGTAAAAAATAATGGCAAATTCAAATTTAATACCAGAGGTTATAAACAATTGGAATGCGTATAACAAGGGAAATAAGCTTATCGGTGTTACCGGTTCGGTAACATTGCCAAATCTTGATGCAATTACTGAATCAATAACAGGAGCAGGCGTGCTTGGAAGTTATGAAACAGGTATTATAGGACATTATGGCTCTATAGAACAGGAAGTGCCCTTTAGAATGCTTGAAGAGGATATATTCTCCCTTATGGATCCAACGCAGGGTGTTGACCTTACATTTAGGGCTTCTGCCCAGTACACTGACAAGGAAACGGGAGCTATTGACTACAAAGGTATGAGAATAGTTGAAACTGGAAGATTCAAGAGCTTTTCAGCAGGAAAGCTTGAAGCAGGAAAGGCAATGGAGGGAACGCTTAAGCTTGAGATTCTTAGTTTTATGGTAGAGCTTAATGGAAAGATACTTGTCCAGCTTGATAAGTTGAATGATATGTTCATTGTTAATGGCAAAGACATGCTTGAGAAAGTGAGGAAATTTAGCTAATGGAAAATAAGGAAAAAGGAATTGAGGAAACAAAGGAAGCAATGCTTGAAGCGGATAACAGCCTTTTACTCAGGCTTTCCAAACCATATACATTTGAAGGCAAGAGTTATGAAAGCGTGGATCTTTCAAGACTAAATGAGCTAACTATTACAGACATGGTATCTGTGGAAAGAAAGGTAAGAGGCACATCCTTAAGTGGTGGTTCTAATCTTTTAATCGAGATGACGCTTATCTATGCCTGCCATCTTGCGGCTACGGCTGCAAATCTTCCTGTTGAGTTTTTCTTAGGACTTCCGATAGTGGATAGTATGACACTAAAGGGGATTGTAACGGGTTTTTTATTTTAGTTGGGATAAGCCCTAGTGACTTATCCAAATTAAAGAAGGTAGTTATACAGTTAGCTATGACACTCAAGACAGGGATAGATTATTTCTATTCCCTGTCTATTTTTGAATTATTTGATTTGATGGAGGAGGTGGCAGAAGTTGTCAGCGAAAGGAAAAGAACAAAGATTTGACATAGCAATAGGCGGTAAAGTTGACAAATCGCTTGACAGGGCGATGCAGGCCTCCGGGGATAAATTAAAAGCGTTCAGAAAGCAGGTAAGAAGGCTTGACTATGACTTTAACACACTGGACAAAGGATTTAATAAGATAGCGGGCTTAAGCGGTAAGGCATTCAGGCTTGCAGAACGAGGGGCGCTTGCGGCAGCAGGGGCAGTGCAGGGCATTGGAGTTGCAAGCACCATGGCAGGATCTAAGTTTGAGAGCGCATTTGCCGGGGTAAAAAAGACAGTAGACGGCACGAAGAAAGAGTATCAGGGGCTTAAAAAGGAAATATTATCCCTTACCCGCATTATCCCTTCAAGCGGGGATGAGCTGTCAGGAATTATGGAAATAGCAGGACAGCTTAGCATAAAAAAGAGTGCCCTTCCTGATTTCACTAAAACAATGGCAAACCTTGATGTATCTACCAACATGACCGCAGAAGAAGCAGCTACTTCATTCGCAAGATTTGCCAATATAACAAATATGACTGATTATGATGAAAAAGGCATAAGTAATTATGAGAAGTTAGGATCTGTTGTTGTAGATTTGGGTAATAAATTTGCAACAAGTGAACAGGAAATAGTGGAGATGGGAGCCAATATTTCAGCAGCAGGAAAGCAAATAGAACTTTCAGCACCTGAAATAATGGCTCTTGGTACTGCGCTTAGTTCTGTAGGCATACAGGCTGAAAAAGGCGGTACTGCAATGACTAAGTTATTTAGGAAGATGCAGACTTCTGTTGAACTAAAAGATAAATATCTTGAAGGATATGCCAGTATATCAGGCATGAGTACAGATGAGTTTAGAGATGCTTTTAAAAGTGATGCATTATTGGCGACATCTAAATTCATATCAGGGCTTAATGACACTAAAAGAAACGGCAAATCAGCAACTGCACTGCTTACCGAAATGAAGCTGTCTGATTCAAGATTATTCGATACAATAACAAGGCTTGCCAATTCAAGCGGTAATATGGAGAAAGCGATACAAACCGCGAACAAAGCATGGGAGGAAGATACAGCCCTTACAACAGAGGCTAATAAGAGGTATGAAACTTTTGAAAGCCAGATTGGGCTTACCAAAAATGCATTTGATGAAATGGGCATTGCAATATATGATAACCTTACGAGGACACCAGCCCTTGGAGTAATCACAAAACTAAGGCTTGCAATAAACGATTTTACTGATAATGGACTTTATGAATGGCTTGATAAGATTAATTATAAACTGCCTACATTTAAGAGGCAGATTGAGAGTCTGGGAGAAAAAGGACCACTTATTGCAAGGCTGGGTATTGGACTTGGCGAAAAGCTCCTTGATACAGGCAAATGGGTAGTAAATAATGGTGATTATGTGCTATCTGTATTTGAAGGCATTGGAGCTGCAATGCTTTCGTACAAAGTGGCTTCAAGTTCAGTGCATTTTATAAATGCTCTTATGAGTTTAGGCTCGCTAAGCCCTGCGGCACTTGCGATAACAGGAATAGCTACTTCCATAGGAGGTATTGTTACACTTTTAGAAAGAGTCAGAGCATTTGAGAGAAGGCAAACAAATGAGGCAATAGCAAAGTCTTTTGGTAAAATAGCACTATCTATGGAAGATATAGAAAAGGCTGCAAAAAATATTGTAGGTAAGAAGCATTTTGAAAAACTTACAAAGGGAGCAGAAGCATTTAAAAAAGCCGAAGATATGGCGAGAGGCTTGCGCAATTCATTAGAGGATTTAGATCGGAGAAATTGGCTTGCTAAGGTTGGAGTTAAGTTCAGCGAGGAAGAAGGAGAAGACTATAAGAACGCTATAGCTGACTATGTTAAGAAGGCGCAGGATTATGTGCTTCAAGAAAGGTATTCATTATCATTAAGCCTTAAACTCACGCAGGGCGAAAACAGCAGCGTTACCAGAAAAGTGGATAATTTTTATAACAGCACTTATCTTGAGATGGAAAAGCTGGGGAAAGAATTATCTGATACTGTAAATAAAGCCTTTTCAGATAATATTCTTGATGAAAAAGAAATAAAGAAAATTGCAAGGCTTGAACAGAAATTTGCGAGATTACAAGCTGAACTTGCTACAAGTAACTTTGATGCAGGGCTGATTAAATTAGGCAAGAAGTTTGATGGAACCAAGCTTGACTCTGAGACATTTAAGAACTTACAGGCTGAACTTGCCACACAGGCAGAAGATGCTGAAAATAAATATCTTGAAGCGTATAGTAAGAATAGAGCAGGAATTAAGGCTGCATTTGATAAGGGAGGGATGTCTAAAGGACTCTATGAGAAGGGTATACAAAAAGAGGATGAGGCTTACCTTAAAAATGTAACTGAAATATATGAAAAGATTGCAAAGTTTCAGATAGAAGCTATTGAAAAAGCGAAAAAAGCGGGGCTTGACAATGCCTATAATTCTGCAATAGAAAGCAGGGCAAATCCAGATAGTTGGACATTAACGCCTGATTCAGTACTTGAAAATATGTGGGGAGAAGTCTCTGCTAAGTATAGTGCTAGTCTGCCAGGTATTAGCGAGCTTGTTGATAATATGAAGGGCACCACGGATAAGCTTGAGGAAATCAAAGGCAAATATAAGGAACTTGGCAAGGAAATCCCTACGGCTATAACTGAAATGATGGATAGAATATCAAGTGCGGGGACTATAGAAAACGGGGAATTCCCTATAAGCTATAATTCGTTTGAAATGGAAATAGGAAAACGTATAGCGAATAGTACGTATGCTGATACATACAAAGACATACTTAAAAATGTTGAGAGCAAGCTGCCTAAAGACTATAACCTTGTGCCTAAAAGGTTTTTTGACGATGCTGAACAGAAGTATAAGACATCAGGTGAAGAGGCATTAAAAAGAGCCAACCAAGGGTTTTCAGCATTTACTGAAACATACTTAAGAAACTGGTATAGTACGCATAATTTTAAGATTGATGCCAATGTAGCAATGAGGCTTACTCCTGAAATGCCAACATGGAGCGAAAAGCCAACGCTTAATATGCCGGGTGGTTCCAGCATAAAAGTATATCAGAATGCAGAAGGCGGTATATGGAATAGACCAATCCTTACAACTTTTGCTGAGAAAGGACCTGAGGCGGCTATACCGCTTGACAGAAGTAAACGTGCAATATCTTTATGGGAACAGGCAGGTGCATATCTTGGAATGAATCATAGGGTTGATGGTATAGATTTAAGTGGGGCAAGCGACACTACAAGGATAGAGTACAAGCCTACACTACAGTTCTATGGTGATGCACCAAGCAAGAAAGACCTTACTGAGGCTCTTAGTATATCACAGAGTGAGTTTAATAAATTGGCTGATAATTACAATAAGCTGAGAAGGAGGGTTGCATTTTAATCATGCGAGAATACATAACTAAGTCGGGAGATGCTTGGGACATTATAGCTAAAGAGGTGTATGGTGATGAAATGCACCTCTCTTTCTTAATGAAAAATAATGGGGATTTGTTAAATTATTTTATATTTCCATCGGGAATAGCTGTAAAAGTTTATGATCTGCCAGAAGAAACAGACGAGGAAGACGAAGATATTCCGGATTGGAGGGATTGATGGCATTATCAAGAAACATACGTTTGATATTTGTGAAAGAGGGTAAAAAGAGTAAAGAATCCACTGGAAGCAAAAATAAAGCTGCTACCACATCAAAAAGTAATGAACAGGTAATACATACGGTTGTATATGGGGATAATCTATGGAATCTGGCCAAGAAGTATTTAGGCACAGGGAATAAGTTCAAAGCTATCTATGATGCCAACAAGACCGCTATAGAGCAGCCAAGGAAGATGAAGGGATATAGTGTTCATTACAAAGGATATTGGATAACTCCCGGAATGAAGCTTGTTATACCTATAGAGAGTTCTTCACAAGCTGTTAAAAGTACCGGGAAAAAGAAAGTTAAGCCTGCAGGCAAAACAGAAAGTACCGATGATATAGTAAATTATATAACTGATTTCAGCTATACAGATGTAGCAGACGGAAAGTCAGACAGCATGTCACTTACATTATGCGATATAAAAAAAGAATGGTTAGGCAAAAAAAGACCGAAAAAAGGCAGCAGGTTTATTGCTAAGCTTGTATTGAATAATTTTGAAGAAAAAGCTAAAAAGAAAACCTTTGATTGTGGGAACTTTACTATTGATGATATTTCATTTTCAGGCAGACCGCTAACCTGTAATATGAATGGGGTTAACATACCGGTATCAAATGATTTTAAAACTTTGCAAAAGACCAAAGTCTGGCAGAAAACAAATATTAAAAATATAGCTTTGTCCATATCTAAGAGTGCTGGTGTAAGCCTTGTATATGATGCAGACACAGTGAATATAGACGAGATAGAGCAAAATAATCAGGAGGACAGTACATTCTTATATGAGATTTGCTCAAAGTATGGGCTTGCTATGAAGGTTTACAAGCAAAAGATTGTAATATTTGACATAGTCAGGTATGAAAAGAAAAAGGCAACGACTACAATCTCTGAAAAGGATATGCTCTCGTGGAATGCTAACACTACCATTGAGGGGACTTATACAGGAGTAAAGTTTAGTTATGCTAACCCTGTTAAGAATGTAAAGGGTACAAAGAAAAGTAAAGCAGGCAACAAAAAGAAGGAAGTAACCAAGGTTATGATTGGAAAAAAAGGCAGGCTGTTATATATAAACAATCAAACCTCTGGTAAGTATGATGCTGAACTTCAAGCTAAGGCAGCACTCAACACAGCAAACAGACAAGCAGAGACTATGAATATCACAATAATGGGTGGTAAGAAGCTTGTATCAACACAGTGCATAAAGATAAAGGGATTAAAGGGGCTTGATGGCAAGTATTTTATAGACGAAGTTAGACATAACTTAGGGAATGGTGGTTATGAAATGGAGCTAAGTCTGCACAAGGTTCAGAAACCTTTTTGAAAATGTGTACACCGGTGCACGGTGCTATCTGTTATAATGATATTATGAGAAGTTGCAGGATACAAAATATAAGGCTAAGGCAGTCATGTAGATGGCTGCCTTTTTGCATGGAGTCCACGAGATGATAAGAATAGGAACAGTAACCAATGTATACCCTGAGAAAGGGAAGGTAAAAGTATATTACGAAGATTCAGAAAGCTCATCGCTCCCGCTTCCAATGATGTCGATGAATAAAGAACATTCAATGCCTGAAGTGGGCGATACAGTAGTTACATTGCATTTAGCAAATGGCAGTAGTAAAGGATTTTGCTTAGGTACTTACTTTGATGATGATTACTCCGGTGGAGAAAAATACATAAAGGAATTTGACGACAAGGCTTATGTAGAATGTACAGAAGGTGAGTACTTACTAAAGTGTGAGGGAATAACTTTTGAATCTAAAGAGATTATCCTCAAGTGTGCAAAAGGTACTATAACACTGTCTGAGATTCTGAAAAAGCTATCCGACTATGATAAACGGATTAAAGTTCTTGAAGATAAGGCATAGGAGGTAAAGAATGGCAAAAATAGGCAACCTTGGGAAATTAATCACATTTGAAGTAAGCTCTAAAAAAGTCTTTACATTCAATGATATGTCAAGAAAGGCAAGCGGAAGATGGGCACAGCATGAAGTTATAAAGGGAAAGCCTAAATCTGAATTTTTAGGCGCAGGCCTTCAAGAGGTGTCCTTATCCATATTACTGTCTTCAACACTTGGGATAAAGCCTAGAAAAACCTTGGAGCGCATTGTAAAGGCTGTTGAAAAAGGGGAACATTTCACTTTTGTATTAGGCGGTAAGCCTGTAAGCAAAAGTAAGTGGATAATAACCGAGGTAAGTGAGACTTGGGATGTAATTCTATCAAAGGGAGAATTAGTCCAGGCAAAGGTTGAGTTGAACTTACAAGAGTATAGATAGGAGGCAGTATGGATTTTATAAATGAACTTGACTCGGAAAGTTTTAGTGAAGACGAGCTCAACGATATAAACGAATGCGTTTCCAATTTGTTGTCCACTATAGCAGGAGAACAGGGGCTGGATAGAAATTTTGGCATAGAGACAAGGGAAATAATGGATGTACCAACAGAAGAGGCTGAAAACCTAATTACTCTGGAAATAATAGAAAAAATTGATAAATATGAGCCTCGTGTGGAAGTTGACGATATCGAGTTTGAATATAATGGCGAAGGCAGGATGATGCCTAAAATATACTTTAAGAAAAGGGAGGCGAGCGATGAGGAAGATTGATGAACTGCCTGATATAGATTTCATTGACGGCGCAACCATTGAAGATGTAAAAGCTGATTTGATTAATGACTTTAAATCTGAATATAAAAGGATAACAGGGAAAGAAGCGTATTTGTCCGAGGCAAGCCCTTATATGATGATTATAAATGCCGTAGCATTGCAGATATATCAGCTCATGCAATACACAGATAATGCAGGGAAGATGAATCTTACCAAGTATTCCAGAGGGAAATATTTAGATAATCTTGTCGCATTTAAGGGGCTTATCCGAAAAGAAGCAGAAAACGCCAAAACAGTAATAAGATTTGAAATTAGTACACCTCTTGACTTTGCCCTGTCAATTCCTAAGGGGACAAGAGTCACAAATGGTAACAATATTTTCTTTGAGACGGAGCAGTACGCAGAAATTAAACTAGGGGAAACATTTGAAGATGTTGATGCACTATGCACGGAAAAAGGCATAAAGGGTAATGGAATAGGTGAAGGAGAGTTAAATATCATAATCAATCCAATACCTTATGTGGCAGCGGTAAGAAATATGAAGGCAACCTCAGGAGGTCGTGAAGATGAAAGCGATGAGGAGCTTTCTGAGCGTTATCTTGATGTATCTGAAATCTATTCAACTACAGGCAGTGAGGGAGCTTATAAATACTTTGCCAAGCAGGCTGATAAAGATGTTGAGGATGTGATCGTAAAATCTAAAGAAGATGCAACGGTTGAACTAATAATATCAAAAAAGGGTGGCGGGCTACCTGACGAGGGATTGCTTACCAGAGTAAAAGAATATCTGGAAGACGGGAACAGGAAACCACTTACGGACAGAATACAGGTAAAAGCTCCTGAAAAACTAGAATATAATGTAAGGCTGACATATTACATTAGTTCAGATAAAAAGGCATTGGTGGATAAAATCAAGTCAGATGTGGATACAGCCGTACAAACTTTTAACTTATGGCAGACAGAGAAAATAGGCAGAGATATTAACCCATCATATCTTACAAGTAAGCTTATGGAAACCGGTATAAAAAGAGTAGATATAGTTACGCCTGTCTATACCATCACGCCTGTAGAGTCTATTCCTGTAGTAAAGAGCATTAATGCCATATATGGAGGGCTTGAAGATGATTGATATTGAAAACAGCAGCATAATATATATGCTGCCATCGCACTTAAAACAAAAGCCTGAAATACAGGCTATTGGAGCCGCATTAAATGTACAGGCTAAAAAGGTGCTGAGCTTATGTAATCGGATTAGCCTGTATTCCAAAATAGAAGAATTGGACGGAGAGATTTTGGATATACTGGCAGCAGAACTTAAAACACAGTTCTACAATACTGAATTCCCTATCGAAATTAAAAGAGACCTCATAAAGAATGCGCTCAAATGGTATATGAAAGTAGGAACACCTAATGCCATTGAAGAGATGGTAACGGTTGTCTTTGGGCAGGGGAAAATAATTGAATGGTATGAATATGGAGGAAAGCCGTTTAGGTTTAAAGTCATCACAAACGCAACTATAGATAATACTAATATTGAGAAGTTTAACGAAATGATACGGAATGTCAAAAATGCAAGAAGTATTCTTGAAGCAGTTGAGAGCATTAGGAATATAGAAACATCGTACAAATACGGCTCATACACCTATGGGTATTATGAAGCCCCTGATATTGAATAGGAGGTAAAAACAATATGCCAATGCCATTTCAAAAAGCAGTCACTACAGAAAAGGGGGTAGAACTGCTTAACCGCTCTCAGGCAGGCGAGGGAGTTATCACCTTCGTTGCTATTGCAACTGGAAACGGTGTGTATAGCGAATTAGAAAAGAGATCGGAAAATCTTAGGAAATCTACAAACCTTAAAGCAAGCAAAAACTTCTACAAGATATCAGAAGTTAGAAAAGAGAACTCTAATAGTATTAAGGTTACAGCTGTTATAGGCAATCAGGACCCAGTAACTAAAGAAGCTGTGGTTACTGAAGGCTATAACATCAATGAAATAGGGCTTTTTGCCAAAATAGAAGGCGATTCAGAAAACATTCTATTGAGCATAGCAGTAACCGGTGGAGAACATGGCGATTTCTTGCCTGCCTTTACTGGGAAAGAAACCGCCCAGATAATACAGAACTATATTGTATCAATTAGTAATGACCTTGAAATAAGCCTTAAATATTCGGATGCAGCAGTAGCATTCAAAAGTGATGTTGATAAACAGCTTGCAGACTTTAAAAAGCAAGTATCCAAAGAGCAGACCGAACTCAATAAGGCTCTTGCCAAGGCCATCAAGGATATAGCCGACAGCAAGGGAGCGTCTACAACAACTTTCAATGCTGACGGCTCAATAACAACCGTTAACAGTTTGGAGACTATAACTACAACCTTCAATAAGGTTGATAAGTCAATAACGGAGCAACACGCTTATAAGAACGGAACATCAAAGACCTTAAAAACAGTTTTTGAAGGTAAAAAAATAATAACTACGGAGGTAAATTGATATGCAGGTTGAAGCGATTCCTATGCTGATTAATGGCGATTTTTTGAACGCACCACTGGATGTAAAGATGCATTTGGCAGATTACAAGATGTACGGCGAAGATAGCTATGTTTTTCAGCAAAAAGAACTATTATATGGATTATACGAATGTATGTACTTATCTATGAATGACAGGCGAATTAACGGAGAGGCTCTTGAATATCTTATTAAGAATAAGAGTGCAGGAAAGGTTATTGCAAGTATAGTTGGGCTAGAAAACAAAGAAGTTATTGAGAAACTAAGCAATTTTCAAGATATTGCTAATAATTCAGTGGCTGTACAAACCTTGCTTAATAACCCAATCGCATTAACGGCTATAATAAATAGTCCTACAGCAATTTCGATAATGTTAACAAATTCATATTCAAAACAAATGTTTGCAAATAGTACCGCTGCAATGCAAAGTATATTAAACAGCCCTAAATCTTTTCAGGTAATAGTTAATAATACAACCGCTATGGAGGCATTTGCAAATAGTACCGCTGCAATGCAAAGTATATTAAACAGCCCTAAATCTTTTCAGGTAATAGTTAATAATACAACCGCTATGGAGGTGCTTGCAAATAGTACTGTTGCAATGCAAAGTATAGCAAAAGATGCAAAAATTTTATATGTACTTTGTAAATCTAATACAGCCAGCCAAATTATTAAAAACAGCCTTCAAAATGTGACTATTAGAAATCTTATTTTGAACACTTTAAATAATGCACCTAAGCTTTTTTCAAAAAATGAGACAGCATGGTATTGTTATGATGTTGGAACAGCAAGAGTTGTAAGGGTTGTTGATAATGATGACACTATAGTCATTCCTACAGGAATAGCTGCTTATTATTCGAATTTTGAAAAAGGTTGTCTTTACTACGGAGCAGACCAATCAGAAATTGCCTGTTATAAAGGGCTGAGCACATCTGGTTCAATTAATAATATTGACAATATCGTATCATTTCGAGGTTTATATTTTTATGGGAATCAGTTTGTTAGGACTTTTGCAACTGTGTTTACAGCAAGACAGGAGGTAATAATATGAAAGGATTTATAAACGAATTTACCGAGAGTTCAGATATCCTTAAGGCTCAAATAACTGAGTTAGAATCTCGGATAAAAGATAAAGATAAGACCATAGAGGATTTGAAAGATGATTTAGCTCTTAAAGACAAGACACTCGCTGAACATGAGGATATGCTTGCTTCACTAGGCAAACAGCTGTCTAAGGAAAAGATAGAGGGTATTAAGAAGGATAAAACCATATTGGAGCTAGGTAAACACGAATCAAAGCTAAGTATGGAGCTTATGCGTGTGAAAAATGAAGTAAATGCAATCAAGCAGGCACTTGATAAGAAGGGAGGTGAATAGTATGGCTTGGTGGAAAATGTCATTTGCTAATCACTGGGTAACCGAAGAGGAATTGAGATGGGTAGTAATTACTTCCGATAATCCGTCCGGGGATATTACAAAGGAGCAGTACAAAGAGATTACAGATATTGATTTTGACAGGGAGGTGGAATAAAAATGACTATGTTTAATTGGCTTGTCTTATTGGGATTTCCCACGCTTGTAACGGCTGGGTGGAAGTATCTTGCAGTTAAGATAAAGCACAGCGAGGTGCAGACGAGGGCACTTCAAAGAGGTGTTCAGGCCCTGCTTAGGGAAAGGCTGATACATTCTTACCGCAAATTCTTTAAGTTGGGGTTTGTGGACTACAATGATAGATTAAACGTAGAAAATATGTACCAGCAGTACCATTCTTTAGGAGAGAACGGAGTAATGGACGATATGCACCATCGCTTTATGAACCTTCCTATCGGTTCTGAACAGGAAGTGGAGGAAGAGGCATGAAAAAGAAAAATAAGAGAGATAAGAAAGGCGGGTTCTCAAAGCTTATAATCTCGCTTGTAGTGGTTATGAATATTATATTTACCGTTGCAGTACTATATGTATTCTTAAAGACTTCGAGTGAGCCTGTTGCACTTGTGGGTGCTTGGTTTGCGTTTACAACAGGGGAACTCTGGATGCTTAGTTCAATTAAGAAAGAAAAGGTAAAGAAGGGAGATAGCGAAAATGAATGAGAAGATTGATTGGAAGAGGAAGCTTACTTCAAGAAAGTTTTGGGTGGCAATCATCGGTTTCGTAACTACGGTCATGATCGCATTAAATATCGACAAGATGACTGTTGAACAGGTTGCAGCCATTATATCCGCTATGGGTACACTGGTTGCCTACATCATAGGCGAAGGTATGACCGATGCTGCACATGTTAAGGAGGGTAAATAGATGATTAAAGTGGGTTCAGCAAGGATAGACGAGAATGGTAACGCTAACTGGGGCAAAGCAGGAGACCAGAATGGAAAAGAGGTTGCAATAGAACCATATTATAGTCATAGGTTAGGATGGCACATGCTTAGGGCTAAAGATGAGAATGTAGCAAGAAAGATAGGGCTTGCTATGATAGAAGCTTGCTTGAATGATAACATTGGCTATGACCAGTCTGGAAGGTACGGAGTTATAGAATGCCTTAAAGTCTATGGCAGGCTAGCTAAGATAAATAAACCTACTGAGGCTGATTGCTCTAGCTTAGTTAGAGCTTGCTGTATTCAGGCAGGTATACAGGTGGGCGACTTCAATACCTCTAGCGAGGTGGCTGTACTTGAAAGGACAGGGGCATTCCAAAAGGCTGTAATCGTAACCAATGATACTAAGCTTTGCCAGGGCGACATCCTAGTGACCAGGAGCAAGGGGCATACGGTTATAGTTACAGAAGGCTATCCAAGGGAAGATGAAAAGCCTGCGGTAAAGCCAAAGCCTGATAAGGCAGGCAGTAAGGCTAAGAAGAGCCTTGAAGAAGTGGCTAGAGAGGTTATAGCTGGAAAGTGGGGAAATAACCCTGAGCGAAAGGCTAAGTTAATAAACGCTGGCTATGTACCTGCGGAAGTGCAGGCAGTAGTGAACAAGCTCCTTAAATAAGACATAGGTCAGATACAGGCAATAACGCTTGTATCTGACCTTTTTTTAATTTTAAAAACTTTTTATAAATAGTAAAAGGAAACCGAGAAACTGGCTGCCTTTTATTGAAAAAATTTATTTAAAATGATAAAATAAGTCAACAAAAAGTTATATAAAAATATATTTATAAGAAACTTATAGGTAACACTTGCAGAAAACATGTTGAAATTATGAGGTTTTTATGATTGCTGTAAATAATCTTTAAAAGCTGGCAGAACTCACGCAAATAGGCTATAAATGTGGGTTCTGCCATATGCAATTTAGAGAGATAAACTATATAAAATTATGTGAAATTATGGTTATAGGTAACATATAGGTAACACGATAAATATTAAATAAGATTAATTGCATCTAACAGTTCCTTAATATCCAAATGGGTATATACTTTTTCTGTAAGAGTCTGTGCACCTGAATGCCCTACTATTTTTTTAATGGTAGTAGGGTATACTTTGGCAGCAGCCAAAAGACTGATGCAGGTGTGACGGGTGTCATGAGGACGGTGGTTAAGTCCCAATTCCTCTAAAACAGGTTTCCAGTATACAGTAAGATAATTCACATAATTAAGATGTATTCCTTTTGGAGAACTCAGAAGATATTCACAGTCATTTTTGCAATGCCAATGCTTAAAGAAAGCAAATGTTTTATCTGCAATTGGAACAGTCCTAATTCCTGCATTTGTTTTTGATTGTCTTATATAAAAACATCTATCATCAAGCGACATATCATCTTTTTTTAGGTCGAGAAGTTCAGAAATGCGAACTCCTGAATATATGAGCATAAGTATAATGGTTACATATTCATTATTGGAGTTTTTCCAAAGCAGAGCTATTTCATCACTATTAAAAGGAATATGGTCAGCTTTATTGGGATTTCCAGGGGATTTTATATCTACATATTCAGATATGTTTTTATCTTTTGTAATAATTTCATTCCTTACTGCATATTCAAACATCTGGCTAAAAAGGCATTTTACCATCTTAAGAGTGGGAGTATTTTTGCCTGATTCATCTACAACTGTTTGAAGATGCAGGAGTTTTATATCGGTCATACGAATTTTATGCAAAGGGCGGCAGATTTTAAAGGCATTTTTATATCCCCTTATATTACTTTCAGATATTTCAGCATATTTTCTTTCGGACCATTTATCATATACTTCATCAAATGTAATTTTAGATGCATCCACATCATAAGGGTTTTTGTTATAATCAGCCAATGCCTGTAGTCCTTCCTGTCTAGTGGCATAGTAGCCTATTATTATTTTTTTTTGTTTAATAGTCTTAGTGGCGGCATCCGTTTCCCAACCCTCTGTCTTGCTAACTATCCAAGGCCTTCTGCGATT
Source organism: Catonella sp. (assembly GCF_057250765.1). NCBI lineage: Bacteria > Bacillati > Bacillota > Clostridia > Lachnospirales > Lachnospiraceae > Catonella > Catonella sp. Next base: position 25,892 of record NZ_DBHIEC010000020.1, read on the forward strand.
TCCGCTTAGTTTTTTAACGGATCCATAACCGTTTGGAAGCCTTGTTGTGCGTTTTTTCTTTCTTTTAGTTTCCATAATTACACCAGCTTTCTAAAAAAGAGCATAAAAAATAAGCCTACACAAATGCAAAGGCTTATGGTATAATATAGTTGCGTTTTACGATAAGCCTTTGAGTCGCTCAGTGTTCCCGCACTGGCGGCTCTTTGTTTGCATAAGATATTTATTATTGTGTGATAAATTATTGGTTGTAAACTATCGGTTGACAACCACTTTCAGCAATTTTGTTGACATCAACAAAATTGGAACACACGTTTAGTCTTGAATCTAACTATCAATGTGCTAGAGTACACATGCTTTGTTGGTTCGTTGGTTCGGGCTGTCCTTACTAAGGTAGGTGACAGCCCACTTTTTAAGCCTTTTAATACTTTATAGATATGGAATTTCCATCAATAAAGATGTTTTTTTTCGAAGATAAAAAAGGGAGAAGTAAGCTTAAGACTCACTTCTCCCTTGGCTGTAAAAGCCAATGTCTTTTATACTGTCCGCTAAGGACAATGTTTTATAATAATAACTTTAAAGGGAGAAAATGTCAACACCTATTTTTTTGTATATAATTTAATCAATGCCTCATCTATTTTATTGATAAAATCAGTAATTTTGGCTATTGCCTGTTGTTTCAAATTATTATCCATATTCTGTTCCCTTCATCAATCATATTTTCACGAGAACCTTCCCCAAACCTTCGCCATACTCTTCGACTACATTTGAATAGTTCTTATTATACGATATAAGTTCATTATCATTTCAAATCTATGCGTTCAACTAGAACAGAAGGAATTGTTACTTCTGCACCCATAACAGTTGTATATGATTCTACATCAATAAAAATGCCGTATATGGTAACATTATCATCTTCTAGCAATCTGACATCTAATATATTAGGATCATATGTAAAAAGTATAATATCATCGTATCTGCCGTTAGTAGACATCCGAGCCTGATTAACAGCATCGCTTTCTATGACTTGTACAATCCTGCCACTAAACTTTACTTTTTCACCCATATATTTTTTTGGAGAACGTGCCAGCTGATTATAGGTTATTCCGGTTTCGTAACCCTTTGCTTCTTTTGCTTTACGTTCTGCTTCTTCTTTTTTCTTCTTTTCCTTTTCTTTTCTTTTCTTTTCTGCTTTAAGCTCTTTTTCCTTTTCTTCCTCTTCTATACGTTTTGCCTCTGCCTTTGCAAGCTCAGTTTTTTGTTCTTCTTCTGTCAGCTTGAGAAAAATTCCGGCTTTTTCTTCTAGTTCGGAATAATCCGCCTTTAACTTATTATAATCGTCTTCAAGTTTAGAATAGTGACTTTCAAGTTCAGAATATTTTGCTTTAAAATCTTCTTGTTCACTGGAAATATTCCCATTAGATACAGTTGACTTACTGGTATCATTTTTGGCAGTAGAACAGGAATAGAGAGCCATTGAAACTAAAGTTGCTGCAAGCACTAAACCGATAACTGTTTTTTTAATCATAATAAATCCCTCTCTTTATTAATTAATTTAATAGAATACATCATTGACCACCGAACAAATGTTTGGTATAATATAATTATTCCCAGAACACAAGTACGGAGGTTTACAAAATGGACTACAAAAAATGTATCATTGAAATGCTTCAGAAGGCAGATGTTAGAAGATTAAAAATCATCTACGCATACGTGAAAGCAATCATGGAGAAGAGGGCTAAGGACTAACTTGGTCCTCTTCATTTTCTTTAGTAAGTCTTATTGCCATTTTTTCTAAAAGCTTCCATTCTGATTCGTCAAGTTTCGCAAGCATTGATATGAACTTTTTCATAAAAGAATCATCGTCAACACTTTGAATAGTTCCGATAAATTTAGCAATTTCCTCGTCACGGGTACGCTCAATAAACATTGAGCCTGTTCCGTTTCTCAACCACTCTTCATCTACATCGAATTCCCTGCATATTGACTTAATCATCTGCTCGGTTAAACTACGATTTCCATTTTCGATATTTGATATAGCTGATTTTGTAACACCAACGCGTTCTCCAAATTGGTCTAATGTTATATGCAATTCTTTTCTTAAAAGTTTAAGTCGCTCGTTCAAAACAACACCTCCCTTCATCAACATATTACAACACTTAAAAATAAATGTCAAGAAAAAAGTTTTCAAAGAATACAAAAAACTGTTGACAAAATATTCAATGTGTACTATGCTATATTCATAGACAACCAAGTTGCAGAGAAAAGAGGTGATTTATATGAAAGAAAGTGAAGTAAAGATAATAACGGTAATGCTTGAAGCTCTTCCGAAGATGTCAGATGTACAGAAAGCTAAACTCTTAGGATATGGAGAAGCGATAGTTGACTTAAAGGAAGAGATGCAGAAGAAAGCTAAGGAAGAAAAAGATACAACGCTGGAAATTGCGTAAGGGAGGAGGCGAGATGGAAGAAACTGATATTGAAAAGTTAAAAGAAGAAAACAGTAAATTGAAAAATGAAATTTTTTATCTTAACAACGAACTGAAAAAACTTAGGGCTGTGACAGTTGCTTTACCTGTAGATGCGGAATTAGAAGAAAAGCTTAATTATTTTGCTAATAATCCTAAAACTCTTATTGTTTCAGAACTGCTTGAAATTCTTGAATGCTCCAAAAATAAAGGCGATTTTGAAGCTGCCCTTAAGGCATTGGAAGCGTTAAAAAAAGAGGCCGACTTTTATAAAATGTCAAGCCTCTTATGGGAAGCTAAGAAATAACAGGATTCCCGAGCTCGTCAATTTCAATCTTTTTTACAAACATTGAAATTTTAAGTTCTTTGCTTTCGGCAAGCATATCACCGTAGTTATAGGGAAATTCAAATGTTCTTGTCTCTGAATAAAGAACAGTTAAATTCCCTGTAATTAACAGGAAGGCAAAGTCTATAGCTGTAGGGAATCCTGCATATGGGGCATCAGAATTATCAGATAGTTCTTTGGTTGCAAACAACTGGTAATTGATATTGCTTGACTCAAGATTTTCAACAAAGTCTAAGAATGTGTGCCAGTTTTTGATTATTAGCATTTTACACCTCACTTTAAAAGTCTGCCGATACAGACAAACGCATGGTTACAAGAGAATTATACAAATATATGTTGTGTATTGCAACAGAAAAGAGGTTGAAAATGAACAAACTTAAAGAAACAAGGAAAGCAGCTAAAGTTAAACAATCGGAGATAGCAAAAGTGTGCAGGATATGCCAACAGCAGGTTTCAATGTGGGAACTAGGAAAGAGAGAAATCCCAGTAAGACATGCCAAGAAAATCGCTGAATTATTAAGATGTGACTGGCGAGTATTTTATGACTAAAAAATAAAGAAAGCAAGGAGGAGATATGGAAGAGAAGAAAAATGAATATATGAAAGAATTAGAAAAGAAAATACCTGAAGTATACAGCCGGGAAAGAGTATTTATCCTGATGAAACATTTTAAGGAAATGTCAAAAGAAGTGAAAGGCTTTTACCCTGATGAGAATACAGAAGACTGCTTATGTAAAAAATATGACGAACTGGGAAAAGCCTTTGATGAAGTATTTAAGGCTGAGGCTAAATACCAAAGTGAGTTTTTATAAATGATATGGCAACATCTTTAACTATTTCAAGTGTAGTTACACCTATGGTTGAGGCAAGCTTATTCTTGGTCTTATCAAAGATGTCATCGTTTCTGATAGTATCAAGGAAATCATGCCCTTTGCTGGTAAGTCTTTCAACCACATATTCAGGGTGGACGCCTTTACATGGCGATATTTCTTTGACTTGCAAATAGCCGGAATCTTCAAGCAGTAAGACATGATAGCGGACTTCGCTTAAAGAGTATTCATTGGCTGCATACTTGCCAATATCAAGTCTGCTGACATTAGAATTTTCAGTAACTAATAATATATGGCGAATTAAGTCAAGGTTTCTTTTCATGGCTATGCCACCTTTTATAATAATTCAGCTCGACAAAGCTGATAAGGTAAGTATAGCACAGGAAGGAGGAGAGATGGAAGAGAAGAAAACAGATGTAAAGATTGAAATATCGTTACCACACAATGCTGGACGAAATTCAGTTGAAACTGCAAAAAAACAGATGAAAGAATGGATTGAAAAGGCTGAGGAATTAGAGAAAGAGCACAGCGTTAACTGTACTCTCTGCTTTAAGGCTTAGGGTATTATCTCAATGCTTCTTTCGTAAAGATAAGGACAGTATAGTACAGCAAGGAGGAGATATGGAAGAGAGAGAACTAGAAAACTTGTACAAAAATATATTAGATGAACCGAGAAAAAGAGCAAATCCAAATGAAGAACTGAGGTGGATGAACTTCAATAGGGTAAATACAGAGGGATTTGAAAAAAGTGTAGTACTTTTCAGTAAATGGCTTGGGATAATCAATGAGGCTATGTTTAAACATAGAAGCCTCCGCATTGAAATTATTTACAATGCAGAAGCTGAAAAAGCAGAGATGTATGTATATACACCTAAACACGATGAAATGGACAATAATCAGGAATCTCCAAGCGTTTAATATCTGAGTTTTCATCAATCATAAAATATGCAGAATTAAATGCCGGTGGAATCCATTGTAAACCGTTCCAAGTTCTTTTCTCTAATTGGTCGGTCAGAGACACTTTTTCATCAAGAGAGAGTGAAGAAAAGTCAATGAAGTATTTGTGTAAAGACATAGATGCATCCCCTTTCATAATATTTCAGCATTGCAGTGCTGATAAGGGGAGTATAGCACAGTAAGGAGGAGAGATGGAAGAGATTACTATTGAATACAGAGAAATGGTTAAAAAATATTGTACATTTGTAAATATAAAGCTTGATGAAGCATTAGATGGAAAGTCACAACTTGCGGACATAGATATTGAATCAATGGCAAGAACGGCAAATACGCTTGTTGTGACTTTCAAAAGAGTAGCAGATAATCAGCCTTTATAAAGCCATTCTCTTATACTTTCGGGCGGAGATATTCTACCGGACAGACAATCCCATTCACTGCAGCCGGTAGAAAAAGTATAAACATCATCTGCCGCCGCAACAGGGGAGTGATAAAAGCCGTACCGTTCACCTGAGATTTCTAAGGTATAGCGGTTATTGCTGTTAAGGAAAATGCGCATTAATCCAACAGAACTTTTATACAACCACATAAATTATAATCCCCTTTCTATATATTTCAGCTCTGCAAAGCTGATAAGGGGAGTATATCACAGCAAGGAGGAGAGATGGAAGAGAAGAAAAACTTTAAAGAAAAAGCTCTTGAACGGATAAAAACTTTTGAAGGCATGACATACGCAGAATGGGAACTGATAAGCGAAATTATGGATGGTGTATTTAAAAGAAAGATAGCGACATCTTCAAAAGATATTACAGTATCAATTGAAGATGTCACAAAGACAAGTACAAACAGGCTATTCAGATTCTAAAGTCTGAATAAAGACAGGTGATATGCTGTAAGATTTGCCCTTGTATACGATTGATACATAGTCCTGATTAAAAATAGATTTTCATTTTTTCTTTTGAATGGTGCATAGATTTCGGAATTTCCATCCAGCCATTCATCCAGAGTATAAAGATGTTCGCCGCCTATTTTACAATCAGGATCATCATTGAGGCATACCCATTCACCTAAAAGGCAAGCATAAATTTTATCCATTGTGTATCTCCCTTCTATAATATTTCAGCTCTGCAAAGCTGATAAGGGGAGTATAACACAGTAAGGAGGAGAGATGGAAGATAAGGACAAAAAAATACAGGTAGAGTATTTCTATTCGGATAAACCTATGATGAGTTATAGCGCAATGATAAGAATATCAGAGATTGAAAAAGGAGGAGTGTACATTATACCTTCCTCGGAAATGAATACCAAGCCTATCAAGTTGGATTGGTAGTTATACAAGTAAATACACTTAGGAAGGAGAGCGGATGACTGAGCTAAAAACATTTAGTAATTCAGAATTTGGGAACATAAGAGTAATTGAGGTTGATAATGAGCCTTGGTTTGTTGGCAAACAGGGATAAAGGCTGAATAGGAGGAGGCCATGAAAAGTATAACAACAGCCGAAGCAGCGGCTATTATAGGAGCAAGTCCTGCGTATGTAAGGGAAGCAATGAGAAAAAAAGAAATTAATATAGGTTCATGCGTAAAACTTAAAGAAGGTAATAAAAACTGGGCTTTTAACATATCACCTCCGCTTCTGGCAGGATATAGCGGAAAAGACATAGAAAAAGAACTTAAAATACTGAGGGGTGATTCCCATTATTTTACTAAAAAGGAACTTATAAAATGCTTAAGGTCAATAATCGACTTTCTTAGCCTGTCTAATGAAGGGGTAAGAGAGTATGCAGGAGAGGTTGACAAAGGGGCAGAGTATGCTGTTAAAGCAGGCAAAACCCAAACAGATATATCAGAACTTATAAAAGAACTGGAATCAAAAGAACTTGTTGATTAAATATCAGAAAGGAAAACTGATGTCATATTATAAGACCTGCCCTCTATGTGGCAGTAACCTAGATCCGGGAGAGGCTTGCGACTGCCATAGGAAAGCAGAAAGAAGCAGTCGAAATATGGATAACTTTCTGAAAGTGGGGATAGGACAGCAGACAGAACTTAACCTAAAAGCATTTTCCCCAAAGCATATAATAAAAAGCTAAACAAACTATATGCAAGGACATTAAAAAGTGGCGGTAAAAACCGCCACAATCTTGAAACGTAATATAATAACTTGACATGATTATTATACTACGTTTCGGCAAAAAAGTAAAGAAAAAAGTTTGAAAAACCGCGTAATTATACGCTTTTAGCACTTGTTCAAACTATTAACTTTACGACCAAAACTTTAAATAACGGGGTATAAAGTCATGCCATATTATAAAACAGAAATAGAAGCAGGAAAAACAATAGAAGTTATAAAAAGTCATACCAGGTGTCTAAATGATCACAGACCTAGAGAGGGCAGGGCACAGATTACTCCTGAAGAAATGAAAAAGATAAACAGGATAAATACCGAGGCGAGACTAGCAAGACTAATAAACGCTAACTTTGGATATGGTGACTACCATCTCGTGCTAACCTATAAAAAAAATATAAGACCTACTCCGGAAGAAGCCAAAAAAAGATTGGCTAAGTTTTTAAGAGTTCTAAGAAGAGAGTATAAAAAATACAAGCAAGAACTTAAATATATCTGCGTGACAGAGTATTTAAACACAGCTATCCATCATCACCTAATCATAAATGGTATAGAGGCTAATATAAATAAGATAGTTAGAGATTGTTGGGAATGGGGCAGCCCTCACTTTACACCTTTAGATGATACAGGACAATATCGAGAGCTTGCGGCATATTTTATAAAAGAAACCTCAAAAACATACAAGGCAAATGACGGAGGAGCCAAGCAGCATTATACCTGCAGCAGGAATTTAGTCAAGCCGGTAAAGAAGACTACTATCATCAAGTCAATCAACTGGCTGGATACCCCTAAGCCTAAAAAGGGGTATTACATAGACAAGGATACAGTACATAACGGAATCAATCCTTTTACTGGGGCACCTATCCAAAAGTATACGATGGTTAAGCTCCCGGAGATAAAGGGCAAAAGTGGATAAAACTGTTCAAAGTCTGAAAGGCGCACAAAGGCTAAACGAACCAAAGATATGCAAATCATTCTACATTTTATATAAAAGTCTGTCCCGATTAAAGTTTAATAGGGTTTGAGGGCATTTTCAGGCAGTTCAAAAATGTTCAAAAACTCGGAAAGGTGCATAAACCTTAATCGGGAGAAAGATTTTAAGAAATAAAGAAAAATACAAAAATCCTGTCCCGATTAGTGTTTAATAGGGTTTGCGGATATCAGGCATATCGAAAAAGCACTAAAAAACTTCTGAAAGGTGCATAAACGCTAATCGAACCAAAGATTTGCGACACATTCTACAATTTATCAAAAAAGCCGTTTCGATTAGCATTTAATAGGGTTTGCAGACTTATCCACAATGAACACATTAGTTCAAAACCTTAATAAATGTGATAAACGCTAGACGAAAGAAAGATTTAGGAGGAAAAAACATGAATTTAAGAGTTATCGCATTACTGATTATCTTATCACTTACTATCAGGGGTAAGCCTGTAGAAGAAACTATACAGGCAGTGAAGGCAAGCCCTGTAATTCCTGACAAACCAAAGAAAGCTACAGTAAAGAGGGCTAAGCCTAAGAAAGCCAAGCTAAAGGCAGCAGATAAAAAGGCTGTGGATTTTATGAACTCTTCCTTAGGGGAGTGGATAATAGAATACTCAGGCAGCAAAGACATAGATCCTTTTCTAATATTTGCAATAGCGGAAAGAGAAAGCGGATTGAATCCTAATGCAGTAGGAGACAATGGAGCAAGTATAGGCTTAATGCAGATACAGCCAAGGTGGAGCAGGGAAAGAATGAAGAGGCTTGGTGTGGCTGATCTTAGAGAGCCAAAGGGTTGCGTAAAGGTGGCAATAGATATATTACTGGAATACAAAGAAAAAGACAGCGACCTTTACTTTGTGCTGATGGCATATAACGGAGGTGTGGCTTACGCAAAAAGGAATATCAATACACCTAGTGATTACGCTGTTAAAGTTTCCGAGCGGGCGATTGAATTAAGTAGATTGTACGAGGTGGCAGAATGAAAGTTAAAGTAATCACCAGCCTTGACCACAGGGGCAATCCCAAAGGGAGCGGAAAGGCTAAAGCCTTGATTATCTATGTAGACGAACAGGGAGAACGGCACGAAAAGGAAGTCAAAACAGAGATAGAAAACGATACAAGGAATGCTCTTGCACTAAAGCTAAGTGTAGAGGTGCTAAAGGCTCTTATCAAACCCTGTGAAGTGGAGCTAAGCATTGACTGTAAATATATCAAGAACTGTATCAACAATGGATGGTTAACAAGTTGGCAGCAGTCAGGGTGGAAGAAGTCAGACGGCAAGCCTCCTGCCAATGTTGAACTGTGGAAGTTGTTGGATATGTCCTTAAAGTTGCACGATGTCAAATTTGTAGGAGGCAGTGATGGAAATCTGTGAAGTAAAGGGCTGTAACCAGCCGGGGCAAAGGCATCATATCGTGTTTAGGTCTCAGGGTGGCTTAGATTTCAAGTTAAATTATAAATACCTATGTCCCGAACACCATACAGGGAATGAAAGCCCACACAAGAAGAAAGAGATTGACCTAAGGTACAAAAGGGAAATGCAGAGGGAGTTGTTAGTATTATTCTTTGAAGATACCTATACCCTTCCTCAGATAATTGAGCTGATAGGCGAGGATAAAAAGAAACTTGAAAAGAAATTCCGCAAAGTTCCAAACACTGCAGGCCTCTATAAACGAGAAGATATAGTAAGGGCGCTAATGGGAGATAGATCATATTAAGGAGGAGTTATGTTATACGGCTATGTATGCAGCCCTTATAGAGGGAATATATTTAAGCGAATCAGGAATAAGGGATATGCAAGGCATCTAACTAAGCTAATGGCTGATTTTGGCACCATTCCAATCACACCACATTTATATCTGACAGAGGTGCTTAAGGACAGCAATCCGGAAGAGAGAAAAAAAGGAACAGGGTTAAGCCTTGAGCTCTTAAAGATGTGTGATGTAGTGCTTGTAGGTACTAAATACGGAATCAGCGATGGGATGGCAGCAGAGATAAAGCTGGCTGAGAAGATGGGAATTCACATTTTATATATATTGGAATAATGGAGGTTATGAAGATGGATAAAACGGTCAATATTATAACTTATGCAGGAGTGCTATTGCTCACGATTGGAGCATTAACAGCGATATGGTGTGGCTTAGTAGGGCTTAAGATAGCAGGAAGCGGAGCAGTCCTTATATTTACGGCTATGGCATTGTCTTATTGCAGTGAAGAGATAAGAATTGAAAAAGAAGAGTGGGGCAATTCAAGGAGGGATTAGATATGACGCTTGAAGAGATTTTGAAAAGGCTTAGGCGGATAAACTCATTTTTAGAGCTGTCTGATGAAATGATAATTAGTTATGCGGGAGAGTCTGCAAGAGGCTGTGAACGAGCAGTAAAGATTGGGAAAACCTACGCAGATATATCAGAACTTATCAAAGAGTTAAAAGCTGAGGGCTTATCTGAGAGTAATACTGTGTGTATTGAGTAAGGGAAGGAGAGAGCATGTCAAAAAAGTCTAAAAATCTGATAAGCAGAGATAAGTACAAAGAGATAAAGAGAATGGACCATACAAGCATGAGTGAATTCTACACGAAAGTATGGCAGGAAGGCTTTGACAACGGAGTAAAGGCAGGTAACGACAATAGGGAGGCAGCAGTTACCCCGGAGGATATACGAGAAGTGATAAAAGACATAAAGGGCATAGGCGAGGTTAAACTTAAGGCAATAATGGAGCAGATAGGCACCTTATATAAGTAAAGGAGGGAAAAAAGAATGAACAAATATTCTCAGGAGATAAGCTTTGAAGGTGAAGTTTTTTCAGAATTAAGAGAAGGCGCAAATGTTATCCTTCGTGATTTACTTGAATCTATGATGAAAAAAGGAAGCAAGGCAGGATGTATGACAATTAAGGTAGATGTTGACCTTGTAGATGATGCATCTGCAGGGACAGTAAGCATAACACCGGAGTTTACTTACAAAATAAGTTCCGCAATGCACTTAAAAAGTGAAATCAAAGGCAAGAAAAATTGTGGAGGCTGTGAAATGGTATGGGATGATGGCACAGAGCAATATATATTGATGCCTATAACCGGCACAGCACAAAGGACAATATTTGATGGTAACGAAGAATAACGAAGAATAATAACTAAGGAGGTAGTGATGGCAGTAGTTGAGATAAAAATTGAAGACTTAAAGATACACCCTAAGAATGTAAGGCGCAAATACGAGGGTATAGAGGAGCTTGCACAGAGCATAAAAGAAAACGGTATCATGCAGAATTTAACTGTAGTTCCAGATAAAGAGGAAGAAGGTAAATATTTGGTTGTAATTGGCAACCGAAGGCTAACGGCTGCAAGAGAGGCAGGGCTTGAAACTGCTCCTTGCGTGGTAGTAGAAGATATGGCTGAAAAAAAGCAGATTATCACCATGCTTATGGAGAATATGAACCGCAAAGACCTTACAGTCTACGAAGAAGCTGAAGCCATGCAGATGTGTTTTGAGGATTTCGGCCTTAAGGTGGAAGAAATAGAAGAAAAGACCGGACTTTCAAAGACAACCATTAATCATAGATTGAACATGGCTAAGCTTGATAAGGAGACACTTGTAGAAAAGGCAGAAGATAAGGAGTTCCAGCTATCTATTACAGACCTTTATACACTTGAAAAAGTAAAAGATATAAATACAAGGAATAAGATACTTAAAGAGGCTTCCGATTCAAGAGACCTTGCCAATAGAGCAAGACAGGCGGCAAGGCAGGAGCTACAGGAAAGAAATAAAGCAAAGCTGATAGAAGAATGTGAAAAGCTGGGAATAAATAAAGCCCCGGAAGGAGTGTATTATTACTCTTCCGGGTGGGAGGAAGTAGAAAGGATCTACCTTGATGAGGAAGACTCTAAAATAGAAATTAAAGAGGCTGAGGGGGTTTATTATGTAATTCAGTATAATGGCTTTTACTTTATAAAGAAGGAGAAAAGACAACAGAAAGAAAAGAAAGAGGTTAGTGAGGTTGACCTTAAGCAAAAGGAAACCGAGGGAAAAAGGGCAAAAATAAAGGCAAAGTACGAAGAAATGCATAAGGATATGGAGGACTTTGTTAGAAATATCCTAGAGGGTAAAGTGGACGCTCCTGATAATGCTGAGTATATAGGCAAGCTGACATGGGAATTTATCCTTAAATACAGGGTAGCAGTTTCAGAGTATGCATTGACAAATGTTCTATTAGGTGCGCAGGCATATAAAAATGCAGATGAAGAAGAGAAAAAGAAAGCCACAGAGAGAGCAACGGCATTGCCTATTCTATATCAAATGACAGCGGTAGCATTCAGCAGTCTGGAATATTTATCGCTTGCGGGATATTACGGTGTAATGTACAACGAGGCAGCAGGAGAGAAACTTAAGGCAATGCATGACATTCTTAGCAACTTTGGATTTTCCTTTGCAGATGAGGAAAGCTATAAACTTATGAATGGAGAGCATGAGCTTTATGAGAGGGAGGGGAATTGAGCAGGTTAGCAAATAGGGACAAAATGAAGGGAGAATGACTTAGGAAATGGGATTAAAGGTATTAAGCCTGTTCGATGGTATAAGCTGTGGTAAGGTTGCACTTGAAAGAGCTGGCATATCCGTTGATAAATACTATGCAAGTGAGATTGATGCTCCTGCGTTGGCGGTGAGTAAGGCAAGGCATAGCGATATTATCCAATTGGGGGATGTTAAGAATTGGCGAAATTGGGATATAGACCTAGGTAGTATAGATTTACTGATAGGCGGTAGTCCCTGCCAAGGGTTTAGCATTGCTGGGAAGCGGTTAAATCTTGCTGACAAAAGAAGTAAGCTTTTATTTGAGTATCTAGGAGTGTTAAACGCTATAAGGGCGAAGAATCCTAGTATTTTATTCTTACTTGAAAATGTAAAAATGGAAATAGAGGTTGAAGAAGCAATATCAAACTGCTTAGGCTCTGAGCCCATAAAAATTGATTCCGCTCTGCTTTCGGCACAAAGAAGGAAGAGGCTTTATTGGACTAACATAGAGGGTGTTACTCAGCCAAAGGATAAGGGCATAATGCTTAAGGATATAGTGCACGAAAATGCAGACTTAGATGTTGCTATGTCAGAATCGTGGTGTAAATGGTTTACCCGAAAAGCCGAATATCGTATCGAAAAGCAATATGTAACAGTTAGTCCGGAAAAGGCTGCCACGATGACAGCAAGGCAATTTATAAGCTGGAATGGTAATTTTATACTTGAATGCCTAGAAAAGTACATAGTGCCCTTTGATAAAACCTTGAAGATTCTTGAAAAAGAAGTTGAAAGGGGGAAGGTTGGATATTTCAACAAAGACAGCCAGGGCAACAGGGTTTATTACATCCACAATAAGGCAGTAACCCTTTGTGGCGAGGCAGGTGGGCGTGGTGCTAAGACAGGTTGCTACCTCTTTGGCTGCATAACCCCTGAAAGGATTGAGAAGAGGCAGAACGGGCAAAGGTTTAATGACGGCAATAAATTTTATACGCTAACTGCACAGGATAAGCATGGGGTATTAGTAGAAGGGTACATAAGAAGATTAACCCCTGTTGAATGTGAAAGATTGCAGACATTACCTGATAATTACACCTTGGCAGAGCTGAATGGTAAACCTCTAAGCGATAATAAAAGATATAAAATGCTTGGTAATGGTTGGACGGTGGATGTAATAGCTCATATTTTAGGCTTTATCAAAGGAGTGAAAAATGAATAGACCTGGTATAACTAAACGGCTTTCAGAGCTTACAGAAAAGCTAATCAATCCAAATAATGACAGCCGTATATATTGGGCTAGAGAGGTAACCTTTGACTACATAACCTCTAACCGCATAAGGGTAGACTATATGAGATTTGAGCCACTGAATACAACTATTAGCGGTATTGAAAAGGGCGATTTTTACTGCTATGAGATTAAGTCATCGGTGGAGGATTTCCATTCAAAGAATGGCCATAACTTCATAGGAGATTACAACTATTATGTAATGCCTAGCGAGGTTTATCAGAAGGTATCCGCTGAAATCCCATTCGGAGTTGGTGTTTACTGTCCGACAGGCAGTAATCTTGAATCTGTTAAAAAAGCCAGAAGAATGAATAGACAAAGGTCAGTATCTGAAATGCTGCTAATGATGTTTAGGTCAGCAAATCGAGACAGAATGAAGGGAGAATAATATGCAGAAGAAACTAAAAGAGATTAAGCCGGGCGAGATATTTAAATTTGGTGGCTATGAGTGGATAAAGCTGGAAGATGGATTTGCTATAACAAAAGATACGGTTACAGATAAAGAATTTAATGCAAGTTGCAACAACGATTTTATGACAAGTGATATTATGTCTTATCTTACGGAAACATTCGCAAAAGAGATTTGGGACAATGGGGGAATATATTCAGAGTTCGATTATTTTCCATTAAACTTAACAGCTGATGATGGTATGAAAAAATATGAGCCCCGCAATGTGCAACTAGGGCTACTAACTGCTGATTTGTACCGTAAAAACAGGCATTTAATAGAGCCCATTAGTGGTAGTTGGTGGTTAGCAACTCCAAAGTCTTACATCTCTGACTACATAGATACCGTATTGTTTGTGGATTCAGACGGAATAATATGGGATGAATATGCAGAGGACATGCGCGGCGTTCGACCGCTTTGTAAATTATCAGACGATACTCTGGTTGAAGTGTTAGATGAAGATAAGCCCACAGAGGTGACAAAAGATGTTACCGAGCTTATAAAGAAGTGGGGGGAGGAAAATAATCTGACACATAGAACATATGACCAACACATTTATAGGCTGATACGGAAAATTGGAGGCCTGACAAAACATATTGAAGAGAACGACTATAACGAAGCTAAGCAAGATTTAGGATACATATATGCGGCTTTGGTTATACTTGCTAAAAAATTAAGTGGCACAGGTAATGAGGACTACACAAGCTTTTTGATTGATGAAATAGAGGCAGGGCACAATATATGGTAAAGGATAGAAAAGGTAAGATGATAAATGGGCTATTTGTGAAAGAGGAAGATTTGGAGGTGTAATGATGATAGTAAGGGAATGTGATTTATGTAAAAAAAGTTATATCCCAACTAATGATTTTATTTGGACAAAAAAGAAAAAGAAATTTGATGCTATAGGCTTATTAAAATTTGCAAAGTATGAAAATAAAGTCGTAAAAACATTTGATTTGTGCAAAGATTGCCAACAAAAGTTTATTGAATTTTTGGACGAAAACACAAAGGAGAAGCCTTGTAATGAATAAAATCATAACAGGAAACGCAATTGAAGTGTTGAAAGAGATTCCTGATTGTACTGCAGATTGCTGCATAACGTCACCGCCTTACTTAGGGCTAAGAGATTATGGAGTTAATGGTCAAATAGGGCTTGAAAAATCTGTAGAAGCTTACATAAACAGGCTTACGGATATATTTAGAGAAGTAAGGCGGGTATTAAAGGATGACGCTACCTTATGGCTGAATATGGGTGACAGTTATGCAGGCAGCACTAAAGGAAGAAAGAAAGATGGGCAACATAGCAATGAAGCTTCAAAGTCGGGGGATTATTACAGCACATTTAATGACAGACTGCAGTATAAAAAAATCCCCGGATATAAGAACAAAGATTTGATGGGTATCCCATGGTTGTTAGCATTTACTCTTAGAAATGACGGCTGGTATTTAAGGCAGGATATTATCTGGGAAAAACCAAACGCAATGCCGGAAAGCGTAAAAGATAGGTGTACAAAAAGCCACGAGTACATTTTTCTTTTCTCAAAGCAACCTAAATACTATTTTGACTACGAAGCTATTAGGGAGCCAGCTGTAGGATTCAACAATATAATGCCTGCAGGCAGCAAAGGAACCTTAAGACCAAATAGCAGATTAAGAAAAGGAAATAGCCGCACTTTTAGAGGTGGAGGAGCTTATACCAAAGGACAGAGTTTTAATAATTCTGCAGAAGTAACGAGGGAAAGCCACGGAAACAACGAAAATATGACAGGTCTAAGGAATAAAAGAAGTGTTTGGACTGTGGCCACACAAGGATATAAAGAAGCTCACTTTGCCACTTTTCCAGAAAAACTTATAGAGCCTTGTGTTCTGGCAGGAAGCAAGGAAGGGGGAATTATTTTAGATCCTTTTCTTGGAAGTGGCACAACTGCGGCGGTGGCCAAAAAACATAATAGAGGTTTTATAGGAATTGAGCTTAATCCAAAATATGCCGAGATGGCAAAAAGAAGATTGGAGGGAAGCCATGACAATTAAGGATTTTAAGCAAGGACAAGCTGTATACTCTTTAGAAAAGAATCACAATACAAAGCCTGAATATCATATTGATGAGTATGTAGTTGTTTCAATAGGACGAAAATATGTAAAAGCTGCACCAAAAAACTCACAGAATTATCCAAAAGAATTTTACCTAGACAACATCACTGATGAATATCTTTACGAAAATAGGGATTGGGGATATAGAGAAATGCTTTTTCTGACAAAGGAAGCGGCTGAGGGTTATATTGAGAAAGAAGCATTACTATTTTGGCTGAGAAATTTAACACACTATCTTAGAGATGATAAATATTCTTTGGAGCAGTTAAGAGAAGTAAAAAAGATACTGGAGGAAGAATGACAAATAAAATCAAAGAAAAAGCAAACAAAATTCGGGCTATGAGCGACAATGAACTAGTAGCCTATGTCGAGAACCGAGCTAAAAAGGCATATAGTGAAGGCTTTAATAAGGGCAGGAAATTGGTAGAAGGGAGGAAAGATAATGAGACCAATAAGTAAATTAGTACAGGAGCAAAAAGAGCAGGTGAATGAGTTGCTTGACCTTATAAAAGCCAACCCAGATTTGCCAATAGTACCAATAGTAAATGGCGACTTGGTATGTGACGAGGGCAGATACTGGCTAGGTGGATGGGGAAGTGCTCATATTGATAAGTACTATATTCACGATGGTGAATATTTAGAATACGGCGGTAAATACCCCGACACAACAGATATATTCGAAAGAGTATTTGACTTTGATGAATGTGGCATAGACGATGATATGTCAGACGAGGAAGCAGACAGAATAATGAAAGAAAAGGTTGATAACCTGCCGTGGATAGAAGCGATTATGGTATACATTGACATCCCCGAATCGGAGTAACTTAAACTGATAATAGAATTTGAGGAGGAATAAACATGAATAAAGCAATTTTAATTGGCAGACTTACAAGAGATCCTGATGTTAGATATTCACAGACTGACAGTAATATGGCTATAGCAAGATTTTCGCTTGCAGTTGACAGAAGGCATAAAAAGCAGGGAGATGAAACCACTGCCGACTTCTTTAACTGTACAGCCTTTGGCAAACAGGGCGAATTTGTCGAGAAGTATCTTAAGAAGGGTACAAAGGTAGTAGTTACCGGTCGCATTCAGAATGACAACTACACCAATAAAGAAGGTCAGAAGGTCTACAGTGTACAGATTATGGTGGAAGAGATAGAGTTCGCAGAAAGCAAGGCAGCAGGACAAGGGGTGCAAAACAATGATTCTATTCCGGGTGATGGCTTTATGAATATCCCTGATGGTATAGAGAGTGAGTTGCCTTTTAATTAAAAAAGGTTCGACTCATCAAATTTGATAAGTCGAAAAGAGGAACGGGGAAATGAGAGAAGTAGATCATAAAGAATTGTGGTGCTCAATGTTGAATATGTTCTGTAGCGACACCGACCAAGAGGACAATGGCGTGGATATAATCAAAGCCCTAAAAGGGAAAGAGGAAGGAAAAGGGGGGAAATGGAAAGTGAAATAGTTAAAAGACTGTTTAAGGTAATTGCAAGGACTAAGGAAGAAGGTGGTACCAGTGGAAAGGCATAAAATAAGGCTGTCAAGCGATGCAAAAAAACTTGATGCATATTTGCAAAGCTACAACAGATGTAAACGCAGAAAAAAGGTGTTAGAAGACAGGAGGCGGCAGATACTTCTTGATTTTCAGTCGCCGTTAAAAAACATAAAATTTGATGGAATGCCGAGAAGTAAGGGAATAACAGGAGAAGGGAGCGCGGTCCTGCCTTTACAGTTAGATGAGATTGACATGCGCATAAAGGAAAAGATCGAGGACGCAAAAAAGGAATATATCAAATTAAATGAAGTTTTAGAGTTTTTAGAATTGAATGAAGAAGGACGGATCATATTAGAATACAGGTATATTGATTCTTTGAAATGGTGGGAGATAGAAAAAATGGAGCATAGGAGCAAAACAACCCTTGTATATATTTGGCGGAAAGCCTTATACAGCCTTCTGGAATTTCCAAAAATCCGCCAAATTATAAGTGGAAACAGGAATAAATACTAAATTAAAGCCCCCTATACGAGGGCTTTTAGTTTGTTAAAAAGGCTTATTATTATATGTTTCTCTTTTAATTCATAATAATCATCATGCAGGTGCACGATATCCCATAATCTGCCCAACCGTTTCAGTTCTTTTTTACATCCGGCAGGCGTACCGTAATATAAATAAGGATTATGGCCGTTTGTAAAAGAAAAGTGCATAGGCATTACATCTATTTCATCAAGGATTTCATCAATGCATTCAGCCAGCAGTGTACAAGCCTCTAAACCGTTGGCGGGAACAATGCCGTCACAACATAATGTATCATTTAAGAAACATTCTAATTCATAAAGATCTTCGTAATCTCCGAAGTTAATATTATTATCAATATAATCAATAATATACTTTTTAACAGCTTCCTTGTAATTGTAATTTGTCATGTCTTTGTCCTCCTGAATTCGATTTTATTTAATAATTTATTTATACATTGACAGGGCAGGCGGTAAAGTGTATTGATTGCCATGCCTGTATTCTCCTGATTATTTATTTCTCCCCTCCCTCTTTATGAGAGAGGGGATGTTTTATATTAGGCTACCTTTTTATAAATAACATCGTATTGTGCTTTTAGCTTTATGAAGGCTTGCTCTGTCACTCTATATGGCAAATAATTTTCAACATCTTTATAACTACCTTTAGCCCAGTAGGCTCCGAGTTCCTTTATTCCTCTGCCTTTAAGTTTATAAGGGCTGTCTATATAATAATAGTTATCCGAGTAAAGCTTCTCTGCTTCTATTGCGCCAGAAATGTAGTTGTCGAATTCATCAATATAGATACTAACTTCATTGCCGTCTTCGTCTTCCCACACTCCGTGTAGGTCGTTCCAGAAGCTCTTACAAGCGTAATATGTATCGTATCTGACAAGTTCTTTTCCATTCTCTGTAATCACTCTGTACTTTGCGTAATACTCTTTCATAAATTTGTACCTCCTATTTGTTTTAGATTTGCGTTTTAAGTCATTTGTTATCGTTTTTGATAATTCTATTATATATTATGATATTATCTTTGTCAATATTTTTCTTATATTTTTTGATAATATTTTTATAGAAATTGACAATAACACATTTTTTCTATATAATCTTATTAAAAACTATGGGAGGTTTCCAAAATGGGATTATCTAAAAATATAAAAATGGTTATGTTGGACAAGAACATCAAAATATCCGAACTAGCTAACCGCCTTAATATTGACGCTAAAGTGTTATCGGTCAAGCTGTCAAGGGATAATTTGAGCGGTAAAAGTATTATTGATATTGCCAATGCCCTAGAATGTGATGTTAAATTCGTTGACAGGGCAGGCGGTAAAGTGTATTGATTGCCATGCCTGTATTCTCCTGATTATTTATTTCTCCCCTCCCTCTTTATGAGAGAGGGGATGTTTTATATTAGGCTACCTTTTTATAAATAACATCGTATTGTGCTTTTAGCTTTATGAAGGCTTGCTCTGTCACTCTATATGGCAAATAATTTTCAACATCTTTATAACTACCTTTAGCCCAGTAGGCTCCGAGTTCCTTTATTCCTCTGCCTTTAAGTTTATAAGGGCTGTCTATATAATAATAGTTATCCGAGTAAAGCTTCTCTGCTTCTATTGCGCCAGAAATGTAGTTGTCGAATTCATCAATATAGATACTAACTTCATTGCCGTCTTCGTCTTCCCACACTCCGTGTAGGTCGTTCCAGAAGCTCTTACAAGCGTAATATGTATCGTATCTGACAAGTTCTTTTCCATTCTCTGTAATCACTCTGTACTTTGCGTAATACTCTTTCATAATGTTTATCTCCTTTGTGGTTTGTTTTTTTGTTTTGTTATGGTTATATCATACCATTGTGCAAGTACATAATCAAGATGGAATGTTTCACAAAATATCATTGCACAAGTACAGAAAGAATTGTGCAGTTTATACAATTGTGCAATGTAAATATTTATTGTATAATGGAAGATAATAAGACAGGAGGTGCAATAGTATTATGGAAACAAAGGGTACGGCAAGAACAAGAGCAAATAATAAATACAATGCAAAAGCTTATGATAGAGTTGCGTTGATGGTTAAAAAAGGGAAAAGAGAAGAGTTAAAATCAATAGCTGAGAGCCTAGGCGAAAGCCTTAATACATTCATAAACAAGGCGATAGAGGAAAGAATAGAAAGAGAGGTATAAAATGAATTATACGGTTAATCTGTTATGGGATAGTGAATCTGATGTATGGGTTGCTACCAGCGATGATATAATAGGGCTTGTACTTGAAAGCGGTTCACTGGACGCATTAATTGAGCGTGTGCGCAGAATTGCCCCCGAACTTTTAGAGTTAAACCACCAGCCTATTGAACACGCTAAAATCCTGTTCAAATCTGAACGACTTGAAGAGGTATATGCGTAATGGCTGAATATGAAAAGAAGGTAAGAGAAATATTAAAAAGTTATGGCTGTTATTTTATAAGGCATGGGAAAGGCGACCACGATATATGGCACAGCCCCATTAATAGCCAAAATGTTGTAGTAGATGGTAGAATCAAATCAAGGCATACTGCTAACGCAATACTTAAACAGAGCGGTATAAACTACCGTTTTTGATATAGGAGCGTGAAATATAAACTTACAGCCAATTAATATCTAATATCTAATATGTAATAGGCTGAAAAAGCAAATCCCCCATTATAATAATGGGGGATTGTCTTACTGTCTCGATTGTATGTCTTTATCAATAAGAGCGTTTATATACTCATTTATACTCATGCCTTCCTCAAGGGCTCTTGCTTTTATTATTTCCTTCTTTCCTTTGGGCATAGTCAGCCCCACCCTGTCATATTTTTCTTTAATATATTTATTCTGATATTCAATCTGATTAAATTCTTTTTTATTCTCAGCCATCTTCTAAACCTCCACTATTGATTTTTGATTTTTCTATGATATAATATAAGCAGATAGAAGGCGGTTGGTTAATTAGCTAATATCTTTACTATCAGGGTTGTCGGTTTGCTCGCTGTCAACCCTGTTTTTTATGCCTTTAATTATATCATAGACTATTGTTACAACTATTACTATTTCGATAATCACAAGCCCCATATTTTTTATTCCTTTCTTTTGGGCTGCCTGCTATCTGCTTACAATTATATAATACCACATATTACGCAATATGTCAATTGGCAAAATAAATTTTATCTTACTTTGCTCTGCAGTGCGGCCCATGTATGATCTACAGTGATATCTGATATTGTAATCTTAAGAAATTCAGCATAGTTATTAAATTAGTTGGCATCAAAAAAATAATCTAAACAAGTTTGTTATCAGCAGTTAACAACATTGAGTGCTAATAGGTTTAGCAAGAGTAAATTAAATAAAGGATATATCGACAGATACCACAGCTAAATGAACATAAAATGATATTCTGTAACCAAATCAACAAGGTTAGTCAAACATATGTTCTAGGTACTCCGAACACCTGTGCGGGGTTGCGGGCCGCGGAATGCGCGGCA
>NZ_DBHIEC010000021.1:0-47326 GCF_057250765.1 Catonella sp.
TTACTGTAACTATCTGTATCTATTACTTTAAGTTTTTTATTTTCATTATTTTTTTTCTAACCAATGAACTACAGGAATATTAATTATAGAGTCAATACACCAGTTTTCTCCAATCGCAAGTATATTAAATTTGCTTGTTATGTTTGCAGCTCTTTTTAAGTCTTCTTTGTTCATTTCTCTTTCTACCAATAAGTGCCATAATGGTTTATAACAAATTGCCATATTATTACCCCTTATCCGTTTTATTGTTAAGATATATTATATCATAAATAGACTGATAAGTCACTTTAGCCTATTTTATACTTGTGCTTACGTTAGTATTTATTGAGATAGTCCTTGTTTTTTCCTTGTCCCACTTGGAACTGCTCCAATTCCATAGAACTCCATCATCCCATTGACCATGATTCCCAGTTCTTCAGACTTCTTTCCTATCTCAGTAAGCCTCTCCCCTAGCTTTGATATTGTTTCAGTATTTTCACTTAGCTGTTCCCTAAGCTTTTGTCTTCGTTCATTTAACTTATGTCTTATCTCAACCATTTCCTTAGGATCTACTACCGCTCCTGCCTGATAAGACCATACCTCAGCGTCATGAACCTTATACTGAAAGAGCAGGTCCTTATACTTGTTGTTGTAAAACTCGTAAGTTGAATTGGCTTTTCTGCGCTTCATCTCATCTTCCTTATAGGACATATACTGATTATATCTGTACTCAAGCTCAAATACATTGTTTACCGCATACTTATCGTGGCTGTAATCTAGAGAGGACTTTTGATTAACATATTTAATCTTAACTGTATTGGTAAGATTAATCAGTTTGTTCTCCTTTGCAGCATTCAGCTTAAGTGCCTTCGAGTTTTTATCAGTTTCAATGAATATATAGAAGGCTATAACAACTCCACCGATTATGGTAAGTACAAATGCAATATCAGCAAAGGTATCAAATATCATATAAAGAATAAGATACATAAGCAAAAGTAAGCCTATGATTGTGCCTGCTACCAAGCCCAGCTTCCCTAGAAATGCTTTTCTGCTAAGCTCTACCTCCTCTTCATGCCTAAGCACTGCTTTTTCACCTGATAGCTTTCTTAAGTCACTTTTAATTGTTTGCTCGTACTCTTCTTCTTTTTTCAGTCTTTTTATCTCGTCAGGAATTATATCCTCATACCTTTCCATAACGCCGAACTCAAATTCAGTAAGCTCAGTTCTCTTACTTTCAAGCTTTGATATATCCTTTCTTAGGTCAAGAATGTACTTTGCGTATGTAAGCAGTTCTTTCTTAGGCTCTTCAGGCAAACCGTCAATTATTTGAGCATCCTGTAGATAACGGTTAACTTCATCATACTCTTTTTTTATAATTTTTATCTGAAGATTAGCTTTGTCAATTTTTTCACAAATTGAACGAACTTCCTCTTCATAATCAACCTTAACCTCTTCCGGTTCAACTTCCTTTATCTTTTTATGAAATAAGCCCATTCCAAGCTCCTTCCCTATACTCAGTTTTAAATTCTTCAAGCTTAAACTCTATTTCCTTGTAGCCTTCCGCTACCTTATAGGTCTTAAGCTTGCCAAAAACATTTTCAATTCTACTTATATTCTCACTATTTAAAGCCAATCTCTCAGTTTCTTTCCATACAGACTCAGCCTTTGATATAACAGCCTCGTCATTTGTAAATTCACCGACTTTTTCGTTAAATTCCTTTTCGTGGCCTCCAAGCTTAAGTGCAAGTATGGCCAGTAAAAGTGCCTTATTGCTACCAGTATATTTATAAGACTTGTAGAAGCAATTTGCTGCTTCTCTAAAGGAGGATACATGTATGAGACAAATCCCCATAGCTTTTAGCACCAGTCCATAGTCCCTATCTGCAAGGCTTTCCACCTTCAGAGTTCCTCTAAAGCACTTTAAGGCTGCAAGATATTTCTTCTCTTCAAGCTTTTTATAGCCTATAAATGCCTTTCTTTCCCAGTCCGGCATTTTCTCTAAGGACTTAACAAGCTCTATGGTTTCAAGAATTTCGTCCTTGCTATAGAGGTCACAGCTGCAAAACAAAGCAGTAATTACATCATTAAGGCTGAAGCCATCATCAACCAATCTTTTAAGCTTGTCTGCCACAGCAGGCAATTTAAGCTCTTCTTTAATATAATCTGTCAGATGATGAGAAAAAAACTTCATGTCTATGCTGTATACATTGTTGTTTACATAGTGACAGATTTCCTCAATAGAGTACAGTCTTTTATCTGTTCCATCCGGCACAAACGGCTTTACCGCAAGTCTACCGCTACATATTATTACTTTTCCCATATTAACTCCCAGACTCTGTTTGTAGTAGGTACAAAGCTTCCAAAGCCCATATCAGAGGCTTTTATGATGCAGGTATCTCTGTTTGTAAATTTAAGCGACAGCCTTATTCTAGTCAATCCTGCTTCAGCAGTGCTAATTCCCGAAAATGATATGAATCTCTGGCTGGTTTTTTTGGTAATAAAATCATTTATCTGTATACCCAACTCATCTTCATCCTTAATAATTAGGTCAATCTCAGTTTCTGCTTCATACCACTTTAGTGCAGGCTTTAAGAGTGTAATCTCAGTATTTTTACCGTCCTTTACAGCCATAAACGAAAAGCCTACTGTTGTCTTGTCCTCCTCCATCAGCACTATGTCCGTAGGTTCATCTGAGGTCTTGTCTTTTGCAGCAAGGCAGGCTCCCTTAGCATATAGGTTCTGCCCTCTAAATATCCTTCTACCCGGAGAAAGCTTCCTAAGTACTCCATCTGCCCAAGCATCTATAAAGCCTCTTCCTACCGCATAAATGGTAGAAACTGTAGATTCTTCAAGAGCCATAAGAGATAGGGTGTGGAACAAATTGGCACTTTCTTCCTGATTACTTCTGACTAGGGACTTATTAAGCTTCTCAGCCTTTTCCTTTTTGCTTATTTTAGCTGTTATAGGCTCAAGCTTTTTGGATATAGTAAGTATTCTAAAGTGAAGTCCATCTTCCTCAAGCTCAAATAAAGCAGTATCATTTAGCCAAAGCTCGATTTTCTGATTGATAGTATAGTATAAAAATGCCTCGTCATGAGTTAAAAGAATGTACTTTTCCTTTTCAAATCCCAATTCCTTAAGTACAGCATTCATCATGTATGACATCTCTTTTGTAACTGTAGGAAAAGTAATTCCCAGGTATTCTATCTCGTTAAACGGATAAAAGCTATTTAGTACATTTAACAAAGCTTCAAGAAATATCTTCATCAGCTGCTCTGCCTTATAGGTCTTATCACATACCCTTATCTCTTCATAAAGGCAGGCATATTTGATGAAATCCTGTACTTCGACAATGTCCCCTGACTCTTCTTTGTCTAACTCATCTCCTATTATCCAATCATTTTTACTTTTTCTGTACGCCAGTCTCGCAGGTATAAGGTATTGCTCTTCTCCTTCCCCCCTGCTGACTGATTCAGGCGAAAGAAGCTCATTATCATAATAGGTCAGCTGGACATAATCCTCGCAAATGTCCATTCCAACCAAAAGTCCTGCCTTCTCTCTCATTATCAAAACTCCTCATCTATAGTCTCCAAAGAAAACAGCTTATCTATAATCTCCTTTTGAGCTACATAATTCCTCATATATTCTTTCAATGTTTTTTCGTCTGACAAATCCTTACATACATACATCATGTTTATCTGTGAGAATAAGCTATGTCCCAAGTCTTCCTCAAAGAGCACATCCTGCTTGATGACTAACTCGTCACTCATTATTATCTTTGGCTCATCATCACCTTTTTCCTTAATGGAAATATAATACTGTACCACTTCATCTGCAAAAACCAAAAATTCTTTTACAAAGATGCCCTGATACACATTCTTCATCCATTCTACAGTATAGCTTCTGTCTCCGCCATTGGCAGAAGAAATGATTCTATAATTGATAGCAACCTCATCTTCGCTGTCAGCATAGCAGACCACATAGTTTGAATTTTCGATTTCAGCAGGGAGCCTGCATTTATTCTTAAATTCCTTAAAGAACGGAAGTATAATGCCTTCTTCTGCAAGGTTTTCTACCCATACTGTGACATAATCCCTCTCCTCATCAGTTAAAAACTTCTTCTCGCTTAGGATTTTGAGATATGAGACAATGAACAACGTGCTTTTTGTCTTGTATGCCTCATCATAGATACGCTTTTCAAAGTATTTACCTACTCTTACATCCCTCACAAGCCACTTGTAGGAAACATAGGATAAAAATGCTTTACTCAAGGTCTCTTCGCCAAACTTTTCGTAGTATTCGAATATCTTATCAGATTCCACTGCAAGAGACTCAGAAAAGAGCATCTGCTGAATAACCCTTGAGACAAATTCTACATTCAGTAAATTCCTATCTCTAAGTTCCTTGTATATCAAGTCCAGTTCAGTTACACCACCCTCATAATTGTCTCTAAGGAAGATAACAACCTCATCATCAGCCTTTTTATCAAGCAACAGTCTGTATGCGGATGAAATAATTATTCCAAAGTTTTCTTTTTTTCTTGCCTCATCTTCATCTTCGATATAGGATGAAATGACCTTAGACAGCTTTCCTGCCCCCACCATATCAAGGCCAATTATCTTAAGCGCCTGAAGTGAAAGAGGGTATACATTTCTTATCAATACTATATTAGCCGCATAATCAGCTAGTTTCCCATCAACCTGATTAAAATCATAGTCATTTAATATGAGTTCAAGTTTTTCACCTTCATTGGCTTCAAAGTAGTACTCTAAGAGCTTATTTCTTATAAAATACTTATATTCTTCTGTAATAACCTTAGATGCAAGCAGTTGCTCGCAGATTTCACTTAGGTGCTTACACTGCTTATGAAAGCGGTCATTTTCAGCAACAATGGTAAGAAGTTCCATATAACTTCTATCTCCTGCCTCATAACAGCTATTTAAATAATCATAGTAGTTTATAAGTCTTTCCGAATCACAATATTCTTTGGCAGGATATAAGTTCCCTTCTTTATCCGCCACTACAGCAGTAGAATACTCCCCTGACACATCTGCTATGGCAACTCCGTCATTGAACCTATATGAAGAGCCAGCTATAAGTCCTCTTGTAACTATGGTAACAAACTGCATATTTGCATTTTTACATACAATTTTCTTCTTAAAAATAACTGAAGGCAGATAAGAATAATGTTCTGATAAAAAGTTGTAATCCTTAAATACCAGCTTATATACAGTTGCAAGATTGGAGCTGATTTCACCTTTTTTAATCTGTTCACTTGCAAATGAGTAGATTTGCTCCTTATATTCCCTATATATATCCTGTAAATCAGCCTCATTCTTATTCTTTATCAGGTATGAATACAGCAAGGCTTTTTTTGCGGTATTAAGTGTATTATCATATAAAAAGTATGAATATACCGAGAGTTCTATTTTCTCATCTGAATCATCTCTCATCGTTCTCATATACAGTTCGTATATTCCTGTAAGCTTGATACCTCGCTTAATACCTACTCTATACCACTCATGGTCAGCTTCATCCATGTTCTTTTTTCTAATAAGCTGGGCGCATATTGCCTGAACAACCTCTTCAACTCCCCAGTTCTTATAAACTACTTCCAAAAGCTTAATTACCAGAGGATTATACTCTCTAAGTTCATTTGTAAGGATTACAAATTTCTCTGTGACAAGTTTACCCGAGAAAAAGCCATGCTTTATAGCCCAGTTAACTACTTGAATAGAGAATGAATTAAGCTTTCCGAAGTGATCCGGCTGAGACTTATATATACTCCAAGCCTCCATGAGCAAAAACGGACTTTGGAAGCTCTCATTGTAAAGCTGTTCAATAAAATCCAGCCTTCTGGCTAAATTCATCTTGTATCTGCCATCCATGTGGATTAAAAAATATAATCCCGCCTGATAGCCCTTTATATTAATAAGCTTTTCTATCTCTCGTCTATATTTTTCCTTATGCTCTTCAGATGCAAGCCTGTACTTAAAATAAATATAAATAAGCCTAAACAACGGTATCTGCGTATTGGTATTAAGCTTTGCAAGTTCTTCCTTTGCTTCTGCCTCATTTCCATTAATCAGATGTAAATAAATATTGACATAATTAACTATTTCCTGATTTCTTCCCGATATACCAATGCCATACAATATCGTCCGCACTGCAGTAGTCACATTTTTAAGGCTGCTCGTTCCCATACGATAGGCATAGAATTCATCTATTAATTTTTTAGTATACTCAAATCTCTTTCTATTCGCAGCAGACTTTTCAGGAGAAATTGTTGTATTTATAAAATTAAATTCAATACAAAGATCTTCTTCAAAGGTACGGAAAATAATCCTTCCGCTTGCTTTCTCAGACCTTATATACCTCGGATCTATAAATACTTCAAGTGCAAATTCTCCGTTTTCAAAGGACTCATTTGTTACTTCATTTTTATTAATTCTAAAGAACTTACCCTCCGTAATGATATCAGCCTTAACATATCCCCAGTTGCTCTTACGAATGAGCAGCTTATCCTTGATAGGAAGCCCTGAAATGTGAAAATTATAAACCGTCCTGTCAGCAGTAAGTCTAACCCTCTGCTTACTCTTAGTAAAACAGAAAAACTCCTCTAACGCCCTGTATCTGTCCTTGTTGCCAAGTAAGCCTCTGCGTATGAGTTTAAGCTCCTCCTTGTCTTTTAGAACATATTTTTCAAATTCATCACTGTAAAATATCTTT
Source organism: Catonella sp. (assembly GCF_057250765.1). Taxonomy (NCBI): domain Bacteria; kingdom Bacillati; phylum Bacillota; class Clostridia; order Lachnospirales; family Lachnospiraceae; genus Catonella; species Catonella sp. The sequence goes on from NZ_DBHIEC010000021.1 coordinate 6,709, forward strand.
GCAGCAAGTTCAAAATTATGCTCAGCAAAGGAAGCAAACTGATAAATATTTTTGATATCCTCGCCCTCTATTACAAGCCCTTCTTCTTTAGTTTTGATGAAGTAAGGAACTGTAATTTCACCGCAATCGGTAATCAAGCGGATATTTCCGCTGTATTCATGATCAGGAGCCAATCCCCTGCCATCGAATTCAAATTTTATCTCAACTTCACAGCCTGAAAAAGTAATAGTACTAAACTTAAAGCGATAGTCATTGCAGGTAACATAGCCTCTTATTTTTCTGTCACTATATTTTATTTCATCCTTATATCTTATCTTAAAAGAACCGACAGCACCTGTGTCGGTTCTAACTGATACTTCCAAAGCGGAGGGCAGCACTAATATTTCCGGAAGTTCAAAGTTAAACTTTTCTTCCGCAAAATTTTCTATCTTTTTTTCCATTAGTACCCCTCCTTACAATAGCTTTTTATTTCTTATAGATAATATCTTCTCTTCCCGGTCCGTTACTTACCATGGTAACAGGTACTCCAAGCTCTTTCTCTATAAACTCAATGTACTTTCTACAGTTCTCAGGAAGCTCCTCATATTTTCTGATTCCCTTAATCTCACATTTCCAGCCCGGTAGCTTTTCATATACCGGCTTAGCCTTCTTAAGTTCAGCAGTTACCGGAAAATCTCTTGTTATCTTACCATCTATTTCATAGCCTACACAAATAGGAAGTTCATCAAGGTATCCGAGCACATCAAGCACAGTGAGACTCACCTGTGTGGCACCCTGCATCCTTACACCATAGCGGCTTGCTACAGCATCAAACCAACCCATTCTTCTTGGGCGTCCTGTAGTAGCACCGTACTCTCCGCCATCCCCTCCTCTGCGTCTAAGCTCATCAGCCTCTTCGCCAAAGATTTCGCTCACGAATTCACCTGCTCCGACAGCACTCGAATAAGCCTTTACTACAGCTATAATGTCCTTAATCTCATAAGGAGGAATACCTGCTCCTATGGCACCGTAGGATGCGAGGGTTGAGGATGAAGTAACCATAGGATATATACCAAAGTCAGGATCTTTAAGTGTTCCAAGCTGTCCCTCTAGAAGAACTGTCTTGCCGGCCTTTATTGCCTCCTGTATGAAAAGTGCGGTATCGCAAACATAAGGAGCAACCATATCTCTGTACTCGTGAAGTGTATTCATAAGCTCGACTTTGTCAATTGCAGGCTTATGATAAAGATGCTCTAAAATCACATCTTTTTGTATACATACTCTTTCTATTTTTTCTTTAAGAATCTCGTCATCAAAAAGCTCTGATACCTGAAAACCAATCTTTGCATATTTATCTGAATAAAAAGGAGCTATGCCTGACTTGGTAGAGCCAAATGAGTTTTTGCCCAGTCTTTCTTCCTCATACTCATCGAACTTGATATGGTAAGGCATAATAATCTGTGCTCTGTCTGATACAAGTATCTTTGGCTTTGGTACTCCCTTTTCAACCAAAGAATTGATTTCTTTGATAAGATAAGGAATATTGAGTGCAACTCCATTTCCTATAATACTTGTAGTGTGGTCATAAAATACACCTGAAGGAAGTAAATGAAGTGCAAATTTTCCATAGTTATTGATTATAGTATGTCCTGCATTGCTTCCTCCCTGAAATCTAACAATAATGTCAGATGTCTGTGCAAGCATATCTGTAATCTTTCCCTTACCTTCGTCTCCCCAATTTGCTCCAACTATTGCTCTTACCATTGCCCTATCCCTTTCTTTATAGCTCTTTAGCTTTGTTTTCTTCGTAAGCCTGTCTTCCAAGCTCGATAGCTCCAAGTATTCCCTGATTGTCATTAAGGCTGTTTGGAACTATATAGTTATTCATATCCCTGATTTCAGGGGTGTTCAAATACCCATTGAGTAACTTAGTAACCTTTTGTCTGATAAGAGGGAAAAGCCTCTCCTGATGCATAACTCCTCCACCCAAGATTATCTTTTTAGGTGAAACAGTCAGTATATAATTTACTAACGCCTGAGCAATATAATCACTCTCTATCTCCCAAGCAAGGTCGTTGTCTTCCAAATCATAGGCCTTTTTATTCCATCTTTTCTCTATGGAAGGCCCTGCCGCCAAGCCTTCAAGGCAGGCATCATGATATGGACAGATACAGTTCCCCTTATCCTCAGGATGCTTATTGACTATGATATGTCCCGCCTCAGGATGTAGCATCCCGTGAACCAGCTTGCCTCCGATAGCAATACCCACACCGATTCCGGTTCCTATTGTGACATACACAACGGAATCGATGCCTTTAGCACAGCCAAAAACCATCTCTCCAAGACATGAACCGTTTACATCAGTATCTATTTTCATCGGAACCTTTATTTCTTTTTGTAGTTCTTTAAGTAGGTCATAATGTACCCAAGGAAGTTTAGGAGTCTCCAAAATCTGACCGTAGGTAGGTGATTCAGGTGATACATCCACCGGTCCAAAGCAACCTATTCCAAGTGCTTCTATATTTTTATCTGAAAACCATTTAATAATGTCAGGTACTGTTTCTGCAGGAGTCCCTGTAGGTATTGATATCTGCTCGAATATCTCACCCTTTTCATCTCCTACGCAGAGAACCATCTTAGTTCCGCCTGCTTCAAGACCACCTAGTCTCATTCTTCTTCCTCCCTGATTTATGATTGATTTTTTGACGTACACTCTTCATTATAACATTTTTTTTGGATATAATAAAGGGCAAGACGAGAATAATTTGATATAATTGAAATTATTTTAATTATCGCCAAAATCCCTTTATTTAATGGCAAATATCAAGTAAACTCACTATTTATTGGATTTAATCTGCCGCTATTGACAAAAATTATATTTTTGGTATCATTAGAATTATCAAAAAAGAAAGGCACAGTACAGGTGGCAAAATGATTAATAAATAATTTAATTTATGAAACTAATAACAGACTGATTTTACGGAATAAGTCTGTGTTTTTTCTGAATTAGATTATTTATAATTCCCCTATGACGGCTGTGTTATTTTTATGCTTTTATCATTAAGTTCTAATACTGATGAAATCTTGATATCAAGGCATAATATACCTCTTTAGGGTTGAATCAATTTTATGCTTCATCATAAGAGATGATAATTGATTGCAACTCCTATATTGATGGCGATTGGGATATTTAGTCTGTTTCAGAAAATGAAGCAGACTTTTTCATTTTAGGAGGATTATGCTACAGATAAAAAATCTAACCCTAAGCCATAAAAAAGATAATCGAATTATACTAAGTAACTTTTCCTCTTCATTTAACGATGGAGACAAGGCTGTAATTATCGGTGAAGAAGGAAACGGAAAATCCACTCTCCTAAAGTGGATATATGACAAAGAGCTAATAACAACCTACTGCAATGAAGATGGAACCCTTGTTAAATCCGGAGAAAAACTTGCTTATCTCCCACAGGAGATGGCGAATGAATTGCTTAATATAAGTATTTACGACTTTTTTATGCAGTCAGATAGTTTCCTCTCACAGAATCCCAAAGCTTTAAGCAGGATGGCCAAAGACTTTGGACTTCCTACCGACATTTACTATAGCGAGCAATTAATGAGTACTCTGTCAGGTGGCGAAAAAATCAAAGTCTCACTTATCAGGCTTTTGCTTGAGGAACCTACAGTTCTTTTGCTTGACGAGCCATCTAACGACATTGACACCGATACTCTTTGTCTTCTTGAAAATATAATAAATGATTTTAAGCATATAGTCATTTTCATATCTCATGACGAGGTATTAATTGAAAATACTGCCAATATGGTGATTCACCTTGAACAGATTAGAAGAAAAACAGAAAGCAGATACACTGTAACTAGGCTTCCATATCTTCAGTATATGGAGGAAAGGAGGCGCGATTTTAACAACCAGGAAAGAGTTGCTGAAAATGACAGGCGTCTTAAAAAGATTCGAGATGAAAAACTAAACCGCATATACCAAAGTGTTGAACACGCACAGGCTACAATTACCAGGAGAGATCCTGCGGGAGGAAGACTGTTAAAAAAGAAGATGCATGCAGTAAAGTCTATGGCTCACCGCTTTGAAAAGGAAGAAAGAGACATGACTGAAAGTCCTGAACAGGAAGAGGCTATCTTTTTTAAGCTTGGAGACAGGAACTCTTTAATTCCATCAGGAAAGACAGTCATAGAATTCGAGCTCCCTAAGCTATATACCCCGGATAACAAGGTCCTCCTTGCTGAAAATATCGCTTTAAGCCTTCGTGGTCCCGAAAAAATCTGTATAACCGGAAAGAACGGCTCAGGAAAGACAAGTCTCATACATAAAATTGCTGAAATCTTGCTATGTAGGACTGATATAAAGGCTGAATATATGCCGCAAAACTATGAAGATATGCTTAAACTGGATATAACTCCTGTAGAGTACCTCTGCCCTGATGCAGGTAAAGAAGAAAGAACAAAAATCAGAACTTTTTTAGGTTCGCTAAACTATACATCAGATGAGATGGAACACCCAATCTCTGAGCTATCTGGTGGTCAAAAGGCGAAGATATTTCTGCTTAAGATGAGCATATCTAAAGCAAATGTACTCATACTTGACGAGCCTACGAGGAATTTTTCACCTCTTTCAGGTCCTGTAATAAGAAAGATGCTAAGAGAATTTCCGGGTGCCATTATAAGCATTTCACATGACAGGAAGTACATAGAAGAGGTCTGTGACAAGGTCTATGTATTGACAAAAGACGGTCTCAGGTAGTGGTGCAAAATATTTGGGGGGGCAGCCGCAACAAGTATAAGTACAGCAAGACATAGTCTTGATACGGCAGCCCCTGACTTGACTTAATCTATAACCCTTTCAAATCCATTTACCTTAAGATTTTCGGGATAGCATTTTCTGCTACTCCCCTTTTATCTCACTCATAAGTTTTTCACGCATCGAAGATGTCTTAAGGAGTTTTCCATACTTCTTAAGATCCAAACTTGAATGTTCCCTTATAAAATTCATACTGTAATAATTGGTCTCAAGCTCTGAGATGAAGTAAACCATTTCTGAACCTGAAGCCAGAGCAAGCTCCTCACTATCATCAGAAGGAGTGAAATACTTCTCCATAAAGTTAATCGCATTTGAAAGAGCCTTTTCCGCCTTTTCACTTATTTCAAGCACCGCTTTCTTTTCTCCTGCAAAAAACTCCGACATTTTGCTGGAAAACTCTTCCTCTTTAGCTCCGTCATATAGAGAAATTAGTTCAGAAAGCTTAGATATGGTCTTAAGATAAATTTTATCCTGCACCTTGTCTAAGGCTCTACCAAGAGTAAGCTTCTCATACTCTTTTCTTTCGCCCTCATAAAGCTCACATACTGTCTTATATCCTTCTTCTTCCTTTGCCCTTTTAAGCACATTAAATAGTCTTTTTAGATATTCCTCTTCTCTGTAAGTCTTTATAAAATAGTTATTAAGTCCCGAAAGCATCATAGAAACCACACTTATCTTCTCATCAAAGCCTGCTTCTTCATAGCCTGGAAGTTCAGCTGAAATATCTCCATTTTCAAGTATATCTTTTATCCTATATTTATTCTCATATTTACGGAAAAGCTCAAGGAAGTTGACAAAGTCTACAGCTATTCTCTTATCCTTTATAAACTCAAGAGCTACCTCATTAGATATATCAAAGCCCTTTCTCTCATATCCCCATAAAAGCACAGAGAAATCCTCCCATCCCCTCGGAGTAACTATTCTCTTTCCCTCTACAGTTGTCTCCATGTAGTAGAAATTTTCCTTTTTAATCTCTAGGAAACTCATTATAGCAGGATGAACTCCCTGTTTTATCGCATAATTCTTCCATACGCTATATTCTGCTTCAATTGTTATCTGTCTTATTCTATCCAGTGTAACAGTGTCAAACTCCCTTACAGACTTATTGTATCCCGCAGGATTGCCCGCAGTAACTATAATCCAGCCCTTAGGTACACTGAAGTTGCCAAATTTCTTTTCCTGAAGAAACTGAAGCATCATAGGCGCAAGTGTCTCTGATACACAGTTAATTTCATCAAGGAAAAGTATTCCCTCCTTAATGCCTGTCTTTTCTATGCTCTCATAGATACTTGCTATAATCTCGCTCATAGTGTATTCAGTGGTAGAATACAGCTTACCGTCATATTCCCTCTCTTTTATAAAGGGAAGTCCCACTGCACTCTGTCTCGTATGGTGGGTAATGGTATATGACACAAGGGCAACCCCTTCCTCAGCTGCCACCTGTTCCATAATAGCAGTCTTACCCACTCCCGGAGGTCCCACCAAAAAGAGTGGCCGCTGCTTCACCTGGGGCATCAAATAATTCCCCATCTCATCCTTTTCCAAGTACAACGCTAAAGTGCGCTTAATCTCTGTCTTAGCCGCTTCTATATTCATCTTTTTACCTTTCTAAACATTCATCACCAAATGCATTGCCCACACAGGAAACTCCCCACTTAGATAGGGCAGCTTCCCATCGGGATAAGCAGTCTCGGGAAACACAAAAACCACATCGTACTCAGGCTTTGCCTCTGGATAAATACCATATCCGTCTGTAAAGTAAATTAATCCGGAAGGCTTGCTCATTCTACTCGCTTTTACTTCCTCCGCTATATAGCTAAAAGCAACCCTAAAGTCAGTGCCTCCACGCCCGATAATTTCAAACTGTTTAATATAATGCTCAAGTTCTGCTTTATTATGTAGTACCTTAACATCCTGAATCTGATTGTCTGATTGAATAATGACACATTCTCTGGTAATACCAAAATCCTCAGTAACGCTTTCCTCAGTCAGGATATTTACAGTCTCTTCAAGAAAAGCAGTAACAATCTCCCTGCTCACCGAACCTGAGGTATCTATAACAACCACAAAATTTTTAACTACTTCCGAAACCCTGTATTCCGGCTCCTCTATAAGAGGCATATTTCCATAAAGCCTAAGTCCATAGTTGTAAAAACCATAGTCAAAGGTCTCAAAATCAAGCTTAATTTCTTCAACCGGCTCCTTAAACTTTCTGAGGAAATCAGCAAAAGATACCTTTTCCCTATTTTTTGTCACAAGACTTTGATACAGCCTTGTATTTTCTATACCTATACTCCTTGAATAAGTCTCAATCTCTGTCTGTATTTTAGTACTTACATCCTTCCACAGTTCTTCTTCTTTGGCATTTTCTTCCTTCTTTTCTCTTTTTGTATCCTTCTCATCATTATTCTCATTATCCCAAAGAGAATGGTCATCTACCTTAAAATAATTCTCTAGAGCTAGTATATCTTCTTTATTCTTCTTCAAATAGTCATAGATGTATTCTGCTGAAAATATCTTACACTCCCTTGCTATCCTTACCTCAGCTTCTTCCTTAAGAGGCGGGACAACTGTAGTTACACTGGCGACTTCCATATCATCTATAACTCCCTCCACCATAATATCGCATGCAAGGTTCCACAAATCCTCATCCCTCTTCTCCCTTTTATACATATGTCCAAAGAGACAGTGAAGCACAGAGTGAAGATAGGCTCTGTTGATAAGGAGAGGATTTTCCATATACTTCTCAGCAGCCATCATCGGCAAAAAATACAGCTTTCCACCATCTGTAGCAAGGAAATCCACCCTCATATCCGCTACTATCTCCAGTCCGTCAAGAGCTAAGTAGAGGTATCTCATAGAGAGGTAGAGTTCATTTTTTGCGGCGTTAAATATCTTTAGTCCAAGGTTCTCCCATTCTTTATTACTTCTTCCCATTTTATATTTCCATATCCATTATACAAGTTATCTTAATTCCAATTATCCATTATTACCATACCGGATTTTACCTTATAATTCCGTATCCATTATATCTGCTTTTTTTATATTTCCATATCCATTATGCTTGTTTTCTTAAACTTCTTGTTTCTATATTCAATCATAATATTGACACCCTCTGCAAAGTCTGTCTCGCAAAAGAAATCACAGGCCTCATCTGTTGCCTCCCTTGTGTCAAATATTCCCACATCAATATAGGCTGTAACCGAGGCGCTGTCTTTATTTTTTGCGGCATCATCTAAAAGAGCTTTTTTAGTGTTTATTAAAAACTCAAGGTATTCGGCCCTTTTTTCATCTTTAAGCTCTACAGGATATATAAGCCTTGCTTTGCATACCATAACCGCCTCATTTAAGTCCATTGAGTATTTTTGTATGGTGAACAGCCCATCGTATTTCATATAGTCTATTCCCTCTCTGTCTACACATTCCCTGTAATTCATACCTGCACCGTGCATGATTTCAGCCACTATTTTCGCTCCTACATTATCCTGAAATTCAGGCTGAAAATGTGGAAAAAACAATTCATTTCCATACACTGAAACCGTCACAGATTTTGACATGGCTAATAGTATTTCCTTAAGCCCTCTAAGACTTCCTCCCGCCCTTTTAACCTCTATATAGTCAAGCTTGCTACAGTTACGAAAAGCTCCATCACCAAAGCTTTCTATTTTGTCATAAAATACAATTTTGCGTAGATTTCTACAGTTGTAAAAAGCGTTATTTCCTACTTCTTCCACATTCTCGGGGAGGCTAACCTCAGTTAGCTCTCTATGTTCCTTAAAAGCGTAGGCAGCCACCTTCGTTAGCTCTCCTTCGCCTTCATAGACAGCCTCTTTTAGTTCAGCCACATTGTAGTTACTTCCCAAATATTTATTTAATATCATATCAAACCCTTAATCCTATTCCATATGCCAATCTGAAACGCATCATAGGCTTTGTCTCCTACATACCAAGCAGGTTGTATCACTGCTATAGCAATCAAAAGCCATTTTGTACTTACCTGTGTTAGGAAGAGCGTAGGGAATATTAGAACAAGAGGCACAGTGAGCAGGTTAAATACTGCTAATTTTGAAAGAAAATACAATAGGTTTGATCTTTTGGCATCTTTAATCTCTCCCTTTGTCATAAGTTCCCATATTGCCTCTCTTGCAAATATATATATTTCCACTACCACATACGTGATTATCTTTGTTTTATCCGGAGCTATGAAAAATGCAAGAGCAATGGATGCAGCCAAATACGCTCCTCCCATCTTAAAGCCTGACTCTCTTATCACCACTCCCACAAAAAATCCGGACAGGCTTAGCAAAAAAAGCGTACTCATCCCGAATACGCCTTCAAGTATCACCAAAACCATAGAAACAGCAAGGCAAAGCCCTGCATAAACTAATTGTTTTACATTTACATGCATGAGCACAAATCTCCTCCCATACACTCACATAGTGAATCAGCTAACCATAGTTTACAACACAGGTCACTTGCATCATCAAATCCGCTCCTACCGCCTCTGTATACATTTCTAACCTCACCATATCTGTTACCCTGAAAGCTTAAGCGGTTAACCAGATTCTGATATTCAATGTTGTTTGGTTCCATAGATACCGCCATCTTCGCATACTCCATGCCACGAAGGTTGTTGCCAAGTCCTACCTGAGCTATTGCACTGTAATAATACCATCTTGCATTTCTGTTCGGTATAGAATCAAGAAGCCGTAAAGCCTGACTGTAAGACCTTCTGCCAAGAAGGTTGTATACCTCTGCCATTTCACCACTCTCACCGTTATTATATCCGTAATTATTAGAGTTATCATAATTTGAATAATTACGTTCTCCATTTTTCTCTTTCATAATGGCATCATAGGCTTCCTGCACCTGCTCAAATTTCTCCTCTGCCAACGAAGATAGAGGGTTGCCCACATAAGAATCAGGGTGGTACTTTCTACTAAGTTCTCTATAAGCTTTTTTTATTTCATCAATACTTGCATTCCTTGATACTCCAAGCACTTCATAAGGATTCATTCTCAGACCTCCTGTCAAACTTTGTCCAAACTCCATCATACAATATATTTCTCAAAATGTCGATATCTTTTAAAAGCGGCAGCCTTTCAAATGATGCTACACACTCACTTATCGTCATCTCAAGCATATATTTCACATTTTCTCTAAAACCATCATCTTTATAAATCTTCTTAAAAGGATTATAATTTCCTTTTTTAACATCCTCTTCCACATCTTCGTAAGCATCCATTATGTATATGAATTTACCAATATAAAACCCAATTCTCCTCAAATCCTCTTCCCAGTTGTCCTTCTCATATACAAAAATTTCGGCCATTATCCTGCCAAAGGTAGCGGCTGCTTTCTCTATATCATCTTCCTCAGCCTCTTCAATTCTGCTTAGATTATCAAGCTCTTCTCTAATTACCTTTGTCTGTCTTTCATACATAACTGCAGCTCTTTTATACGCATTCTTATATGCCAAAAGCCCTGCAGCCGCCTTAAGCTTTTTCTCATCCTTATAATCATCAGTAAAATGCTCGTAAGCCAGGATGATATTCATATCAGCAGCATACTCACTAAACTTATTCGTAATTACAGGCTTTTTTTTAAGAGGGTGTACCGGGCAGCGTTTACTTACTATAGCTGAGTCAGGCTCATATAACGACGTAAGCAAGACTATAAGAAATGTCATATCATAGGAGAGTGAAAATCTTCCGCTTACTCCGTATCTTTCTCCCAAAGTTTCACAAAGCCCGCAGTAAAAGCCTTGAAATTCATAGATTTCCTTAAGCCTCAGCTCCATCTTATTAATATTTACATATCCGTACATAAATCTCCTAATACAAAGCTTCCCGTTAAAGTTATAAATCTCCGATTTAACTGACAATATAAGATTAAACCTTATATCAATCAAAGTCAATTAAATCGAAGACCGATATTCTTAAAATTCACTTACAAAACGCTTAAATAAAGGATAACATTTCTTATTTCTTCTTAGGAACAAGCTTTTCCTTGCCACCCATATATGGTCTTAGTACCTCAGGAATGTTCACGCTTCCATCTTCATTAAGATTATTCTCAAGGAAGGCAATGAGCATACGAGGTGGAGCAGCAACAGTATTGTTGAGTGTGGTTGCAAAATAATTGCCACTCTTGTTACGTACTCTTATACCAAGTCTTCTAGCCTGAGCATCACCGAGATTAGAACAGCTTCCTACCTCAAAATACTTCTGCTGTCTAGGACTCCAAGCCTCAACATCAACTGACTTAACCTTGAGGTCAGCAAGATCGCCTGAACAGCACTCCAGAGTTCTTACAGGAATATCAAGGCTTCTAAAGAGGTCTACTGTATTCTGCCACATCTTATCATACCATTTCATAGCATCTTCCGGCTTACATACTACTATCATCTCCTGCTTTTCAAACTGGTGGATGCGGTAAACTCCTCTTTCCTCTATGCCATGAGCACCCTTTTCCTTACGAAAACATGGTGAATAGCTGGTAAATTTCTGTGGAAGACTTTCTTCGTCAAGCATCTGACCAATAAAACGTCCTATCATAGAATGCTCACTTGTACCAATGAGATAAAGGTCTTCACCTTCAATCTTGTACATCATGGCATCCATTTCAGCAAAACTCATAACACCGGTTACGACATCACTTCTTATCATAAAAGGAGGCACGCAATAGGTAAATCCCCTATCTATCATAAAGTCTCTTGCATAAGAAAGTACAGCTGAGTGTAGTCTTGCAATATCACCAAGAAGATAATAGAAACCATTACCCGCAACCCTGCCTGCACTTTCAAGGTCAATACCCTCAAAGCTTTCCATAATCTGGGTATGATAAGGTATCTCAAATTTAGGCACCCTAGGTTCCCCAAACTTCTGAACCTCTACATTCTGGGAATCATCCCTACCAATAGGTACGCTTTCATCTATTATGTTAGGTATAGTCATCATTATTTTCTTGATTTTCTCATCAAGTTCAGCCTGCTCTTTTTCCATAGATTCAAGTTCTTCGGCATCAGCAGCTACTCTTCTCTTAAGCTCCTCAGCCTCATCCTTCATGCCCTTAGCCATGCAAGCGCCAATCTGCTTACTTAGCTTGTTCTTTTCAGCACGAAGGCTGTCTCCCTTTGTTTTTAATTCTCTGGATCTCTCATCAAGCTCAATCACTTCTTTTACCAAAGGAAGCTTTTCATCCTGAAATTTATTTCTGATGTTCTGCTTAACTACGTCCGGGTTCTCTCTGACAAATCTGATATCTAACATAATGCCACTCCTATAAAGTATATTTTTAAATACAGCCTTAAACACCTTAAACCCTATAACAAGCAAGCTTGCACAGGGCTTAAGAATATTATTAAGTTTTAGCAAAGGTCAAAAGAACTAAATATTTCTCATAACCTGAATTGCTTTTCTTGCTATAAGCAAGTTGCCATGTTCCATCAGGAAGGCTTCAAGTGTAGGCACATTATTTATCGTTGCCCCATAGTCAATGGCTGAAAAGCAAATCTTTGCATACGAAAGCATTGACATCGAGGCCTTATGCACTACCAAAATAAAGCCGTCATCCACCTTATACAGATCACTTTTTATAGGTCTGCCATAAGAGATAGACTTTGCATATTCAGTTATATCATCAAGTGTGTCAAAATGCAATACTGTAGTTGTTTTTTCTCCATCCAACCCTACGATTGAATCGGTAATCAGCTTTTCCGGAGACTTCTCCTCATCTTCCTTACTTTCCCTAAGGGCCCCCATTTCACTGATGAACTGACGGAGTTGGTCAACCTGTGACATCTTCTTAAACAATGATTCAAGTCTGTCTGCCATACCGCCTTCCATAGCGTCCTCAGCACCTGCATCTGTTATGGTTATAGACACTTTTCCACCCGGCATCTGCATTATCCCAAGAGTTACCATACCACTTTGGGAAACATTTCCAACTTCAGCGCCTGCTTTTTCAAGTAGTTCTTGGATAAAGTCAGAAACCTGATCATTTTGTTCAATAAAGTCATCAATGCCAATTCCGTACTCTTCCAAGTCTTCAGTTGTAAGAATACATCTGACTGTTGCCTTATTTAACCTTATAAATTTCATTCTTTACCTTTCTTTACTTGATAGTTAACTAACACCTCTTGTTCCACTTATAATGACACATTTTATAAGTTTTTTCAAGATATTTTAAACGACAATACTGCTTAATTGGCTATAAAATCAGAATTCTTATTTTTCCTCTTAACCGGTATTACAACTTTCTCCTTATCTTCATTTTTTATCTTTTTATTTATATCCTTAAAAAATCCCTTATTATTAGGATAGAACGAGAGTCCAAGTGCTTCTTTTGCGACATCAGTAACTGTGTCTACAAGTACTATCTCAAGTGATTTCTTAGTTGACTCAGGTACATCGATAAGGTCCTCTTTATTTGACAGCGGTATGAGTACCTTCTTTATACCGGCTCTTTCTGCCGCCATCAGTTTTTCAGGAAGCCCTCCTATAGGAAGAACCTGTCCCCTTAGAGATATCTCTCCGGTCATCGCAAGCAGAGAATCCACCTTAATGCCAAGCACCAATGAAATTATTGCAGTAAACATAGTTATTCCTGCAGATGGACCATCCTTGGGTACAGAGCCTGATGGCACATGGATATGTATGTCTTTGTCTCTAAAATCAATTTTCTTTTCAAATAATAATGATTTTACAAGGTTTACAGCTATAGTTGCAGACTCCTTCATAACATCTCCAAGCTGTCCTGTAATTACAATCTGTCCTGTTCCTGTAAATGCCGTAGTTTCTATAAAGAGGATTTCTCCTCCTGCCTGAGTCCAAGCAAGTCCCGTTACTACGCCCGGAATATTGTGTTTAAGCACCTTATCGTGAAGAGCCTTTTTATTGCCAAGTAGTTTAGGAAGATCTTCTTTCTTTATTACAACCTTTTCAACTTCTTTTTCAAGAATCTTAACTGCTGCCTGTCTCATCAGCTTGTCTATCTGCTTCTTAAGCCCTCTTACTCCCGCTTCCATAGTGTAATTGGCTATTATATTTTTAAGTACGGCATCGGAAATTCCAATATTTTTCTTTAAAAGTCCTGTCTCTTCAAGTGATTTAGACATAAGGTGCTCTTTAGCAATATGGAATTTCTCTTCCGCAGTATAGCCCGAAAGCTCTATTATCTCCATTCTGTCAAGGAGGGGCTCACTCATCTCATCTATGCTGTTAGCTGTGCAGATAAACAGTACCTTAGAGAGATCATAAGGCACATTCATATAATGGTCTGTAAAGGTTACATTCTGCTCAGGATCAAGTACCTCAAGAAGTGCGCTCTCAGGATCGCCATTGAAGCTTCCATAACCCAGCTTATCTATCTCATCAAGGACAATTACAGGATTGTTTACACCTGAACGCTTGATACTCTCCATTATACGTCCCGGCATTGCACCTACATAGGTTCTTCGATGTCCTCTTATCTCAGCCTCATCCTTTATTCCTCCAAGGCTGATTCTTATATACTTTCTACCAAGCGCCTCAGCTATAGCCTTACCCATACTTGTTTTGCCGGTTCCCGGTGCACCGGTAAACAGAATGATGGAGCCTGCATTTTGCTTCTTAAGTGCCATTACTGCAATCTGCTCGGTAACTCTTTCTTTAGGCTTCTTAAGGCCATGATGGCTCTTATTAAGTATTTCCTTTGCCCTTTTGATATCTATTTCCTGTTCTTCTTCAGTCTTCCAACTAAGGGCAGTAACAAACTCCAGATATTCAAGTGTGGAGCCATATTCGTGGTCATCACTTCCCATCTGCTTAAATTTGTTAAATACCCTGTCTATCTCAACTTTAACCTCTTCAGGAAAGCCCGCTTCTTCTATTTTACTTTCAAGCCTCTTTACATCCGAGAGTTCATCCTGATTATATTCGGAAAGTTCGTCATTAAGCAGTTCTATCTGCCTCCTAATCATACTTTCCCTGTAATTGTCACCCTGCTTGTCCTGGATTTTCTTGTTAATATCTACCTGAAGTTCAACCAGATCCTTATACTTAAGCATTGCCTCTGAGATGAGATGATACCTCTCCATAAGTGAGTCTGTTTCAAGCATAGCGTACTTTTCTTCTACTGTTAAGTCTGTATAAGGCCCTACTATGCTTATGACTTCGTTGACATTATCAAGCTTTTCAGAAAAACGCATAGCCCAGCTTCCCCACTGAAAATACGAAGAAATCTGCGCAAGATTCTCTAAAACCATATTAAATACGGCTCTTTGCTCTCTTTCATCTATATCAGCCTCGTCATAGATAATCTCATACTCTGCGTTTAGAACCTCTCTGTTTGCTACAAGGTTAACTACCTTTACCTTTAGTTCAGTTCTTACAGCCATAATCAAATCACCATCAGTATTTCTAATCCCCTTAATAACACCTGTTAACCCTATCGGATAAAAATCCTCTGCTCTAATTTCTTCTCTAGTCTTCTCTTCCTTAAGTGGTAAAAGTATTACTGTATCTTCTACCTTTAATGTGCTTTTTTCTCTGTCTGTAAGTGAATCTGGCTCGAGATTGTACTGCACGTCAGGCAAAATTATTGTATTGTAAATAGGTATAACTAACATCTTACACCTCCATTCTTATTTTAGTTTATAGTTATAACGCGGATGCCACTGACTACTATGCCAGTTTATAAAATGATATCATTTGACAGTATTTTGTCAAGTTTTTAAGCATAATTAGGTATTTTCAACTTCTTAATAAGTGTATCATATAATTGTGTTTTTACTGTGATAAACAGATATTATTACATTAATGCAAATACCGATAAGCCAAATACTGAGCCTATCGGTATTAACACGTATTATCAAGTGCTTTTGACAATCACATCATTATACAC
Source organism: Catonella sp. (assembly GCF_057250765.1). Taxonomy (NCBI): domain Bacteria; kingdom Bacillati; phylum Bacillota; class Clostridia; order Lachnospirales; family Lachnospiraceae; genus Catonella; species Catonella sp. The sequence continues at coordinate 22,400 of NZ_DBHIEC010000021.1, forward strand.
AATTGTAATGTTATCTTATTATGTGGCAATATCCATCAAGTTATGATATTATCTCTTGAAATCCTCTCCTGTAAGCAGCTTAAATGCCTCCTTGTACTTCTCTATAGTCTTCTCAATTACATCCTCAGGAAGAAGATAATCGCTGTCAGGATTAGCTTTGAGCCAGTCTCTTACATACTGCTTATCATAAGAAGGCTGTCCTGCTCCCACCTTGAAGCCCTCAAGAGGCCAGAATCTGGAGCTGTCTGGAGTTAGCATCTCATCACCAATTACAATATTGTCATTCTCATCAAGACCGAATTCAAACTTGGTGTCTGCAATTATAATTCCCTTTGAAAGTGCGTAATCAGCACATTTCTTGTAGAGAGCTATAGTAGCATCTTTAAGCTTTGATGCATATTCCTCTCCCTTACCCGGAAACTCCTTTTCCAGTACCTTTATACTCTGCTCGTAAGATATATTTTCATCATGAAGTCCTATCTCAGCCTTTGTACTTGGTGTGTATATAGGCTCAGGAAGCTTCTCTGACTCCTTAAGTCCCTCAGGAAGCTTAATACCACAAACCGTTCCATTTTCCTTATAGCTTGCCCAGCCACTTCCTGTGATATAGCCACGGACTATGCACTCAAGCGGAAGCATGTGAAGCTTCTTAACCTTCATGCTGTTACCTGTAAACTCAGGCTTTCTAAAATACTCAGGCATATCGTTCACATCTACACTAATCATATGGTTAGGAAGAATATCCTTCGTAAAATCAAACCAAAACTTTGACATAAGGGTAAGTATTGCCCCCTTATCAACTATTTTGTTCTTTAATATGTGGTCAAACGCTGATATTCTATCAGTCGCAACCATAATCAGGCTGTCACCTATATCATAAACTTCTCTAATCTTTCCTTCTTTAACAGGAGCATACTCTTTCATAATCTTCCTTCCTTTCATAAGTAGGCTTTAATAATAATCTATGATTATACTATATCACTTATAAGTAAAAATATCTACATTAGCAATTATTATATTTCTCTTGGTTACTTTTTACATTTTCTAATAAAGCTGGGAATAATATAAAAAGTATTATATGATGTGTGTGTCACAATATAAAAATGTTCTTGCATGCAATCCACAATCGAATTTTATGCTTTTGACACTTAGACTAAACTAGTGTATTATATTCTTTCGAAAGCTTTTCAAATATAAGCTTAATAACAGATATAGATTAGTCAAGGGGAATAATGAAGATGAATAATAAGAGGTTTGAGATTTATTTCTTTTTGTTTGCAATCGTTTTACTTGTGTTAATAGGCATAAGATTTGGCGGGCTTACACCCTTTAACATAGGAATTTGTCTTGTGTTACTTGTACTTGCACCCATCCTCACAAAGATACTCGGAAAAAAATATGGAACCGAAGCCGAAGCTTATAGCAAAATGCAAAAGGTAGAAGCTATTTCAGAGGAAGACCTTACGACAAAGATAACTGCCCTTTATACCGGAAGAGGCTTCGCACTGGAGCCATACGAGTCTGAATTCCCAGGAAGCCATTTTGTCTGTACAAGGAATGGCACCAGAAATGGTGAGTCATTTACAGAAAGAGGTGCCGTACTTATAATAACTACCGACAAAGTAATTGATATAGATGATTTTAACAACTTTACACTTGAAATGAAACAAAGAGCCTGTACTCAGGGCATGATGATAACCACCTCCAGATTCTCACCTGAGGTCATAGATGTAGCAAAGGAGGCCATGGTTACACTCTGGAACAGGGAAGATTTGAGGGATAATTTGAATTTATAATTTAACTGTAGAATGTATAAAATCCTACCTTAACTTGCTTACATAAGAATTTATTATTTTTAACCATTATACGCATAAAGAAAGCCTCGTCACCTATTGGCGACAGGGCTTTCTTTTGGTTTCAATTAGGCATTCTTTTTCTTAAGGAAGGTATCTTTGATATTCTTCCATACCATGAATATAATAAGTACTGCTCCTACATAACCATTTAATACGTAAATGTAATTTACAAGCACCTTAAATGGGAGGAAGAGTCCTACTACCAAACCAACAACTGCAAGTATTACTGTAAGTAGCTTAAACTGGCTTGTACCCTCTTTAGCAAATCTTGAAGCAGGATTGTAAAGAAGAGGCACTGCTGTTGTGTAAATACCTGCAAATACTACTACAGCAAATATAGCTGAGAATGGCTTCCATATCTTCATTGCAAGAATGAGGTTAGGAATAGCTGCATTCCATACATAAACGCTTCCATCAGCACTAGGTGTGTTGATATTTGAAATCTGTGCGAAAGAAACAAGGATGATTGCTATACAAACTGCAAGAGTACCACCGATGATACCGTAGTTAAGGTTCTTCTTAGTATTCTTTGCACCAAGAGCAGCTGTAAAGCTTGCAAACCAAAGAAGAACGAAACCTGCGTATGAAAGACCTGAAGCAAGCCAGGTAGAACCTGCATTCTTAATTGTCTCTCCTGCTGCTGCTCCTTCATAAGTACCATTTGCAATGACATCAAGACCGGCCTGAATATTGCCGCCGTCTCTTATAACGGTTATAACACCGATAGCTATACAAAGTACAACTATGATAGGACCAACTATACCAATTGCATCTACGAGTGAGTTAAGTCCACCTATAACTGTTATAGTTGTAATTACAACTAAGATTACCGCACCAACCCAAAGAGGAAGATTATATTCCTGATTAAGAGTTGAAGCTGCACCACCAACCATTACCCAAAATGACATATAACAGAAGATTGTTGAGTAATAGTCACAGAAAGTACCTACATACTTTCCGCAGTAATATTTGTAAATATCATTTGACTTTTCAAATTTTTCTTCTGCTCCAGCCTTAGCAAAGTTGTAATTGTAGTAAAGGAAAGCAACAAAGAAAACAAGCAAAGCCAAAAGTCCTTTGACACCATAAGCTGTATAATACTGAATGATTTCCTGACCGGTTGCAAAGCCTGAACCAATCGTAAATGCAATAACAGCACCAGCAAGGATTATAACTCTTTTCCAACTTACTGCATTATTATCTTGTCCCATATAATATACCCCACTATGTAATTATTTAAATAATTGCGTCTCCGAAAAGTAGATTAATCAAATCCAACCGACCTCCCCTCAAACTATCACAGCTGGGACTGAAACTGTCTGCAGGCCAGAATACGGATACAAGGATTCAATTAACAAAATAGCCCGGATTCTACGATACAACCTTTATATTATTATGTTCATATCTACAAATCCGGGCCTATATCATTTTAATTAGAAGTTATCAGTTTCAAATACAGTCTGCTCTGTAACAGGTGTCTGTAATGTTCTAAGAGCTCTTCTAACCATCTTTTCACGAATCTTCTTGGAATCAACCTCACCCTGTGTAGGATCTCCAAGTGGATAAGGAATACCAACACCAGGAATAATTCTGTTAGCACCAATTGTAAGTGAAATAGGAACAACTGTAGCCATATGTACTACCGGAATGCCATATCTCTCGATACCTTTAACCATCGTTGCACCGCAACGTGTACAGGTGCCTCACGTGCTGACAAGAATAACAGCGTCTACGTGGTCATCAACAAGTATCTTACCAATCTCAGTTCCCATCTTTGCTGCAGAACCTGTAGCTGTACCGGTACCTGTTGTAGTAAAGAATGTATTGTAAAGCTCACCAAATTCACCGGCTGCCTCTAACTCTCTAAGTACATCAAGAGGTACTACAAGGTTAGGATTCTCCATAACAAACTGTCTGTCGTATCCACCATGTATTGTTGTGAAATCCTTTGGTGAAAGTGCCTGCATTCCTTCGATTGAATATGCACCGTACTTGGTAGCATTTGAAGACTCAATGTGATCAGGGTTGCCCTGTGGAACCACACCACCAGATGTAACGATAGCAATCTTAGCTTTTTTGATATCCTTAACAGGAGCTGCAGGATCAACTCTATCAAACTTAGGCATAGGAAGATCTGTAGAGAACTCCTCGCCCTTCATTTTCTTAACAAGCATCTTTATAGCTCTAGCAGAACCCCTTTCCTCTGCAAAGTAGTTAACACGGATGCCTCTCTCGTGATAACCTTCTTCAACAGGTCCTAAAATCTCTTCACCTGTCGCAAGCTTCTTGATAAGGGTAGCAAGATTACCAACAGACTTCTTCATTGTAGCTGCTGAGTTACCTGTCTTAACTGTGATGATGTCCTTACGGAACATATCAACACCAGGGTTTTCTTCATAAGAAGCTGTAATGACACTGCATCCAAGTCTCTCTTCAACAGCCTTACAGATAGTACCACAAGCCACACCATAACGTCCTGCGTTAAATGATGGTCCTGCTACGAACACATCAGGATTGTATTTCTTAACCATTTCAACTATTATGTCAGTTGCTGTTTCAAGGTTTTCTCCGAAATAGTTGTCACCACAGATTACTGTAGCAACTATCTGATAGTCATCGCCAAGCTCAGCCTGAAGTGCTATACCAGGTCCGATAACTTCTTCTCTTACTTCCGGCTTAAAGTCGGCTTTGTCTTCACCACCGATGCCGGCAAAGAACTGATTTATATAATGTACAATTTTATACTTTGCCATTTCATTTCCCTCCATAATTATTAATTAATACCCTCTTGCTGCGAGCTTATTAAATCCGTTAGCAATTGTAGAAGCAATGATAATCTGAATCTCAGCCTCAAATGAACCATCAGGGTTAACGCATCCAGCCCATCCACCGATCTGATTCTCGATGTAATCCATAGTACCGATTATCTTGTCCATCTTAGGGAACTGTAATGTCATATTACCCTGTCCGCAAGATGCAAGTGCATTTGCCTCATCGCAAACGTCTGCAAGAGACTGGCTCTTTCCATCTTTTCCAGGGAATTCATCAGTTATAAGAACAACGTCAACACCCTTTCTCTGAACCTTCTTACAGTTCATCATAAGGTCTGTATCAGGGTTACCATAGCCTTCCTCTGTAATAAGAACACCGTCAAGTCCCATCCACTCAGCGAGCTTAGCTACCATATCAGAATGTCTTTCCTTATCTGCAAGGAATACATTCTCATTGGTTAATATAACGCCCATGAAGTTGATATCTTTTCCGTGATGCTTGAAGCAATCTTCAATAACAGGATTGTGGAAATGATGATATGTTGTAACCTTATCACAAGGAGCAACACAGTTACCGGAAACGATAGCACCGTCCATAATTTCCTGTGGATACATATAGGTAGGAATGAACTGTTTAGCATCTACTCCGTAGTAATATGTGTCATGGAGCAGACCCTGTGACTGAAGCATGTGAACGTAACCAACTTTTGGAAGATTAGGATACATAGCAGCCTGTTCAAATATAGGCTTTGTTTCAAATGTCTCAAGTGTATCAGGCTCTACTTCCTTTCCTGCCTCGCCAAGATAAGCAGCAACCTTAAGGCCGGCCATACGTCCTGCCTTCTCATATACGTGAGTCTCTAAACCTTCCTGAGGCTCGATTACTACACAAAGGTTAACTGTTTTTGAGAATGGACAGTAATCAGCAGCAACGCCGCTCATATCGATTACACCTTCCTGGAAACCAACAATCCTTCCTACAGTAACTACGCAGCAACCATCAAGTGCGTGAGTTCTTCCTTCTCCAACTGTAGGACTAACCTTTCCGATAACACCAGGGAAGATATTTCCACCACCGCTTACTTTAACTCTTGGCTCAATTACATCCTTAACAGGAGTAATTCTTGTCTTCTCTCCCGGTCTTGCGATATCAAGTTTGCAGCCTTTTAGCTTATCGTCTTCAAGAACAAGCTTCTCTACTTCTTCTTTGTTAACGTAGAGAACGTGATCTTTAACATAAGTCTTGTCTGCGAACTGGATATCATCGATTCTGATTTTTCCAAGTTCCAATTTCATAGGTAAATCCCTCCTTATATAATTTTAGTAATCACGATAACTTATTTATAAAAATAAAAAATATCTGTGTTGCACAAATAAATTTTTATCGCGATAACATCTTTCTAAAAAAAATTAAGCTTTAGTTTTCTGTTATCTATTATGTAATCATGATAACTTATTTCATGTATAGAATACACAATTTTGATTATAATTTCAAGCTTTATCTGTCAATTTAAATAAATTTGGCATTTTAACGAAGTCACCCTCCAAAAACCGCTTGTTTTCAGAGAGTGATTTCTAAATTTTTGTGCATTTCTTACAATAAATAGTGTTACTTATTGCATTTTTCTATAAATAGACTTCAATGTAAAATACCAATTTTAATAAATTAAGCTTCCTTTTTCTTCAAGAAAGTATCTTTGATATTCTTCCATATCATAAATATGACAAGCAACGCTCCTACATAACCATTCAATACATAGATATAGTTTACAAGCATCTTAAATGGGAGGAAAAGTCCTACAATAAGACCTATAACTGCAAGCACAATTGTAAGTATTTTAAACCTTGGTGTGCCCTCTTTAGCAAATCTCGAAGCGGGATTGTAAAGAAGAGGCACTGCAGAAGTATAAATACCCGCAAATACTATTACAGCAAAGATGGCAGAGAACGGCTTCCATATCTTCATTGCAAGAATGAGATTTGGAATTGCAGCATCCCATACATATATGCTTCCATCTGAATTAGGTGTATTGATATTGGCTATCTGTGCAAAAGAAATGAGTGCAATAGCCACAGACACTGCAATTGTTCCACCTATAATGCCGTAATATAGATTCTTCTTAGAATTCTTTGTACCAAGTGCTGTCATAAAGCTTGCAAACCAAAGAAGAGCAAAGCCTGCATATGAAAGTCCTGATATGAGCCAGTTAGGGCCGGCATTTTTAATGGTCTCACCTGCTTTTACTCCAGCAAAGGTACCATTTTTAATAGTATCAAGTCCCGCTTGAACATCACCACCATCTTTTACTAAAGTGATGATTCCGATAACAATACAAATTACAACAATAATTGGTCCAACTATACCTATGGCATCTACTAAGAAATCAAGGCCGCCGGCGACAGTTACAGCTGTAAGAACAACCAGGATTACAGCACCAATCCAAAGAGGAAGACCGTATTCCTGATTAAGTGTTGAAGCAGCACCACCTACCATTACCCAAAACGACATATAGCAAAAGATTGTTGAATAATAGTCACAAAAGGTACCTACATATTTTCCACAGTAAAATTTGTAAATATCATTACCCTTTTCAAAATGCTCTTCTGCACCTGCTTTAGCAAAGTTGATATTGTAATAAAGAAAAGTTACGAAAAATACCGCCAAAGTTAAAAGTCCCTCAACTCCGTAAGCAGTAAAATACTGAATTATCTCCTGTCCGGTAGCAAAGCCTGAGCCTATCTGAAAAGCAATTACTGCACCTGCAAGGATTAAAACTCTTGTCCAACTAAACGCATTATGATCTTTCATGTGTACCTCTCGTTTGTTTGTTATTTTTAACGTAAAATTTAGTGCTGTGAGACAATGTAATCATTATCCCGGTCGTGGCATCATAAGCAGGTCCTCCTTTAGCAAAACTAAACCCAAGATATCCTATTAAGGTACAATGAATGAGTTATTAAAATTTTAACTAAATCAACTGACATCATACTAAAATTACAATATCTGGTTCATCTACATGTTATATAATTTTTAGTAATTAATCAATAGTTTTTAGTAATTTTTTATTAATTATTTCAACTTTTTTACAACACAGCAAAAACCCACCCTCTATGACAAGTTGCTATAGAGAGCGGGTTTGGATTAATATATATATAATTCAGTAATTCAATTTTATTTGCAATTTTTTGCAAAATTTTTGGTTTATTTGCAAGATTTTGCAATAACCGTTTTGTAGCTCGTGTAACCCTTTAAATCTGAGGCAAGTGCCTTAACCACAAGTTCACAATCATCAATATAATCCCACACATAATTATTGATTGTATCCTCATCAGTTATTTTCTTGTCCATAATTGTTTTTAGGTAACCTTTGTATAACAAACATACAATCCTGTTAAGCATAACAGCATTGTCATAAGTAATAGCATTATCAGCTATGCAAAGCTTACACATCTCAAAATCTCTCCCCAAAAATTCCGGATTAGTAAGCATTGCCTGAAATGATGTCGATGATTCATCAATCTCCTCAGGGAACATACGATAATACTCTCCTATAGCTTCCCTAAGTGCTATCTCATAATTGTTAAAAAACAGCAGATTATAAGCCACAGGCTTCCTAAATGCTTCCATGCAGTAGCAATACCAAACCCCCACATATCTTTCCCAAACATTATCCCAAACTTTCTCTGCAGTATTGAGAGAAACGATATAGTTTTTAAGTTCAGCTAACTGCGCAAAGTAGATGAGTTCATCACGATTAGCAAAATACCTGTATAGATTTGCAGACGAACACTTCATTTCCTTAGCCAGTTTTCTTATTGAAACAGAATCGATGCCTTCTCTTTTAATCATTTCATTGGCTTTTATTATATAGTCTTTTCTATTGAGGCCTTTAAAATAATCCATTCTGAATCGCTCCTTTTAACATATCCTTGGAATTACATTTTCTATTACAGATAAATCAATTGTTTTGAAGTCGTTTGCCACATTCTCAGGGTAGCTTTCAGGACTTTTTGCAATATCCTGCCACTGTCTAAAGGTTTCTACGCATTTTTCTATGAGCATAATATCTTCAGTATTATCTTCCCCCTCCTTTGGGTAGACAATAATTGAGCGGTAAAGTGTCTGGTTAGGCTTAAGGCTTGATGCCTGAGGGTGGGTAAGCAGTTTATGACCTGTATATACCATATCCCTTGTCTTTATCATAACTTCCTCGTAGTCCTTGCACATAATGCAATGTATCTTATCTTCAAATTTTTCAATTACTCTGTCATTATTGGTAATTAAAATCGCTTTTTCTATCTCCCACATCTTAAAAACTCCTCAATAATATTTAGAACAGCCCAACTATATTGCCGTCATCATCCACATCAATGTTAAACGCTGCAGGTGTCTTTGGAAGCCCCGGCATGGTCATAATATTGCCTGTAAGTACAACTACAAAGCCTGCACCCGCTGATACATAAGCCTCCCTTACAGTCACTCTAAAGCCCTCAGGTCTTCCAAGAAGAGTGGCATTATCTGAGAGCGAATACTGTGTCTTAGCCATACATACAGGGAAACTGCCAAAGCCAAGTTCTTCAATTTTCTTAATCATCTTGTCTGCAGCTGGTGCAAAGTCCACTCCAGATGCTCCATAGATTTTTGTACATATTGTTTCTATCTTTTCTTTGATTGGAAGCTCATCCCCATAGATAGGAGCGTAATCAGCTGTCTTTGACTCTATTGTTGCAATTATTTTCTTTGCAAGCTCTTCTCCACCGAGACCTCCCTTTTCCCAAACTTCTGCGAGCTCAAAGTCACAGCCTCTCTCCTCACAGAAATCCTTTACGAATTTAAGCTCTGCTTCGGTATCTGACACAAACTTATTGAGGGTTACCATGACAGGAACACCGAACTGTTTAAGATTCTCTATATGCTTTTCAAGGTTTACTATTCCCTTTTTAAGAGCCTCAAGGTTCTCTGCTCCAAGTTCCTTCTTGTCCACTCCTCCGTTGTACTTAAGAGCCCTGATAGTGGCTACAAGTACAACTGCAGAAGGTTTAAGTCCGGCCATACGGCATTTGATATCCAAAAACTTCTCAGCACCAAGGTCAGCACCAAAACCTGCCTCAGTGATAACATAATCAGCAAGTTTGAGGGCTGTCTTTGTTGCCCTTACTGAGTTACAGCCATGGGCTATATTGGCAAATGGGCCGCCATGGACAATAGCAGGACTGTGTTCAATAGTCTGAATCAGGTTAGGCTTAATTGCTTCTTTAAGAAGAGCAGCCATAGAGCCTACTGCATTCAAATCTCCTGCGGTAACAGGCTTTCCATCGAAGCTGTAGGCCACAATGATGCGTGAAAGTCTCTCTTTTAAATCCTTCATATCATTTGCAAGACAGAGAACAGCCATTATTTCGGATGCAACTGTGATTACAAAGTGATCCTCTCTAACCACACCATCCGCTGACGCCCCAAGTCCAACAACTACATTTCTAAGTACCCTGTCGTTCATATCAAGGCAGCGTTTCCACACTATCTGGTTGGTATCTATACCAAGAGAATTGCCCTGTTTTATGTGGTTATCAAGTAAGGCTGAAAGTAAATTGTTGGCAGAGGTAATTGCATGAAAATCACCTGTAAAATGGAGATTTAAATCCTCCATAGGCACTACCTGTGCATAGCCTCCGCCTGCTGCTCCGCCTTTTACTCCAAAGCAAGGTCCAAGAGAAGGCTCTCTAAGTGCTATTACAGCCTTTTTGCCAAGTCTTTCAAATGCCTCACCAAGACCTACGGTGACCGTTGTCTTTCCTTCACCCGCAGGGGTAGGATTGATAGCGGTTACGAGAATCAGTTTTCCATCTTCATTGTCTTTAATCCTGTCCCAAAGCTCATCTGAGAGCTTAGCCTTATACTTTCCATATAATTCAAGCTCATCTGAAGAAATGCCGAGTTTTTCAGCCACCTCGCCAATAGGTTTCATCACCGCTTCTTTAGCTATTTCAATATCAGTCTTCATAAGATTCCATCCCCTTTGTGGTTTATTGTAGTTAATAGCAATTAATATTTTTTACTTATAAATGCCTCATATATCTAAATCATAACTAATAAACGCCCTTTCTGTCAATTCAAAAAAAGTGTCTATTTTATAGCTATTAATGTCAAAAAATCTAATTAATGCCTGGTCATTATGAAAGCTTCAAAATCATCCTTACTCATAAGCACCTTACGAGGCTTGGTTCCATCCTCAGCACTTACTACTCCTGCTTCAGCAAGTTGATCCATGATTCTGGCTGCCCTGTTGAATCCTATTCTGTACACCCTTTGAAACATACCTATAGAAGCCTTATCTTTGTCTATTACCAGTTTCCCGGCTTCTTCAAAATACGCATCATAGCCATCATCCTCTTCAGCAGGTGTATTTCCTTCTTTGATGCTCTCAACCTGAGCAGCTGCGTTTACCTGCTCGGTGATATCAGCCGCCTTGTGAGCAGGATCATTGTTTTCTTTGATAAATTCAACTACATCAGAGACTTCATTATCCGAAACAAAGGCTCCCTGAACCCTCACAGGCTTAGGATATCCTGAAGGGAAGAATAGCATATCCCCCTTACCTAAGAGCTTTTCGGCTCCTGCTCCATCAAGAATTGTCCTTGAATCCACCTGAGAAGAAACAGCAAAGGCTATTCTTGAAGGTACATTGGCCTTAATAAGACCCGTAATGACATTTACACTTGGACGCTGAGTTGCAATCACAAGATGGATACCTGCTGCTCTTGCAAGCTGAGCAAGACGGCATATAGCTTCTTCAACCTCCTTTGATGAAACCATCATAAGGTCAGCAAGCTCGTCTACTATTATCACTATCTGAGGCATCCATTCAGGCGAATCTTTTCCTACCTTTTTGTTAAAGCCTTTTATTTCTCTAACCTTCATGTCGGAGAAAAGCTTGTAACGCCTGTTCATTTCCGCAACCGCCCAGTTTAGAGCTGCAGCAGCTTTCTTAGGATCGGTTACTACAGGAAGCAAAAGATGAGGTATTCCGTTATATACAGAAAGCTCAACCACCTTAGGATCCACCATGATGAGTTTTACCTCACTTGGCTTCGCCTTGTATAGTATGCTCATAATAAGCGTATTGATACATACCGACTTACCTGAGCCTGTTGCACCCGCTATGAGGAGATGCGGCATCTTGGCTATATCAGATATCATAGTCTGTCCGCCTATATCCTTACCTACAGCAAAGGCAAGCTTAGACTGGTGTTCATTAAAGTCTTTGTTCTCAATCAAATCCCTAAAATACACCATTAGGTTCTTTTTGTTAGGTACTTCTATTCCAACTGCTGCCTTGCCCGGAATCGGTGCCTCTATACGAATATCTGCGGCCGCAAGATTTAACTTAATGTCATCAGTAAGTGCAGTTATCTTGCTTACCTTAACCCCCTGTTCAGGCTGAAGCTCATACCTTGTTACAGATGGGCCACAGCTGACATCAGTTACCTTTACATTTACTCCAAAGGCTGTCAGGGTTTCCTGAAGTTTTCTTGCAGTTTCGTGTAGCTCTTCATCACTTATCCCTTCATCATCACCCCAAGCCTTACTTAAAAGGCTAGTAGGCGGGAATACATAAGGCTTAGGCGGTTCGTGTGGATTTTCAACCGATAAATCCGGAATAAGCGGCTCTATGCCATCATCTCTTCCTTCTTTTACAGAGCTTTTTCTATTTTCAGGAATATTTGAAATGTCTGTAGAGATGGTACTATTATTACCACCATCACCAAATGAAGACTCAAGCGCTTTATTGCCGGTTATGGTTTTCTTTTCAAGGAGCCTATCTTTTTCAATTTCAAGAATAGACCTTTGAGGAACTAGCTCTTCTTCATCCTCATCATCTAACAAATCTTCATATTCGTCTATATCATCTTCAAAATCGCTTTCATCTGTTTCGTAGTAATTTTTATCAAGCTTATGAGAGCTTACTTCATTTTCTGCTTCATCCTCTAAATCTTCCTTATCCTCTTCTTCAATCAAAGCTTCAGCCTTTACTTCAGGCTCTACTATACCTCCATGCTCTGATTTATAATCAGACTCTGCTATACCACTAGTCTCTGTTATATTATCAAGCCCTTCATCAATCTTTCCTTCTTCTCCTTCAGGCTTCCACAAACCTTCCCCATCACCAAACTTATCATTGATTTCTTTTAAGTAAAACTCATCTTCTTTACCCTCAGAAATCTTCTTATCCTCATTTGCCCTATGAATCAGAAAAGAAAGCTGAGATTTTTCTGTCTCGCCTACCTCCTTTACTTCTACCTCTTTGTTAATATCAGCAGCTTCCTCTGTTGTTTTTTGATTTTCGCGGGCAGCCTCTTTCTTTTCAGACACTTTAGCTTCTCCGATAGGAGTATCATCTACAGTCTCTTTACCCATATCCGCAGACTTCTCTTTTGTAGCTGCTTCTTCCTCTTCTTTCTTAGCTTCTTCCTGCTTTGCAGCCTCCTCAAGCTTCTTTTTGTTTTCTATATTGGCCTTTATTCTTTCCTGGATGATTTCCTCCGAAATGGCCCTCTTTCTATCCATTTCCTCCTGTCTAAGCCTCTCATCCTCTTCGGCTCTGGCCTGTCTTATTCTCTCTCTTTCTGCCCTTCTTATTTCTCTTAGCTCTTTTCTTCTGGCTAGCTTCTCCTCAGCCTTTGCCCTAGCGTCAAGCATGGCCTCATTCTTGTATTCTGCTATAGTCTCTCTGGTTTCTGTCACCCTGTCGTTTATAACAGAGGTTATGAGTCTTCCTGTTAAATAAATAACAAACATTATAATTATCGCTATTAGCAAAAGGTATGCTCCTACCTGGGCAAGACCAAGATTAAATATCTTAGCAAGAGCACCTCCGAGGAAACCTCCTCCGTTTTTATTATCCACAGACATCGTGTATAGAGATTTCCAAGGAATGTCACTTAGGTCTCCATATGACGCAAGCTCAAATATACCACCAAAGGCTAAAAGCAGGCCTGCACTTGCCATAACTTTATTTCTAACCCTCTTATTGCCTACATTAGCCAACATAAAAATAGACGCAAAGAAAACATAGAATGGAAATACCCATGTAATCACACCTATGCAGCCAAAAAGAAAGCTATTAATACCTCTTCCTACAGGTCCAACCAGATTAAAATTTGAAAGTAAAAGTACAATTGAGATGACACTGGTAAATATGAATAATAATTCATATTTGTTCTCTGCTAAAAAGCCTTCTCTTTCAACTTTAACCTGCTTATTACGTGTAGTTCTCTTTGCACCTGTCTTCTTTCCTACAGTATTCTTTGTAGAATTCCTGCTATTGCTGCTTTTTCTATTACTTTTGTTTGCTGTTTTTTTTCTATTATTATTCCCTGCCATTTTTACCTCACATTAAGCATAAAGAAACAGTTATCGCCTTAAAAGCGTAACTGTTTCAATAATATATCAATTCTCGAGTTTTTTCAATGGTATAGGACATTTTACTTAAGCTTTTTAATATAAAGATTAGATTCGACACTTGTATCATAAAATATAGCCACAAGCTTTAATAGCATCGATTATTTTGTCCGCTGCCTCTTTACATTTCTCATCACTTCCTGCTTCTACCATAACTCTTATAAGAGGTTCAGTACCACTCTTTCTAAAAAGCACTCTTCCATCTCCATTAAGCCCTGCCTCAGCCTCAGCCGCAGCTCTAAGAACCTTTTCATCATTCATCACAAGGTCCTTATCAGTAACTCTTAAGTTCACAAGAAGCTGAGGATATACCTTAAAGCCTTCTGTAAGCTCTGATATCCTCTTCTTACTGATAAGCATTGCATCCATTATTTTAAGTGAAGTAAGTACTCCATCTCCTGTAGTAGCATGCTTTCCAAATATAATGTGACCTGACTGTTCGCCACCTAAAGAATAGCCGTTTGCAACCATATTTTCACTCACATACTTGTCGCCTACATCTGTCTTTTCATATTTAATTCCGAGCTTATCAAAAGCCTTATATAGTCCCATATTTGACATTACAGTTGTAACTACTGTATCGTTGTCAAGCTCACCCTTGTTCTTGAGGTATGAACCACAGATGTAGAGAATAGCATCTCCGTCAATTATATTGCCGTTTTCATCTACAGCAAGGCATCTGTCCGCGTCTCCGTCATAAGCAAAGCCTATATCAAGCTTCTTCTCCTTAACAAATTCCTGAAGCTTTTCTATATGGGTTGAACCACATTCAGTATTTATATTAGTGCCGTCAGGATCAGCATTTATAACATAGGTCTTAGCTCCAAGTGCCTTAAATACTGCTGTTGCTATCTGATGCGCAGAACCGTTCGCACAGTCAAGTCCCACTCTCACATCCTTAAAGGATTTGGTTGGTAGTGAAATAAGGTAACCCAGATATCTGTTTCTTCCAAGTACATAGTCAACAGTTCTTCCGACATTTTCTCCTGTAGCAAGGGGAATATTGTCATCTTCCCTATCTATATACTCTTCTATAAGAGCCTCAACCTCAGCCTCTAACTTATAACCGTTTCCGTTTATTATCTTTATACCGTTGTCGTAAAAAGGATTGTGGCTTGCAGATATCATAATACCACAGTCAAATTCCTCCGTTCTTACCACATAGGATACGCTTGGAGTACTTGTAACATGCAAAAGATATGCATCTGCCCCACTTGCGGTAAGTCCTGCTGCAAGGGCATATTCGAACATATAGCTTGATCTTCTGGTATCTTTACCTATTACTATCTTAGCCTTATGCTCCTTACCATAGTAATATCCTAGAAATCTTCCAACCTTAAATGCGTGATTAACTGTCAATCCTACATTGGCTTCCCCTCTGAATCCATCTGTTCCAAAGTATTTTCCCATAGATTCTCTCCTATATTCTCATAAATCCTTTTCCAACTATTTCGCTGGTACTTGTAATTATAATAAAAGCTGTAGGCTCAGTTTCCCTTAGGAAATTCCTTAAAAGAACCGCCTGTCTTCTGTTAACTACAGTAAGCACCATAAACTTATGCTGTCCTGAATATGCACCCTTTGCATCAACCACAGTAGCAGAACGATTTAATTCCTTACCTATAAAATTTGTTATAGGCTCAGAATCATTACAAACAATATTGATATACTTGTGTAGGTTAATACTTTCAATTACGTTGTCTATAACAAGAGCCTTCACTCCAAGACCAAGCATTGACATAAGACCTGTCTTCACTCCGTAGATAGGGAAGGTAAGGGCTGCAAGTATGCAGTCAGCAGACATAAGTGCAACTCCTATGTTCATAGAGGTGTACTTTTTAAGCAACATCGCGAGTATGTCAGTACCTCCGGATGAAGCACCTATATTAAACAAAATTGCACTGCCTATTGCAGGAAGAAAAATGGCATATACAAGTTCCATTATCGTTTCATTGGTAAGAGGTCCCTTAAGTGGAACTATGTACTCAAGCCCCTGCAGCGAAAATGACATAATCAGCGAACAATAGACTGTTTTTAGTCCAAATTCTTTTCCGAGAAAAATAAATCCTATTATAAGGAGCAAAATATTGAAGATAACTACAATATTTCCCTTGGTTAAAACTCCAACAGTATACTTCGATAAAATAACCGCTATACCTGTAGCTCCTCCGAAAGAAAAGTTATTTGGAAACTTAAAGAAATAAATACCAATTACCATAATCTCGATGCCAATGGTCATCCAGATAAATTCTTTCAAGTTAAACTTTTTCATCAAGTCTTTCATCACTGCTCTCCTATTTGCAAGCAATTTTTACTTGTAGCATAATCCCTCTAAGTCATTATCTATTAAGCATATTAAAATGATATGGAATTGCTACAGCCCTACTTATTATGTAAGCCATATCGTTTTTTAATTTGACACCTGTACATTATATAAAAAAACCGAACTTCATGCAAGATGCAATAAAGTCCGGTAGTATGCGGATAACAGGAGTTGAACCTGCACGGGGGTTCCCACCAGAACCTAAATCTGGCGCGTCTGCCAATTCCGCCATATCCGCATGGCTGGGCTAGCCGGATTCGAACCGTCGATGCGGGAGTCAAAGTCCCGTGCCTTAACCGCTTGGCTATAGCCCAAAAAATACAAAGACTCTCGCCTTTGCACTCTAAGGGTGGGTAGAGGGACTCGAACCCTCGGTATCCAGAACCACAATCTGGCGCGTTAACCAACTACACTATACCCACCATATATATAATCCGACTAGCTTAAGTGTACCGAAAGGGATTCGAACCCCCGACACACGGCTTAGAAGGCCGTTGCTCTATCCAACTGAGCTATCGGTACAAACCCATTTTGACAATAATCAAAATGAAAGCGGGTGATGGGAATCGAACCCACGTATCCAGCTTGGAAGGCTGGTGTTCTACCATTGAACCACACCCGCATACAAGAAATATTAACTTTTTGCTTTTTTTACAAAACTTAGAAACAAGTCGGGGTGACAGGATTCGAACCTGCGACCCCTTGATCCCAAATCAAGTACTCTAGCCAAACTGAGCCACACCCCGAAATTTCTTAAGTGTTTTGCAATCAAGCAAGGAATATTATACATGAATTAACTTATGATGTCAACACTTTTTTAATATTTTTTGTTGTTTTATTTTATGAGAATTTTACACTTTTTGTCTACTCAATTCCAAGTGCTCTTTTAGCCAGCCCATCAGCCATCTCATTATATTCATCACCTGAATGGCCCTTGACTTTGATAAAATGAACCTTAAGCTTATCTTTTATACCATCATAAAACTGCTTATATGCTACGGTTCCTGCTTTGTTCGTCTTCCACTCTCCCAGGCACCAGCTTGCTATCCCCTGATAATCGTGATATATGCTTAATGATGTATAGCCATTGTCTAACGCATATTGCATGGCAAGTTCAGAAGCTTTTATCTCTCCCGCCACATTCCTCATTGTGGCAAGCTCTTCATCCTCGTAGGCCTTTGATATTTCAGCTATTACTTCTCCGTCTTTAAGTATAATACAGCCACAGCCAAAAATCTTCCCACTACTAAAGCTTCCATCCACATAAGCGGTTATTTCACTATCAGAGGGCTCTACCTGTGTATTTTCATCATTATTATCACTTGCTGCATCAGTGTTAGAAGCAGATAATCCTCCCCTTAAAAAGTCTTCCGCATCCTGCTTTTCTACAAATCCTTTATATATAGCCCCTTTATAGCCTATAACCTGAGCCTTACAGTCCTCCCAGGTCTTATATATACCGGGAGTCTTTCCTATTCTTACCGCATAATAATTATTCTTTGCCATTATTTTCTCCAATAAGTATTTTGTTTAACTACAATTAATTTAATATCATCTTTTAGCTTCTCTAATAGCCTTATTTATAGTATTTAGCACCTTTTTCTTATCAGCACTCCACAGTGGCTCTACCAGAAGCCTCTTATCTCCGTCTCCCGTCATCCTGTGAATCACCACGCTTTCAGGCAGGATTCTCAGACAGTTTATAAGAATTTCAGTATATTCATCAAGGCTTAGTATCTTAAAAGGCTTTTCCCTATATTCCCTCTCTAGTCTGGTATTCTTTAATATATGGAGGAGGTGAAGCTTAATTCCGTCTAACTTAGGACTGAGATTTGCTAAATACCTGACAGTTTCATACATATCTTTATCCGTTTCGCCCGGTAAGCCTAAAATCACATGGACTATCACTTCAATATTTCTCTTTTTAAGCTCCATATAAGCCTTATTAAAGACAGGCAAACTATAGCCCCTGTTAAATGCCTTTGCGCTGTCTTCGTGAATCGTCTGTAAGCCAAGTTCTATCCATACAGGCTTTATTTTATTAAGCTCGTCCAAGAGGTCAAGTATATCATCTTCCAAGCAGTCAGGCCTTGTACCAATAGATAGGGCGGCAATATCATCCCTAAGTATAGCAGTCTTAAAAATCCTGCCAAGTCTGTCTACATCTCCGTAAGTATTGGTAAATGACTGAAAATACGCAATATACTTCTTGTCTTCTTCCTTTATATCCTTTGGAAATTTGCTTTTCACCCTGGCTTTTGCTTCTTCTATCTGTATTTCTATGGGCTTAAGTTCTGTAGCAAATTCTCCGGAACCGCCCTCAGAGCAAAAGCTGCAACCACCTCTTCCTGCCCTTCCATCCCTGTTTGGGCAACTACATCCTGTGGATAAAGACAACCTATATACCTTTGTGCCAAACTTTTCTTTGCAATAGTCTGACAGAGTCCTTATTATCATCTAACATTCTCCTAGTCCAATCTAATGCTTTCCAGTAGCTTTTAATACCTTCTAATATCTTCTTAAAAAGCTAACCTTTTATAAGCTAATCTCTTCTTTCATCTCCGCCACATCAGTATATCTATCAACATACTGCTTAATTAAGAGGTTTTCAGGAACAAAGTCATTGTACTTCCCTAAGGTTTTAGCATCTTTAGGAACAATATAATCACTTTCCGTAACATCATTTTTTCTTATGTAGTCAATTGCATCCATAAGTTCATTCTTTGTTACATTTTTAACTATTAAAAAAGGCCAGTAAGGTTCTACAAATTTTCTATCAGGCAGGAGTTTATTTAAGATATAGTCTAAGGAATTAAGCGCTCTTGTGCCTAACCACAGAGATATCCCATAAGTATCCGGAGATATTTCAAAGATTTCTTTGGTGTCAAGCCCCGCCCCCGCTGCCACCTGCCTTATTTCAGCAAGTCTCTTCTTTGCTCCATCTCCCAAATAAGGATACTTACAGTCAGTTGTTATTATCTCCTTCATTTTCTTAAGTACTCTGGTATGCTCAATAACCTCTCCTGTTCCATCCCAGACTGTAGGCGGCTTACCCTCGGCACTCTTTACATAGATATTCTTATTCTCCTTGTCTATTTCTGTAACCATCCAACTCTTTCCCCCCAGAACAAAAGTTGTATCAGGCTGCATAAGCCTTGTAAGAGTACCTATTTCGTGTGAGCCCTCTCTTACAGAATATTCCACATCAGATTCAAATACCGAATAAAAGTCATAGTGATTTGCTATCTTTTCTCCCTCGGTACCTAAGATGAAGCCTCCGTTCTCAGTTCTCTCGATATGACCTATCTTAAGGAGATGCCTCAATAATTCCTTGTAGTCCTCCTGCGTAACAAATCTAAAAGCATATTCACTAAGGAGTGACTGCGCCAAAACTTCCGGACTTGCCTCACCTCTACTATATAAAAAACTCATAGTCTGGTGGTAGAGTATACCAAATGGATATCGCTCAGACAGCACCGGCTCTATATAATTTTCCCTATAAAGTTCAATTAAAGCTATACACTTAATAAAGCTCCAATTTATCGCCTTATAGAACTCAGTGGACTCACTTCGCTTTTCCTCTTCAAACAAAAAGCACATCTCAGAAACTCCGCTTCGTCTCCCACTTCTTCCAAGTCTTTGAGATAGGCTGGCTACAGACTTAGGACAGCCCACTTGTATTATTCTCTCCAAATCCCCCAAATCGATACCCAGCTCAAGGGTAACAGTCGCACCTGTAACAAGGGGTAAGTCAGACAGCCTCATCTGTTCTTCCACAAACTCCCTGTCAGATGCAGAAATACTGCCATGATGAACCATAAATACATCAGGCTCTCCTCTTTTTTTAGCCACATCCTTAAGGTTAACAATATTTTTTTCTACCTCAGAGCGTGCATTTGAAAATACAATGCTCTTCTTCCCTCTAGTTAGCTCATATAGATTATCGTAAAAGGATATTTCGTTCTTCTTATCTTTTTCCTGAAAGGCAAATTCATAAAAATGCTCCACCATTACCACTGCTCTCCGCCTTTTAACTCCGGTATCAGGAGTAATGCAATTTCTTCCCGTACCACCGTTTAGCCAGTCTTTGGCACCCTCTATATCCCCAAGTGTTGCAGATAGTCCTATCCTTACAGGAATCACACCTGTTAGCTTTTGAAGCCTTTCAAGCAGGGAAATAAGCTGTGTTCCTCTTTCCTCTCCTATGAAATTGTGTACCTCATCAATTATGATAAATCTCAAATCAGAAAATAATTTAACAGCCTGTTCTTTCCTTCTCATTAGCATTGCTTCAAGGGATTCAGGTGTAGTCTGTAGTATGCCTGAAGGCTTTTTAAGCAGCTTATTCTTAGCAGTGGCAGACACATCCCCATGCCACTTAGTAACCGGTATATAAGCCTCCTCAAGCACCTCCTCAATACGGGCAAACTGGTCATTAATAAGAGCCTTAAGTGGAGCTATGTATAAGACTCCTACACTTTCAGACGGTTCGTTGTAAAGCTTTGTGATAACCGGAAGAAAAGCAGCCTCTGTTTTACCCGATGCGGTAGGTGTAGCTATGAGAAGATTAGAATCGGTATTAAATATAACATCACAGGCAGCAACCTGTATTTCCCTTAGCTCTTCCCAGCCATTTCTATAGATATAATCCTGTATAAAAGGAGCAAGCTTATCAAATGTACTCATATCTCAAATCCCTTAAATTCGCTTCTTATTTCCTCAGTATCTTCGCTTGACTTAGCGTAGTTAAAATCATCCCCTCCAAGTATGCTCTCAAGGGTTTTGTCAGGGTTTTGAATGAGGATGTTAAGTATTTCTATAAAATCCCTTATTATCTCACGTGGTGTAATATTCTGTCCTGCTCCTACCCTGCTAAATTCAGTTTTTATAAAATACTGCAAGGTTTCAGAGCTAAGCCCTGCCTCATACTTGTACACCTGAGCATGAATTTTCTCTAGCTTACAGATAAGAAAATACATTTCTTCAGGGGTAAGAGGTTTTAGCCTTATAATAGGAGAGAGCAAATCTCTTGTACTTCCGTCAGAAAATCTACTGCTTTCAAGCCTTGACCTAAGTGCCTCAT
The DNA here is from genome assembly GCF_057250765.1 of Catonella sp. NCBI lineage: Bacteria > Bacillati > Bacillota > Clostridia > Lachnospirales > Lachnospiraceae > Catonella > Catonella sp. The sequence goes on from NZ_DBHIEC010000021.1 coordinate 43,893, forward strand.
AACTAAATATACCTCTTCTTGTATCCTCTACACACTGAGGCGTACCTCCCATTATCACTCCTAAGTAATTCGCCTTGCCCTGCATTATATCGTTGTATATTGTTAAGATTTTCTCATAATTATTTTGCCTTGATATAGAATTGGGAATCTTAAATAGATTGACGAGTTCATCAATCATCATTATCATCCCCTTATATCCTGCCTTTACCACGAACATAGAAAAGAGCTTAATATACTCATACCAGTCATCATCATTTATAATGACACCGACTCCAAGCTCCGCCTTAGCCTCAGTCTTGGTTGCGTATTCTCCTCTAAGCCATTTTAAGGTTCTACTTTTAAGCTCGTCATCCTCAGTAACTACAGCCTTCCAGTACATAGAAATTATCCTTGCAAAATCAAAGCCATGTACTATGGTTTCAAGCTCATTTACAGTTTGATGAATCTTAATCTCAACCAGTCCGTTAATCTTCTCGCTGTCGGCGGTTAGTGAGTTTTCTGTCATCACTTCAGTTTTAAGTGCATTTATCCATTTGCTTAGTAAGAGGCTTAAAGCACCTCCATCAGGAGAGGTTTGAGTGGAGAGGTTTTTCATAAGCTCTTTGTAAGTAGCAAGCCCATCACCCTTATTGCCTACAAGCCTTCGCTCAGGAGAAAGGTCAGCATCCACCACTACGAAGCCTCTTTCCATGGCATAGTTACGAATAGTCTGCAGCAAAAAGCTCTTACCTGCTCCATATTTTCCTACAACAAATCGAAATGAAGCACCTCCTTCGGATATCATTTCAATATCATTTAAAAGTGCATCTATTTCATCTTTCCTACCTACCGTTATATAGCCTAAGCCGGTGCGTGGCACAACTCCACCCTTAAGGGAATTTAGCAGGGTATTTGCTATTCTAAGCGGTATTCTGTCTGTTACATTCATGACCTTCCTCCAACTGCCTCTTTTACTTCATTCAAATAATCTTCATAAATCTGTGGGTCACCTGATACATATTCAATCAGGTTATCACCTGTTATTTCAAGTGCCTTCTCATTTATTTCTTCAACAAGAAGTTCATAATTAGAACCTGTTTTTTCACCATTTGCAAGATGTAAAATCAGGTCTTTTGCCTCGTTCGACAAGACATTTATTACAGCTGCGCAGCCTGATAGCTCAGCATTATCATAATCTTTAGCTTCAATTTCAGGCTTATTACCTTCATCAGTTATTGTTTCTTTAGCAAAATCAAATATATTTAATTGTCCAATTGACTGACTTTCATTTTCATAACTTCCATCAACTATATGTACCGCATCTATTTTAGAGATATGATTTATAGATGATAATGGTATTTTAGCAGCATTTGCATCATTTTTTGACTTAATATCACTTTCATTATTAGATTGTACTTCAGCTTTGTTAATTAAGTTTATTTCTTGCTGTCTATAATTCTTCTTACAATTATATATTTCTGATAGTTGTCTCTCATCTCTTTCGATATCCTCTTCAAGAATGAGCCTTTTAGCAGTTTCAATATGGTCTCTTTCAATTTCTTTGATTTTACTAAGGTCTATCTCAATAGGCTTAATTATTTCAAGTTTGCCATTTTTTATTACTATGTTTTCCTCTTTTATAAAGTCAGAAATTGCCTGAATTATAGTTTCTTCAAAACTATCTTCATACAATGCCTCAAGCATTTTTCTTTTCCAAGAGCTTAACTTAGAAATATGGCTGCCGGCATAGTAACCATAATCACTTTTATCATTGAAAAAGCATTTCTCCACCTGTTTAATCGCAGGAGGCTGTAGACTTCTCTTTGAGCCGAACATTTTTCTCATATTAACTTCAGTAAGCTTTAATATGTATCCCACAATAGCTTTGTATTTTCCTATGTCAGCAGCATCTATTTTACGTGACTTTCCATTGTATTTATAGGTTTCAATACCATCAAGCGAGACAACCTGCTCAAAAAAATTGGAAGGCATAACCACTGCTCCTCTAAAAAAAGAGTATATAACCTCACTTTGTTTAGCTGTGAACAATTTTTTGATATCTGTTTCAGCCTCATTCAAAGTCTGTGAAAGTCTCTCAAGTACAAAGCAGGCACATTTTTCGATAATCTCCTGATTGCCTGACTTATAAAACTGTCCTTCAGTTATCCTAAAAGATGAAAAAATTTCAACTGCTCTTAAACTCTTCCACTTAAAGTCCATCATTTCAACATATAAGCGAGGTTCAAAACCATAGTAATTAATTGGCATCAAGTCTCTATAATACGAAAAATCATGTTGAAGTTCATTATGGTTTACAATATAGTAGTCCCTTATCCAGGTTCGAAAATGTCCATCAATACTGTCATCATATTTTCTAAACTCAGTCCATATATATATTAGCTTTTCAATGGTTTCTTCTGCACACTTCGTACCTATCCCGTTTAATAGTTCATATACATAACAAAACAAGTAGGATACAGATATATCCGTTACATTAGAATTCCTAACCTTTGTCCGCCAAGTAAAATAGGTCCTAAGCTGATTATCATTCATCCTATCATAGGTAGTATAGTAGGCTTCCAAAGGATAGGCTTTGTCTGCATCGTCACTAAAGTCCTCCATGAATTTTGCCTGTTTAAGAAAGGTCTCAGTATCCCCAAGATACCAATCACTGCTTAAACCAGCCTTCTTGCCTAAAATTCTCATCTGACGGAAGGTGGAATAAGGCTCGCTCTCAGCCAAAGGCTCCTGTTGTCTTCTCTCAATAATTTCTTTTTCGTACCTGCTATTTCCCTTATTTTCTAAAGGATCGATAAGTATATATCCTGACTCAGATTTTTCAGGCTTTCTAAGGGCAAGTTTATGAGCCTGTTCCTCCATCTGTTTTTTATCAGTTTCATCAGGTAAAATTTTCCTTAAAAATTCCATTAAGGCTTCATTTCCAAGCATCTTAAGCTCCCGTATTATTTTTTTCCACATCTTTTTCTATCTCGCTTACAAACTTTATATCTCCCACCAAAAATAAAGAAAGACATTTTAACACAAAGCTAGCACACTTTCTAACAAATCTAATAAATAAAGAAACAGCCCTATTATTCTTATTATCACTTTCAATAAAATATAATAATGAAATTATTACCGGCGTCAATGCTACAACTACTATTAAAACAATATCCCACATAAAAAACCTCCATGTATGATAATGTAAATCAAAATAAATAATAATTATAATAAACAGAACAAAAGTTCTTATTGTCTAGTATAATATAATGATAGCATTATGTCCATAGATATTGGAAGAAAAATGCATAATAACACAAGAAAGAATCCTTCTTCGCAGAATTCACCGCCTGTGGCGGGTCGCGTGAGTGACATCTACATATCCGCCGCAGTGCGATCCCTCGGAGAGATTTTTATTTGACAGGTAATTTCGGAGAAATTTCCTGTCAAATAAA
>NZ_DBHIEC010000022.1:0-32086 GCF_057250765.1 Catonella sp.
ACTAGGGCGGATTAGGGACTTTCACCCTTTAGAAACGTGCGCCGCAAGGCACACTGCATAAAAACCCATTCCACCTCAAAGTGTTATGGGTTTTTATTGCTGTAGTTTACAATCAAAATTCTGAATCTGTAATCATTTTAAATTCTTCTTTTGTGATGTCTCCGAAAGGGTTTTCAGGTGTAATAACTACCCACCTTAATTCCTCTTCGGTTATCCAATTATTCTTATATGACACCTTCCACCAATCCACACTATTCACCCCCCTTCTTATCTTTATCAAGTGCCTGTTTGATTGCATTTACTTCATTTTTTATTTTCATAAGTTCTATACTTACTTTAGTCTCATGTTTGCCTAATTCAGATATAGTCTTATCTTTTTTCATGTTCTCAATTTTTTCTTTAGAGAGTTGTTTACCTAATGTAGCAAGCATATCTGCTTGTTCGGATAATGCCTTGTCTTTAAGACTTAACCTCACTTTCAGTTCTTCTATAGTATGGTTCTTTTCTTTTAACCGATATTCTAACTCGATTATTTGTGAATTTATGCTGTCTGTACGCTCTTGAATTTCAGTTACAAATCCTTTCATTGCTTACCTCCCTATGCATTTATTACGCAATCATTTCATAAACTGCGCAGGCTATATTAGAGTAATTATACCTTCCTGAATTATATCCCCATTTGGTCTTTCCTATTGTTACTGCATTTGCTTTATCAGGAGTGGATTTTGTATTATATCCAGCATCTGTTGCATCTTTTATAAGTTCGCCATTATTATAGACTCTTGATGATACCCCTGAATTATCTCCACTACTGCCCGAAAAGCCAAGACAACTAAATGTTATTATGCCTTGCTTATTCTCATATGCATTAACTATACTGCCAACATCTCCGTTATATAACAGCTTAAATCGAGAGCTATTTTGCACTAATATAAATAACTTCTTTATATATTCCTTATTCCCATTGATTTTTAATATAAATGGTTTTATATTTGCATATTGCGCTGCAACAATCGAAACGATAGCAGTCTCACTGTCTAGCACAGTTGTCATTGCAGTTGTACTATTGACTACTGCCGTCATTGCAGTAGCACTATTTAATACCGCTGTCATTGCAGTTGTACTATTGACTACTGCCTCCATTGCATTAGCACTTTTTAATACCGTTGTCATTGCAGTTGTGTTATTTAGCACCGCTGTCATTGCAGTTGTACTATTGACTACTGCCGCCATTGCCGTAGCACTATTAAATACCGCTGTCATTGCAGTTGTGTTATTTAGCACAGCTGTCATTGCAGTTGTACTATTGACTACTGCCGCCATTGCCGTAGCACTATTAAATACCGCTGTCATTGCAGTTGTGTTATTTAGCACAGCTGTCATTGCAGTTGTACTATTGACTACTGCAGTCATTGCTCTTAGTGTTTTAAAAAGGTCTTTTTGCTCAAGGTCAGCTATTTGCATTAACATTTCCCCTGCGTGGCTGTTATTCTTCAGCAAATAATCAAGAGCCTCTCCGTTGATGTCTTGGTCATTCATGGAAATATACGTACATTTGTATATCCCATGTAGCAAGTCCTTTATTTGAAATACATAGGACTTCTTCCCATGCATTTTGTAATCTGCTAGATGCAATTTCACATCAAGTGGTGCATTCAAAAAATCGCTATTAATCAGCATAGGAATCGCTTCAACCTGCATATCAATTTACCTCCGTTGTTATAATTTTTTTGTTCTCAAAGACAGTCTTTAGCGTCTTTGAAGTGCCGTTCTTGTAAGCGTGTTTTTCAAGGATTGACTTATCAGCCTTATCAAATGTTGTAGTAATTACCTCAAGGCTGTTAACGGTTACTATAGAGCCGTCCGGGTTAAAGGTAGTCACACTTTCACCCTTACTGTCGGCTATGTCCTTTATTGCCTTAGCAAGCGACTTATTAAGCTCCGCCTGTGATTCTGATATTTCATTCTTAAAAGCCTGAAGCTTTGCTTCCACATGTTCTTTGCTCTTTTCTACAGCTCTCTTATTTGCCACCGTATTCCCAAACAGCTGTTTAATCGGTTTATTTATCACATCAGCGTGTGCCGGATCATTGGTTTCAACAATGCTGACTTTATCTGAAAACTCAGAGTGTTCTATAGTATAGTCTTTCATATATTATTTCTCCTGTTTCATCTCTTTTATTATCTGACGTTCCCTTTTACTTAACTTAAAAACTCTTGCTCCTTTGTCATCCCTTTTGCCTATGATTTTTTTCAGCTCATTTGCCCGGTTATCCGGTATTAAAAAACCTGCGCCAAATATAGACTTTTTAATTTCCTTTTGTGCATCTATTTGTCTTACGAAGTAGCATTCATCCGGTTTTAACTTAAATGTTTTCCCCCTTTTTACTGCTCTTTCAAGCTTAGTTGAGGTTATAACATTCTTGGGATAGCTATATTTTTCGGGGGGGGTGGAACGGTTCTTATGCTGGGCTGTGTCTATCTTCTTAAGTAAATCCGGTACAACTTTTATTTTATATTCGTCCATATTTGTTATAAATGATGTGCTGACATTAGCACCATTTTCATATATTATTTTGGCTCCTGTAATTAGATAACAAATATTACGGTTTCCGGAGAATAAAGTTAAGTGTGGCGCAAACAGAAAGAATTTAATTCCCCTTTCCATGTAAAAATCAATTATCTTGCTTAATATTGAAAACGGTGGATTATCTATTACAGCAGCATTGTCATTATAGGTGAAGTGTTCATAATCTCCCCCTGGATAAAACGGTCTTACTATCTCTCTGTCTTCCAGTTTGTACTCTTTTACTGCCCAATCCTTTACAGCCTCATAAACTTCCGGTGGTGTATAACAGTCATCCGTTGTAAGCTTTGGCTTAAATTTTTCTACAAATTCCTCATAAGTTTTTGACTTCATTTTCCCTCTTTTCTTTAATAACTGTCCTCTATAGTGAATGTTGTCTCAATATTATCCTTGCCTTTTGACAGAAAATTTGAGAATGCAATAACATCACCGTCTTCATCAATAAGAGCAAGCTCAGATATATATGTCCCCACAAGCTCACTCTCTGATAACTCTATGGAATACTCATAGCTTGTATCAGATGTTTTCTTTGATTTGGTTATCTCTTTTTTAATCACTTCTGTAGTAAGACTGTTAGCTGATTCAGACGGAGCTATCACTTCTCCCTGGCTGTCTACTCCGCCGGAACCAAGAGCAATCCACTTAGCCTTTGCTATTCTTCCTGTTGAATTAGTAGCTTCAGCCATTTTCTTTCTTCTTAAGGCTGTAATAACACTTTTCATATCTTCCTCCCGGTATTAAATAATTATTGTCTCTCCCTGTTTTATAAGCATAGTTTTTAATATTCTGTAGTTATGCTTTATAAAGCTGCAAGAGTTCCAGTTAGCCTTGTGGGCAATCCTTTGTGAATTCAATTTATGTCTGCCATCAAATAGAAAGCTTCCATCAAACTTCCTAAAGCTGTAATATGACAAACTCCACTTAAACCTTACCCTGCACTTTATTCTGTGTGGTTCATTTACTTCTGTGGTGTAAATAAAGATATAATTATCTTTAGCACCTACATGTTTAACCTTCCGCACCTCTTTTTTAAGTACATCAAGGCTTCCGGCACTATCATTTGATACTTTTATTTTTACCAATAGATAAAACTCAGCCCATCTGTTAGTTACACCTTTCAGCTTATTAGCCTTCACAACTTCAACCTGATCATATCCTAATGTCTTAGCTGCAAGTCTTACACCCTGATCTGTTCCGCCAAGCTTTCTGACTTCCTGATAATTAGCAATTCGCTTTCTGTAATTACTGTTGCTTTCCCCGGCATATCTCTGCATTTTTCTTTCATCAGCGTGTATCTGTAGAAATTCATCATCGCAAGATACAAGCATTGACTCTTCACCCTCTTTATTTATGGCTTCAAGGGCATCATCAAACCGTTTTCCCAAAACCTTAAAGAGTTTATACCATTGGTTAAGTTCTTTTTTTACTCTTTTAAGCGGAGATATCAGAAGATAATACATATAGTCACTAAATTTATCAAACATACTATGCTCCTTTTACATTTGATACTGTAACGGTAAGATTCCGCAGCATAATAATCTGTCCTTTAGGCAGTTCAACATCTTTAACAGGATTGCTAAACTCAGTTCTTTTATATTCCTGAAGTCCGTCTTTAAGTGCAAGCCTTATATCATCAAGATAAAGTGATTCAGGTTCTTTTCTACTTGAAAGCTCCATAAGCCTTCTGATTATTTCTTCCGCCTTTTCCTTTATCCCTGTAATTGAAACTCCCTTTGATATATATACGGTAAGGCTTATATCATGACTAACTACAGTTACAGACTTACATAAAAAATCATCGTAATTGCCCTTTAGATAAGATACTGCAGCCTCTACTTTTCTAAGCAGTTCAGGTGTCGCAGTTCCGTTTGCCCCGGTTACAATTATATCTGTTGTCCCCTGTCCTCTTGGGTGCTGTGCATCAATACTTACATCAATAACACCTTCTACCTTTCTTGCAGCATTCTTAAGCTTGTCCTCTATAGTTAACTCAGCAAGCTCTGACCAGGATTCTCCTACTCTTTTTCTAAAAGCTTCAACATCTTCTATGTCAGCTCCTTCAAGCTGTAGCCATCCCTCTTTATTGCTTACCTTTTCAACTCCGTCAAGATGTATCATAGAAACTGTTATTTTCCCATTTGGAACATTATAAGCTGTACCGCCTTCTGCAGCTTCAACCAGTACCCTGCCTTCACTTTTTCCTGCCTCTATTATTGTAGTTTCAAGCACGTAATACTTTTTTTCGTTTCCGCTTCCATCTGGAAGAGTCTTAAACATATGTCCTTTCAATATCTGTAAAGCTTCTGAATGTTCTCTTCTTTCAATGGTTATATAGCCTCTTGCCTTTACTGCCTGTTTTCTTTTCTTGCCAAAATCGGCAGCCTTTAATTCAAGCCAGTCTTCATCTGCGTGAAGTACAAAAAAGTTGTTTATCTGTTTCCTTGATTTTGTCTTAAGCTCGATATATATTTTGACAAAAATTCTGATAATGGTATGAAAAATCCCGCCTTTTTTAAGGTCAGTTATTATAAAATCCTCTTTAATAAGTTCATCCCTTATCTTTTCCATTTCTTCATTTTCATCCGGTACTCTGCAAATCTTATCAAGCAGGTCTTCACTTATCATTCACTTACCACCTCCACGTCATTAGTAGACAGCTCAAGGTTATATTCATCCTTTGAATTATTCTTTGAAACGGTTACTTTATCTGTATAAATGCCATTTTCAAAGGTTATATTTTGAAATGTCTTTGCCCTGTCAAGATATGTCCTTTTAGAAAGCTTTCCGATTACCCTTTGGGTAATCTCTGTCCTTGTAAACTCATCATCTTCAGCATGCATAAAGTCCGTCATCCCAAAACCGTAAGCTTCATCACCGTCTTCATCCTCATAAAAAAGCTCTTTTTCTTCTGTGGCAGCTTCATTTTTTATGTCCTGCTTCCAGCACTCATCACCTTCTACCACATCAAAATCACCGCTTTTACTTGGTACAGGCTGTCCGTTTATATCAAGCTTTATGTCAATGTCATCTTCTTCAACAATACTCATCCGTCATATCTCCCTAATATGTAAAAAGCACTTCCACCATACAGCATAAGAACAGCGACTGTATCTCCGGCTTTTACCTTAATATCTGTTTTTACTCCGGGTATTTCAGGGAAGCTTTTATCCATGTTCATCGACCTGTCCAGTATCCGTATTACACAAATGTATTTACCATTATCTTCTGTAGCAAATACTACCCTTGCATATACCCCTGCAGGATGTTCAATATGCGGATAGTTTGTTTTTATTTCCTGCTCTATAGCAGTTCTTGTAAAATCTTCAAGCAGTCCTGCCATTATCACTAACCTCCATAGAAAAAGACACTCATTCTTGTATATCCGCTTTCATTACGCTTAATTATCACCTTTTGCACCTTAGCTTCACCTGTAAATTTTGTGTGTCTTATTTCAATCAAATCTCCCTGATGTATCCAGGGAACTCCAAGTGTTTCAGCTTCAAACAGGCTTCCATATTTTTTAAGTGACATAATGTTCTCATTTTCTTCCAATATATATACCGTATCCTGTTCAGGTCTTACTCCCCAGTAGAATATTCCGTCTCTAAAAAAGAAGTCGTTGTTTATGCCCCAAAGCATGTTCATGCTTTCAATGGCTTGTATAGCATTCTTTCTGTCTGATATAAAAACTGCTTTTTTAGGATATTCCGTCTCACTCAGTCTATACCTGTCAATGCCTGACTGTATCAGAATAAACTTTATTACATCCTGTGGAATACAGTCCGTAAATGTAGCTTTTATTTCAGTTCTTTCAAGCATTATCATCCGGTCTCTTATTATTATTTCTTCCGAACCGTCCTTTATGTTTTTTCTGCAATAGCCTGTAAGAAGCCTGTCAAAGTCATCTTCATATCCCAGCTCTACTGTTGCCGTTTCCATATCATCAAAGCTCACTATATCTTTAAGTTTTGTTGATAATTCCACCTTACACCAGTCTGCCTTTTTTTCTGTAGAACTATGATATTCTACTTCAATGCCGTCAGTCAGTTCACACTTCTTGGTACTTATCTTAAATTCAGGACTGATAAGCTTTTTATATCCCATCTGAAACTCCTTAACTTAACATTATCCTTACATCAGTTTTATAATTCTTTGTGTTTCTTATTTTTGCTGCCGGGCTTTTCCCTGAATTCTTTGTTGTCTTTTTATTTACATAAGTTCCTCTATACCCTGTATATTTTCCTCGTCCTGAAGCCTTTCCGGACGCTCCTTTTTTCTTTGTCTTTATACCTGCTGATATAGGGGTAAGCAGCTCAAGGGTTGCCGTCCTTCCGCTTTCTGCTATAACGTTCTGCGTGCTTAAGGACTGAAAGTATACTTTTGATATCCCCCTTGCGCTGCAGTCCTCATTTACTATTTTTAATATTTTTGCCTTCTTCTGTCCGTAAGGTTTGAAAAGTCTCTGCAGCTTGCTCATCTGTTCTTCTTCACTCTCATGCTTTGAGGCTTCAAGAATGAATTCGATTGTAATCTTAGCAGGCTCATACCCTGTAGGCTGTGTGGCTTTAGTCTTTCCTTTATCATCTTCAATATTTTCAATCGTGGCAGCCTGAGATATTTCAATATTTTTCATCTGCCCCGATATCTTAACACCACCCAGCTTTAACAGATTATCCTGTACAAGCAACATGAAACTTTCCTCCTTACTTTTATGCTAATTTTGGTTTATCCTTAGAGTTTTGTGCATCCTTTAATTCATCAATAAGCTTAAAAAGGGTAGGAAGGTCTTTAAGTTTTTCAAGATTCAAGGTAATCTCAAGCTTCTGTATTATGGTATTTTTTGAATCTTTTTTATGCTGCCTCTCTCTCGTGTCCTTTTCTTTAGCATCTGATGACCGTACTCTTAAGTTTCTTAATCCTTCCCTTACAAAAGAAGTGATTACACTGCCACTTTCTTTGTCATTATCCTTGTCTTTAAGCTCTCTTTTTATGAACGTTGAAAGTTTTTCCCAAAGGGCAGACAACGGAAGTATTGCTTCATCTCCTGCCTCTCCGCCTCCTAAAAGTTTACCGCCTGATGCTCCAAATATGGTCGGTTTTGTCATAACACCACCCTTTGCATACCAGTCAATAGAAAGACTTGGAACGCTTGGAGGGGCTATGCTGAACTCTCCTGATATTGAAAAATGTGGAAGCTTTATCTTTGGTGTGGGAATTTCAAGGCTGAAAAAACTTCTTATCTTGTCAATTATTCCCTTAACAAAGTCGGCAACTGCTGTAAGCTTTTCACTAAACCAGTTCTTTATGCCATCAAGTGCTCCTTTTACAGCATTTCCTGCTGCATTCATTCCCTGAAAAAACTTATCTTTTATAGCTGTAAGTTTACCACCTGTGAGTTTATCTATAAAAGTAAAGCCTGCTGTATAAAGTCCTTTTACTGCTGCTAGGCTTGCTGCTGCTATTCCTTTTATTCCACCGCCATTAGCTTTATAGGCATTTTTAATATTGTTAAGCTTTTCCTTTACTGTAGCTGAAGCTGCACCCATTATGCTTCCAAAGAAGTTTTTCACTGCATTTAAGGCATTTCTTGCTACATTCACTATTCCGGAAAAAAGCCGTTTCCAAAAATTCCTGAATGCTTCGGACTTATTCCAGAGGATTGCAAAGGCTGCCACAAGGGCTATAATGCCTATTATGATTAATCCAATCGGAGATATTGCAAAGGTTATATTAAGTGCTGCCCATTTGGCTTTCATTATTGCCATGGCTCCCTGCGCTATTGTAAACGCTGTCTTAACTTTTATAATTGCATTACTTACTCCGATAATTATGCCTATTGCACTTCCCAGTATAATCAAAAGAGGTCCTAGTACTGCCGCCATCCTTACTATGGTTTCAACGGTTGCCCTATTCTCAGTTATCCAGGCTGACCACTTAGCTACCAGCTCTCCTACTTTTGTAAGCACATCATTTACTATAGGCAGCAAGGCATTTCCAAGCTCTTCAACATTGTTATGTATCTGTTGCTGTATAACCTTAAACTTTTGTTCAGGAGTGGAGTTTATCGCAGAAGCCATCTCTTTAGTCACTGATACTCCCTTTTTCATACTTACCGACAGATCATCTATTCCACCTTTAAGTACATCAACGTTGTTATAAAGCAAATCAATCATTGCTACAGCTTCATCTGTACCAAAGGCTTCCTTTAATTCCTGCTTTTCCATTGCATCAATGGTTCGTCCGTATTTTTTATGCAGCTTTTCAAGTATCCTTGTTGTACTTAACAGGTCTCCGTTGCCATCAACGAAACTTCTTCTAAGCTTTGTACCTGCATTAGCTGCACCATTTAAGAATGCCTTATACTTAGTCGCTGCTTCTGAACCGCTCATGGTAGTCTGAAGCTGTCCAAGTATTGCAAGCTGTTCCTCCATCGATACCCTGTTATTGGTAGCAGTTGCTCCAAGTACAGATATAGCACTTGCCATTTGTGAGCCGGCAGTTTTGTAATTCTTAACTGCTGTTGATATTCCTGCCGAGAACATTTCTCCAAACTGAAGGTCAGACATGTTCTTATACGCGCCCTTATAGATACCATAACCTGTTGCAAAGAGTGAACCCATCTCCTGGGTTGTTGATTTTGTTGCCTTGCCTGTAATGGCTGCAAGTTCTGTAAACTTGGCAACTCCTTCATCTGAAAGAGATGCGATACCGGACTTTATGTCATAGGCGGCTGTTATAAAATCACTTTTAGTCGTACCTGCCCAGGTATCGGAGAAACTCTTAGCAGCACTTTCAACTGCTTTAAGGTCTTTTACTCCAAGAGATGACAGTTCTCCAAGTGCATTCTGTGTCTCAAAGGTTGAAGTTACAATCCCTGTACAGGCAGATACTATTCCTACTCCTGCAGCAGCCATAACCTTGCCTGCCTTCTGAAAGCCTCCGGTAGCACTTAATAGTGGGGATGTCATCTTATCCATAAGGGAAAGCACAACCGAAAGCTTAAATACCGCTTCCATTCCCATTTATTTTTCATCCTCTCCAAAAGCTGCCGCCAAGCCCCCGTTTGTTCCTGATTCCATATCCCTTATACTCATTTCCCTTGAAATATCTGCAAGTGCCATAAGCCTGTAAAAATCATCAAAATCAAGGTCATCAATATTGTTTATAAGTTCATCCGGAAGATATTTGTATATCAGGAGCTTGCCTTGGATTACTAAGTTACTATTTAGTTCTTCCCTGTAGTCCTCTATAACTTTTTTACGGTTGTTTCCTTGCTAAGACCAAGCATATTGAGAAGCTTCTCACCAAGGCTTATAGCCATAGCCGGATATTCCTCAAGGGCAGCTCTAAGATCTTCAACCTGTTCCTCACAGATATTGTCGGTTATAAAAGTTTTAAGTGCTTTTGTACCTGATGTACCGGCAGTCTTTACATATCTGTCATAGGATGCAATCTTAGGTTTCCTGAAGATGAAGTCAAACTCTGTTTCATTGTCATCATCCTCCTGGATTGATGTGGTAATCTCATAAATCTTACCATCCATATCCTTATATTTCTTTCTGAGCTTTTCAAGCTCAGTATCTTCTTTTACATCTGAACTCTTAACCTCTGTAACTTCATCCTGTTCAGTTTCTGTATAATCATTGTAATTATCCATCTCATTCTCCTTAATATGTTTTATTTATCAGGCTCCAAGTCCGTTTAACTTAATTCCACCAACTGCTACTCCGTCAAGGTCAACTTTCATAGACTTATCTCCCTGTGCAGCCTTAAGGGATCTCTTTGAAAATTTAATCATTGTGAGAACGTCCGTTGTAGTTGGTGCTCCTTCATCTGCATAGTTTACGGTTATTTTAGGTATGGTAAGTGCATAAAAGCTCTTAAGTCCCTTCTTTTTAGCAACTCTTACCATCTCGTTAAAGTCTTCCCTAAGCATTGAGAGTTTAACTGAATTCTTCTGGTTGCCTGTGCCATAACCTCTTATCTTTCCACCTTTTCCATATATAAGATCAAGCTCCTGCTCATCATCATAGGAAATCTCTAAAAGCTCTATGCTGTCCATTCCGGTCATATTGATAGTGATACTTGACCAGTCATAGACTTTTCCATTTACAAGCTGTTTTGACATTTACTCACCTCCCTGTGCCGCTGGATTGCTTACGGCAAAACTTAAGTTAAATCTTCTTGCAGTTCCCATCGGAACCCAGGTTGCACTTACATTCAGTGTTTCATCTGCAAGTATGTTAAGACCTTCAGTATTGATGCTTACTTCTCCGGAACTGATAATCTTATCGTTCTCACATTCCTCAACCGCAATATTTAAATAAGCTTCAATAACCTTTATGCTGCTTTCAAGGTTTTCAGGATCTATTTCAGTCTGTACTTTGTCAGTTGCCTTCATTGATACTTCCCTGACTATCCTGTTAAGAACCCTTACACTCTCAACATAAGGAAAATCACTTCCGGGCTTTGCCATTACATTGGCATTTGACACATAGAAATCGTCCTTTCCAACATACTGCCTTAATACTGTATAACCTAATTCATCAAACTGTCTGCTGTAGTTTTCTATTCCTTCCGGCACAAGCTTAATAAGCTTTGCAGAGCTTATAGGGAACTCTTCCACACAGCCTATTGATAAACTCTCCTTTGCCTTTCCTATAAGACCTGATATAAGACCTGCAAAGTTCACTTCCTGTGTCCTTAAGTCTTTTCTTGTGTATATTCCATAGCTTGGAACTACACATAGATACTTGCTTGTAATGCCTTTTCTTTCATTTTCCATCGCAAGCAGGTACTCATCAACGCTTTCGCTTTTGCCGCATCTTCTTCCTTCGAGCAGGAATATAACAGGCTTTTTATATACGTTTAGAAGTTCTTCCGCCTTACTCTGCAGGGCTGCCCACAAAGCCTTTGCCGATGTACCGACTATATGGCAGATTTCAACGTTTTTATTAAACGTATTTAACATTTCAACAGCTTTAAGTAGTGTGTTATTGTTCATCCCCGGTGCGGTTGTCGAGAATGAATAAACATCGCCTTCTACATAGGCTGTTTCAGAACTTCCATTCGTAAAGGTAACGGCAAGTCCTGTACCCGGTATTTCATACTTTAAGCTTAAAGGAATAGTTGTTTCATCAAGATAGCTGTTGCCGCCATCAACCGAACACTTAAAGCTTCCTGTGTTAGCTTTTCCACCCTTTTTAATTTTAATTACTATGTCATAGGCATTGTTTGGGTTTCCTGATACATCAAGTGTTCCGCTTCCTGTACCTGTGTGGGTTACTTCGCCTTTGCTGCCGTTTATGTCTGCTTTTACCGGTATGGCATAAATGGTACTTAATCCGTTTTCTGTGGCATCTATGCAGGCATCTGCAAGTGGTGTATTCCCAAGCTTCTCCTTTATCTCATCAGGTTTCATCATTCCTGTAATTAAAAGCGGAATACTGCTCTCTACATCCGAAACACCAATCTTTACCTGTGCATTTCTTGATGTAATGCTGCTTCTTCCGAGATTCCCATCCTCAACTTTTACATTTACTTCACTAAACATATCTACCTCCCATCAATCGGAGCATAATTAAACTCTGTAACGGCTGCATCATACTCTTCCTCCGTTACCTGTCTGCCGTTTGTCCATTCCATCATTGCCTTGACACCTTCAAAAACCGTATCAGGGGTTTCCTTTATGGCTTTTAATTCCTCAATGCCCTTATAAACTTCTGTTTCCATCCTATATCCTTTCCGGACTGCCGTTTACATCTCCCAGTCCAATATTAACCACATCAGTATCCACATATATTCCGCCTTTTAATGTCACATCAAACTCTACGGTAATTTTCGCCTTTAGTATGGTGTCCTCTTCCTCAAGCCATTCAGCATCAGATATTTCAAGGTCTACCCAGTTTCCGTTTACCTCAAAGCCCTTTGATATGCCTGTAAGAAAGTTATTAAGCAGCGTTTCTACCTTATCCTCTGATGTGTCTGCAATAACAACATGCAGGACGGTAATCCTGTCAAAGAGTTTGTTTCTCTGTTTCCTCTGCCCCTCTTTGTCTGTATATCTCTTTTTTGAGCCTGAACGTGTGAAATTCTCCCTGACTCTTAATACCGCACCCACATGCAGCTCACTGCAGTTTTTAAGCGTTTTCATGGATTCGTGTATCTTACCCTTTACTCCAGCGTTCTGCAGTGCTTTTATTAAAAAGTCTCTTTCCTCTTTCATAATCACTCCGTAACTGCTTCAATCATAAGTTCTCTAATTTCAGCCATATCCTCATCACTTATGCCAAGGAACGGTCTTGCAGGTATCTGTATGCTTACTTCTTTCTTTTTTGCCCAGCTCGTACCCTTAAACCACAGATATTTGGCATTCTTAGCCCTTATGGTTCTTTCAGCTCCGAATTGGTGTGTAGCTGCATACACAAGGTTTGTGCCTACTGATGCTCCCTTACTGTCAGCTTTAGCCTTTACAGAGTTCCTTAATGCTGCTGATTTTGTCAGGGTTTTGCCGCCTGTAGATTTTGCCCTTGTGGACTGTTCCCATTTAACCCCTTCAGGGCTTTTCTCAGTCCTGAACCTTTCTATGGTTGAAGTCCTAAGTCCTTCTGCAATGGCACGCATAACCTCGGCTTTATCCACATCTGAAAGGCTTTTCAGTCTTTCAAGCAGTCCGTTTACATCTCCGTCAAGCTTTACTGATACTTCGCTCATAACTACCAGCCTTTCATACTGCTTCTTGTAAACAGCCTGTCTGAGCTTTTCATTGAAAAGTCTGTTTTTGAAAGACTTTCTTTTGAAATTCCTGATACTCCTATGTCGATAAGTCCTTCAGCAACTTTTGTAAGGAACGCAATGGCTGCCTTATATCTTGTAAGGTATGTCTTTTCCCTGTCATTTTCATCTACTCCCTTTCTTGAAGCCAGGTTATAGACTGCTATGTCTTTAGAGAACTTATTAAGCACCTTTGGAGTTTCGGCAAACGGCAGACTGTAGCGTTTGGCAAGATAACCGTCAATCTCCGCATCTGCATCTGTTATTGCTTCCTCTGCAAGCGGTTCTATTTTTTTCTTTCTTTCAGCCTCGTCTTCTATGTATTCATCTCCGATGATTGCATTCATCATGTCAGCCTTTAACATATCAAGGACTTCTTTTACGCTGCAATATGCCATTTACCTGTCTCCTTTTTAATATTTCTTATGCTTCTGCCCCAGTAGATCCATATGCCATCTGCCAGAAGCCATAGCCTGCATTGTATCTTGCATCCACACCCCAGATAAACTCATTTCTCATAAATACATTGTCATCATCATCTTTTATAAGGGCTGTAAGCTTTGCCTTCTTTCTGTCCTGGAAGATGATTGGCTTAAGGAAACGGTTTGTGCAAAGCAGGAACCAGCAGTTTTCTTTATCTGCAAGTTCAGGTGCAACAAGAAGCTCTGCAGTTCCCTTAAGTACATTTGTGGTTCCGTTTATCTGGTCGGCTTCAAGCACAAGTCTAGCAGCCTTTTCATTTGCAGGTGACACTACAAGAAGATCCGGTACAAGTCCAAGGCTCTGTCCTTTATCACCTGTTAACATCATTATTGCTTTTCTTGCCTTTTCGTACTCAGTCTCACTAAACTTTTTCTTTGAAAGATTTGATGCCTTAGCCTTGCCATCCTTTCCACTTGGATGGTCTTCTGCAAAAAATGTCTTGCCGTCAAAGCATTTTTCACTAAATCCGTTCTTCAATACTTCATAGCAGAGTATATTCGGATGTCTTGCAGCCTCTTCGCCATGTGCTGCAAATACTGTCGAATACTGTCCGTACTGGTCATCCTCTATTGCATTTCTTGGGATTGAAATGGTAGACTCAAAGTTCTTGTTTTTAATACTGTAATCATAGGCTGAAATGTTCTGAATCGTTCTTTCGCCTATCCACTCTCTCATGCCCGGCATTTGTCCAAGCCATGTATAATTTGTCTCTCCTGTACTGCTTGGCACAGTGGTTGCAAATTTATCATGAGTGTCCTTTACTCCTGCAAATGCCTGATTAAAGGCTGTGGAGTAAGCAATGTCAAGTCCTTTTAAGCTTGCCTGGTTTACTATCATTATTCTTATCCTCCTTACATAATCTCAACTACAACGCCGTCAGCTTCAACTCCGATAATCTTTCCTGCTTTGCTTGAGCCTTCTGCTGTATTTGTTACTGTATTACTGTCAACTACATAGGCATCCTTTAAGATGTCTGTATTTTTTATCTTGCCATCATTTTCAAGAACAAAGGTTCCTCTTTTAACAAGTACCTTTACATCTCCGTTTGCTCCTGTACGGTTATCTGCAAGTGTTGCCGAACACCCGGCAATCTTTAAGCCTGCAGCCTTTGTGGCAGTAACTGCATATCCGTCAGCACCGACAGCAACAAGCTCGCCTGCTTCAATTTTTACGGCTGCCTTTACCGGGATTTCCATAAGGTATCCGCCCATTCTTTCTGCTATTCCCATTTAGATTTCCTCCTGTCTGGTTTTAAAGTATTTCTCAACGTCTTCATCTGTAATGCTGCAGTCTTTTAATATCTTTGCAGTAAGTTCATCATGTGCTTCTGTCTTAGAGACTTTCTGGACTGTTTCAGTCCTTCCCATAGGTACAACACCCGGAGCTTTATTTAAGAAGCTCTTAAAGCCTTCTTTATCACTTAGGGCATAGGACATTGCCCATTCCTTCTGTGCTGCCGATATCTTGCCATCCTTAAGTGCCGTCTGTACAAGATCACCTGCTTCTCTTTCCTCAAGCTTCTTTTTAAGCTCCTCTTTTTCTTCATCTGCCTTATGACTGTTAAAGCTCATTACCGCTGTAACCACATCCTCTGTCTTTGCCTTTTCATCAAGCCCAAGCAGTGACAATACTACGGAGTTTGCGACCGGTATAGGCTTCTCCTCTGCCTGTTTCTCTGCATTTTCCTTAATCTCGGCAATCTTCTTTTTTACATCTTCCTCTGTGGCATTTTCATCAAGCCCCAGCAGTACCCTAAGTTCCTTAATATCCATTTTTTCCTCCTTTGGTTCTTCATTATCATCATTCCCTGTAAGGGAATTAACAACCGGAAACATTCCATCAATGGCGGGTGTATTAGTAAGGGCTACAGACTGTACTGCAACTGCCTTACGGTCACTCTTTCTTACAAGCACAACCGGAGATAAATACCGGTATTCCCTGTTTCTTAGATACTCCCCTGCCTTATCAGTCCATTTAACCTTTGCAGTTACCGCACCGTCTTCACTGCCTATTTCTGTTATCCACCCTGCCGCAGGTGCCTGTGTGTTATCAAGGCTCTGGTGCTCATAATCAATAACCAGGTCAACCTTTCTTTCTGAGAAGTACAGTTTGATAAGCTCCACGCTTTCATCATCAACTATAAAATCTCCTTTCCTTGATTTGACCTCTCCGATTGGAAGTATCCTGATGATCTCCGGTATCTCTTTAACCTCAATGGGAAGTCCGCTGCACCTTAAAATTCCATTCATATATATACACCTCACTTAATTTCTCATATAACCGCGTGCGAACGCGTGCGAGCAGGGGTAAAATCGTTTAGCTATACATTTATGCACCCTTTAACTTTTTTCGCTCTACGGTCATTTTACGCGTTTTTATTTTTACCGCCCTCCTCTCTTTTTTTGAAAGCCTTTTTAAGGTCTTCATTAAATCCTGAAAGGTCAGGCTTCCATTTATCCCTAGCCGGGTTATTAGAAAAGCCTTTGTCAGGAGTTTTATAAAGGATTTCCCCTGTTTCGGTATCCACTTCATAAGGAGGCTCACTGCTTACATGAATGCCCTGTCTTTCTGCCTGGGCTTTTGTAAGACTTACCACAGAACATCTGCAGCCGAAGCCGTTTGGCGGATACCATACATTCCATATAGGATCATCAGCCGCATAAACCTTTCCCTCCATTGCCCTGTGTGACTCCCTTACTTCACCGTCTCCGGCTGTGATGTATTGCCAAAAGGGGCGCAGTCTCTTTGCTTCTGTCATACTTTTGTAATGCCCTGCATTATATGCCGTAAGGATGTTAGTCCTGAATATCACATCAGCTCTGAAAGGTTTTAATGCCTTATATCCGTTTCTTTCCAAGAAGGAATTCATTTCGTCCTTAAATTCCCTTTTGGTTTTTCCCTCACTTACTGCATTGCTTAATTCATCAAGAAACTTCTGCAAGACTTCAAGCTCTGTGTATCCTGCTGCTGTAAACGCTTTAGCCCTGCATTCATCACCAAGCTTTTTATATTCATCCTGAGTAAGTGCTTTCTTTCCTTTAAGGAAAGCCACAGCTTCCTTAAACCTGAATATATTGCCAAGTCCGTATTCTGCTTCTCTACTCATTTCTGCTCCTTCCTATCAGTTCAGAAAGGTAGACAGCCTGATGTAAGAGGTCACTCAGTTCCGGGGAGTCCATATCTCTGTAAAGCTTCTCAAGTTCCTTTTCATCACTTAGCTTCTCTTTAAGGGTTTCAAGGCTCTCCTCTGTGTCAATTATTTTGAGAATCGGCTTAAGCATTTCATCAAAATATATTTCAGAAGCCTTTACTGCCTCGGCTGTTATTCCATCTGTCTGTACTATACCCGGATCAGTTTCTTTAAGAGAGAAGCTTTCTGCAGGTTCCTGTATCTGTCTGCCCGGTTCAAGCACGCTCTCCCCTTCCTCAGGCTTTGGTATTCCAAACTTCTTGTATATGTGGCTGCTTGGTATCTTTAATCCCATATCACAGGCAAGTGTCTTATATATTTCAACCGTTTCCTTCTGGTCTTCGGACTCCTCACAGTCAAATACAAAGAACGGTATATCGGCATCCGTACCAAAGTTAAACTCCACAAGAGGTCTTATAATGTCTCTTCTTATAGTTGCTGCAAGTGCTTTTGAATCAGCAACCGTAAGATCATGCCTTACTTCATTGTGTACCTTTCCCTGGGCATAAGAGCCTCCCCCTGAATCAGATGAAAGAGTCTGCCCAAGTACAGCCTTGCTTATCTGTTCATCGCAGTATCTTGCAAGCTTTTCGTATATTTCAGCACTTGAAGTCTTGTTGCTTTCTATGAACTCTATTACTGTAGAATCAGGTACAATTCCTGCCGCATCGCTTCCAAGACTGTATATGGCTTCCATAAGAGCCTTCTTGTCATCCTCTGATGCAGTCTGCCCGTATTTGCCAAGCCTTAACGGCATTCCAAAGACCTCACAAAAAGCTATCCAGTCCTTTACTCCGTAGTTCTTAAACAAATACATCCATGCCACAACTCTAAGTATTCCGTTTCTGCTTGAAAATCCTGACTTTGCCTTATATTTATGAATCACAAATTTATTATTAATAAGGCTCATACCGGAAGGAAATGCTGCGGTGCATATCTTCATTTCATCTGTAAGGGAATCCCATACAAGCTTTTTAGGATGTATGTACTCTATGCCTTCAAGTATGTTCATCCCCTGCCTGTCAGTTCCCCAGATAAGCTCCATCACGCTTATTCCTTTGCCTATGGCATCAAGCAGGTCTGTAAAGACTTCATCCAGGCTTTCAATGCCTTTTAGCTGTTCTGTGACAAATTCAGCTACCTCTTTGTCCTTCTCATCATCACTAAACGGCTGTATTTCCCAGTCAAGACCTGACACAGCAAGCTTTCTAGTCTGTAGCTGTGAGAAAAGATGAGGTTCTTTTTCTTCCATTTCCTCAAAAAGCTCCATCTGCTCCGACACATCTCCAAGGTCAGCAGCCTTAAATATCCTTGCAAGCTTCCTTGGTGTAAGACCGTTTGAAGGATAGTATGAGCTTCTGTCTGAGTATTCTCTTGGAATAAGCCTCTCAGTAACAGGTCTGTATCTTCCGGTGGCAGGAACCGCCTTCTTTTCTTTATTCTTCAAAGTCTCCTACCTCCTAATATGTTCCTTTTCCAAACTTCAATTTACGCTTAAACAGGCTGATATACTTTCCGTTTCCTACAGCAGGCTTTACTGCATGGGCAAGTCTTACTGCCATTTCAAGTCCGTCCGGACCGTCATCATTCCTTCCAAACGGAAACTCTTCAAGCTGTCTTAACAGTGTCTTATGCTCCCTGTTAAACTTAAGGTATTTATTTTTGATAACCGGCTGGAGTGACTCAATTCTTAAAACCTTATTTACGGTATTTGTGATTTCATCAATCGGAAGATACTCGCCTGTCTCGGCTGACCTTGCTGCCATTGCCTCCTTGAAGTAATACTGAAACTGTACAGTTTCCACTCCAAACCTGTAAAAGCCTGCACCGTAATCCCTTTTAAGCCTTCTGCTCATTTCAAAGATATCCTCTATAATGATGTCCGGCTTTCTTTTTTCTATGGATGCATCAGCCACATACATATATCCTGTTGTAAGGTTAAGTGCCAGGTTGATAATTGAGCTTGTATCTGATTTCTTATTCTTTCCAAGTGACGGATCGTTTGCACCTATGAATATAAAGTCCCTGCTCTTAAAGTCCACAAGTTCCGGCTCGTAGTAATCAAACCATTCAGGATTAAAGGTCGCATTATCAGGATCAACCGGATCATTTTGAAGTTCTGAGTTAAAGGAAGCAGCTCCTTCACTTATTTTTATCTCCATAAGGTCATAATATGACAGCTTGTCTTCCCATAATACCTCAGTGCCTCCAAGCATTTCTTCCCTGTTTGCCTCAAAGAATGTCTTTGCATTTGCCTCATGGTCTTCATCAAAAAGATTGATGTATATGCTTTCCCATTCATCCCACAGCTTTGTGTCCACTGCCTCGGATATCACCGCCCGGTATTTCCTTGCGTGATATCTTGGGTTTTTAAGAACGTTACTTAAAAGTGAATCATAATGCAGTACCGTACCTATATACATAATGTCCGTATATGTGTCTCCTGCCTTTGATACAGCCTTTTCAAACCAGCTTTTAAGCTTTCTTCTCTGTTCTGGGGTATTTACATTCTCATCATTTTCAATATCATCAAGCACTATAAGGTCAGGTCTCCAGTTTCTGTGCTTCCTTCCCCTTATCTTCTTGCCTGAGCCTATTGCTTCAACCTTTATGTCAGTTTTTGTAAGAAGCACTCCACTTCTCCAGGCCTTGTCTCCCTTAAGTTCTCCAAAGTCTTCCTTAATGGCTGCATTGTCCTCAAGCTCTGTTTTAATGTCCTCAAGAAAGCCTTCCGCCTGTTCCGTTGAGTCGGATATGATAATACAGTAGTGCTTATACTTATAAAGGATTGCATGCAGCGTGTCCTTAAAGGTAAGGTTTGTACTCTTTGCATGTCCTCTTGGAGCTGCCGTCACATTTCTTGAACCCTTTAGCCCGGATATCTCCTTACTGTTCTCTACCGGATTTTTTCCCTTCATGACTCCGTCAGTCCATACACGGTCAAGCTCCTCATGGAAAGCCGGGGACTTTCTTGTAAAGTAGTGTGGAAGATAGGCTCTGCCAAAGTATGAAAGGTCAAATGCTGCAAGCAGTCTTCTTAATCCCTTCTCTCCGGTAAGCTGTTCACCCTTTTCAAATCTTTCAAGAAGTGCCTTTCTTTCTGGAAGTCTGTCATTATTTCTTAACACATAATCCCTAAACAGCTCCCTCTGGTATTTTTCTCCTGAAGCTTTATCACTGTCTTCATCCTGCTCCATTTCATAAAGCCAGTTATCAATGTCAATCATCAGAAAGCATCCTTTCCTTTGCAGCCTTAAGTATCTCCTTAAGGTTTTCAGCAAGCATTGCATCGCCCTTTATAGTCTTCATCATTTCAGCTTCCATTTCCTTAAAAGCAAGGTCTGCCTTTTTCTTCATTTCCTGTCTTACCTTGTCCTTATAGACCTTTGTCCTTGAAAGTGAAGCAATCAGCCTTCCTGCCTTATCAAGAGGCATAGTGTCAAACTCTTCCTCTGCCGTTGCTACCTTGTTTACAAGTCCGTTCATAGTAAGAAGAATTGCTGCCTCGGTATAGTCCGCATCCGGATTTTCCCTTACTGCCTTTACAAACCTGTCCATCTGAGCCTGAGCCTCAAGGGTTCTGTTTATTAATGCGTTGCTCCGGTTTGCATACCTGCCGACACTTGACTTTGATATATCAAAGCCTTTAGACTTTAAAAACTCCGCTATATCTACGTATGTGTTTGAAATGTCAGCAAGCATGGTGTCAACCTTTACTTTTATCTCTTCCGGAAGCTCATCAATCTTTGAGCTTATCCTGTTTCTTGTTCTTCCCATATCATACATCCACTCCCGGATCTTCTATCGTGCCCTCCACAAGGTCAATGCCTTTTTTAGTAAGCTTAACAACCGCGTCCTTTGAATACGCGGTATAAGCAGTTACCTTATCCTGGGTAAACTCTATGTAGCCTGCTCCGTTAAGGTAATCAAGATACTTGCTTATGTCCGGGGAAATGATAAGACCTGAAGCCATAAGGGAATTTGAAACCTGTCTTGTAAGTGCAGCGTTGTTAAAGCCCTTTACAAGGCACCTGATTATATAGCCCCTTACTGCTTTGTTGCGGCTTACCTCTGCCATTTCCGTATCTGTCAATTATTTCACTTCCCTTCCCTTAAAAGCAGTCTGTCAATTTTTGAATCAATGCTCTTTACCTTATCCTCCACCGCATTCATTGAGCGGAAGAAGTCCTCTCTCAGTACAAAGGTAGTGGCAAAGTCTCCCTTAATATCGTTTATTTCCTGTTTAATGCCCTCAATGTCCCTTATTGTCTTTTCTTCAAGACGGTCTATTCTCTCATTGGTCTTGGCATCATTTTTTTCTATGCGGTCTTTTATGTCTTTGTTTCCGGACTCAAGCTTAACAAGAAGCTCCAAGTCCTTTTTTTCCATATCAGCGAACCACTTTTTGACAAAAAAAATGAAAATACTGCCGCCTATTGCTATAAAAGCAGCCATTACATTTTGAAAGGTTATTACATAATTCATAAATCACCCTTTCTTCTTAAACATCTTATCCATAAGCTCCATAACATCATCCCATCCGCCCATGCTGACCTTTGCAACTACAAAGGCTGCAAGAAAAGATGCAAACACGCTAAACCACTCAACAGGCTTGTGTAAATATGCCATAAGTGCCACAAATGCAAGCGGAGTGAGTATAAGGGCTACAATGTAGCAGGTAAGCTTAGTCGGAATCCTGTTTACTGCCTCAATGCTCTTAAGCCCCTCCACCACAATGGATACTGCAAAAGCACAGGCTCCGATAAAAGCCATAAACACTCCCAAAAGTGCAGTTACATCCTGAATACCTAACTTTGTCAATGCTTCTGTCATAATTTCCTCCTTTTCAGTTTAAAATAAAATAAGCATACAGCTTTTTGCTGTATGCTCATTCTACATTTATTCATTTAACCTTATAATTCAAAGGAAAATAAAAACCTGTTTTGGATAAAAATATTAAAAAAATATGATAAAATAGGGAATTTATGCTTGACTTCCACGCATTTGCGTGGTATAATTAAACCATAGAAAGGAGGTGAAAAAGTTGAGGGATACAATCCGTAGGATGACGGAAGCGGCAAGAGAGCTTAACAAGTTGCTCGATGAACTCGTTAAGCTTGCCTGGAAAATATCTTCACTGGCCGGTGTGATACTCTTCCTCATCCACTCCCTTAGATAAGGGACGGGGGCGAAAGCCCCTGTACCTTATCTAAAATATAACACCAATCCCCCGACAATGCAAGCATGAAAGAACTTATAAAGGAAATGGTAAAGCTTTTAGTCCGTCTTGTGCTTTTTATAATGCCTTTTGCCCTGCTTGTACTGCTATGTATTAAACTTTTTTAGGAGGAGCTTATGAACCTTAGAAAGATAAGACTTGAAAAAGGTCTTTCTGTAGCGGAACTCTCAAGGCTTTCAGGTGTGCCTGTGCGTACAATAGAAGACCTTGAGAAAAGAGGGGACGGCAGGGTGTCAACCCTTATTAAGCTCGCTGATGCCCTTTCAGTCACTCTTGACGAATTGTGCAGACCTTAATGGTCTGCACTTTTCATATAATCTTCTATTGATATCTGCCCTTTTATAGGTTCTTCTTTTACAATTCTCCATACGTGTTGCACTGTAAGGTCATACTTTTTTGCAATGAAGCTTATTGTAGTGCCTTCCCTGTACTCTTTTATTATCCTTCTGTTTCTTGCCTGCATAATAAGTTTTTCAGGCTTGGGAATATAAAGGTTGTCACCTCTTCTAAGGTCAAAAAGCTTTTTCATTGCCTCAATGCCTATGATTTCAAATATTGCCCGGTTCTTTTCGTCAAGGTCTTCCGGTCTTACATCTGCCATAAGCTCATCAAGAAGTTTCTTATCCATTTATATCCCCTTTCTGCCCTATTCCACCTTTTTGGTGTAGGCAAGTGCAATCCACCCTGCACCGCCTTTTAGTCTTCCCCAGCCGTTCTTTGTAGCTGTTATGGTGTAGAGCTTCTTGCTTCCTTCCTTTTCATTGATTGCTCCTACTACCTTGTACTCCACACCTGCGCCAAGCCTTATGTTAAGATTGTCACAGGTAGTCTTTACCTTAAACTCGATATGTCCTGTGTCATTGGTTTTATTTCCAGACTTGGAAGCTTCTCCCTTTTTATCTTCCGGGGCTCCTGCCTTCCTGCCATGCCCTTTTATGTCTTTCTTAAACTTCTCCCATTCCTTGCCGTTGTTTCTTACATCAGGCTCACCGCATATCTTTCCGGTAACGTCATAATGCCTTAATACATGGTTTTCATCAATTCCATACTTATCCATAAGGTATTTAATCAGTTCAAGCCCTGCAGCCTTTGTTTTTTCCGTATAGTACCACCGTCCGTCCTTATCTTTTTTCACACAGAACTCAATGCCTATGGAGTTTGTGTTCCTGCACTCAGGGTGCTTATATGCCCTTGCTCCGCAGTGCCATGCTATGTCATTATCTTCTACGGACTGCCATATATCACCGCTGTAACCAACAAAGTAGTGAGCACTTGCTCCCCTGTAGCCGGTGGCAAAGTATCTGCAGTTTGCCTTTGCATCACCTTCAGCTCCACAGTAATGCTTTACTATGTATTTAATCTGTCCCGGCTTTCTGTTGGCATCTGAAAAGTTTATCTTTGTAAGCAGCTTATTAATCTTCTTCATTCATGTCTCCTTCCGTTATAAGACCATTTCCTTTTGTATCTTCCGTATCCTCTTCAATGCCTTCTGTTCCATCAAAGCCCATCATATCAGGATTAAATGAGTTCCTGAATGTCATAAGCTCATCCTCTGTCATTTCATCAATGTTCTTAACAGGCTCATTAAGTCCTGCCTTTTTTGCCTCGCTTGATATATCTGTCATCTATTTATCCTCCTTATCATAATCAACCGTTATTCCTGTTTTTGAATCCACTATAAGGCAGTTTCTTATTCCGGCTATTGCCTTTTCAACCTGTTCACTGCCAAGGAAGCTCTTTATAAGCTCTCCGTTCTTTATTTTGTAGATGTGCCATAACTCAACATCAAAATATCCGGTCTCTTCCTCACCATGTCCGAATACGCTTATCAGTGTTTTCCTATCAGCTACATACTCGCCTTTAAGCTTTTTAAGCAGAAGTTTCTTCTGTTTGTCATCCGGTTTATCCTGCATAGTATCAAGGAAGTCCTCAAGGCTTGTCTCAAAGCTGTAGTCACCTGTAAAGGCTGCTTTAAGCATTTTTTCAAGAGTCTTGTCATATTTATAGGTTGTCTTTGTTTCCTCAGTAACCTTTGACTTCCACACACCCTCGGAAAGTACCTCTTTAAGCCTGTCAACATTTATAACGTCCATACTCTGCGCATCAAGTACCGATACACTTCCATCTTTTGCATAATACCTTACAAACTTGATATTTCTGTCCTCTATGTCCTTAAGCCCTCTTGCCTGCAGCTCTGCTTTTACGTCATCAAGTGTTTTCTTACTTGTTTTAAGTTCCCTGTCAAGCCTTACAGCCTCGTTTACAAGCTCTTTTGTTGTCATTTCTTTTATAGCTGCCATTATGCCTCTCCCTTCATCTTTTCAAGTACCTTTGCCACACACTTCTTGCAGATATTTATGCCAAGATACTGAACAACCTCCTCTGTACCCTCACACGCTAAGCAGCGCGGTGTATACGGTCTTATTACTATCTTATCCTCTTCCTTTGATACCTCCATAGGATCACCGCCCTGCAGTCCCATCTCCCTTCTCATAGCAACAGGTATGTTGATTGAACCATGGCTTGATACTTTCTTGTAATTATTCCTCATTATTCTCCTTTCCAGTCTGTGACTTGCTTTGTTTATTCTTCTGATAATATATACACTTATAAATCTGTTCTTCCGTTACCTTCATTTCCTCGGCTATCTTTTCATTGCTCCACCCGGCTTTACTCAGTGCCATCACTTTACCTGCATCAAGTCTTTTTCCTGAACTTTTGTCCGGGCTTTTTTCCTTATTCTTGATACCCAAAGCTTTATTTTTAGTCTTAACATACTCAGCTTTATCAAGTTCAGCCATAAGACTTGCATTGCACTTCTTACAGAAATGAAACTCGCAAGCATTATCCGGTTCTGTGAAGGTTCCATCTTTTTCAAATGATACTCTTATAAGCCTCATACCTTCCCCGGTGATTTCCTTACCGCAGAAGTCACATACAAAGCATATTTTTTTCATAAGCCCTCCTATGCTTCCATAATGTCCTTCAGGCTCTCATAAACCTCTTTTAATTTATACTTAGTTTCTCCAAGCTCTCTCTTTTCTTCTTCAAACTCTTTAAGCTTTAGTGCAATTTTATATACCTTGGCAGCTCCAACTGCCTGTGGGGAAGGCCTCAGGTTCATATCAGTATAAGAAGTCATCCAGATAAGTGCCTGTTGGATGTAATAATCCCACAAAATGCAGCCTAAATCTCTTTTTTCCCATTCTTCCCTGGCTTCATCTATAAACTTCTTCCGGTTCAGCCTCTTCTTGTCCGGTGGAAGGAGTCCTTTTGCCTGTAGTATCTTTTTTATTTTAGCCTTCTCTTTTATCTCACTTTTGGTCATCTATTCCACCTCTTTTCACAGATGCCATAAAGTCATCCATGGCACTAAGATGAAGATCAAGCATATAGTTTCTTACATCATCCACATTATCAAATCTCCTGTAGCATTCATATGCAAGCAGTGCCTGCATTGCCCCACACATAACTGCAACTGCTTCAAGCTCTGCCTGCCCACACTCCATTGAAACCCTGCCATTTATCAGGTTCAGCTTAATGCTCCCATCTTTCATCCCTTCTCTCCTTCCCTCTTAAGCATGGCTTTAAGGGCTTCAATCAGCTTGGAGCATTGTGTATAGTCAAGCCATTCAATGCGGTCAACCTTAAACATCCTCTTAGCCATTCCGTTTATCCGCCTGTTATCCTTCCATCCAAGCCTTCTTGAGAGTATGTAAAGCTTCTTTCTTTGTTCCTCTGTGACAGGATTGCCGGGCTTTTTCTTTCCTCCTGCCATATCCTTAAGGTTTCCAAGAGCTGTTATTACAAGGGAAAGCTCCCGTCTTGTAAGTTTCTTAATGCTTGACTTTCCTGTCTGTCCATACACAAACTCATGCAGGTCATCATCAGACATTGAAAGTTCTTTACTTTTTGCAATTCCCCATAACATCTTTATGCTTGGCTCATACAATCAGACCGCCTCCTTTGAAAGACCATGCTTTTTCTTAATAAAATCAGGGATTAGTATTTCGCCTTTTTCGGCTATGTTCTCTTTTGTTATTACATAACCGTTAAGTCCGCCTTCTCCTGCCATTCCTACTGCTGACTGTGTGAAAATCCTTTCAAGCTTGTTTATTGTCTCACTGCTTCCTTCAAGCTGTATTATCATTCTTCTCTTCATAACCGTTCTCCCTTCTTATAACATCATCATTCCGCTTGCTTCCCTCATTACTTTAAGGGTTATCCTCTTTTCTCCTGTTTCCTTCATAAGACGGAGCACGTTTGTAAGTGTCCTGTCAAGAAGCCTGAAACATCCTGTCTGGTTGTTCCTTGCCCGGAGCATAAACTCATTCATAGCCTGCTCGTCTATCTCATAGCCGTAAAGGTAATCTCTTACTTCCTGTTCTGTAAGCCCCTTAAGCTTATAATAAAAGTCCATCCTGTTTGCAAAGCGTACAAGATTGCCTTTTATTTCAGCTTCAAGCCTTGGCTCTCCTGCAACAACTATGCCGACATCTGACTGGTCATATATTCCCCTTATTATTTCCATCTTCTTTTGGGTGTACTTGTTTATCAGCTTGTCGGCTTCATCAATGATAAGCAGATAGCCTTCATTTGTGTTAAAGAAGTCCCTTATGCGGTTCACCCTGCTCCATATAGTGCCTCCTGCCCCCTGTGGCATTCCTATCTCTTTTTCTATCGCCTCTACAAGGTCACGACATGCCATGGTGTCGTCACACTCTATGTAGGCAACTCTTGGCATTTTGGCATATTTCTTTAAGCTGTGTGTCTTGCCGTATCCGGACTTTGCAACCACAATCCCAAGAGCCATGTCTTCCTGGCAGGAACGGCATATACCTAAAGTATTTACAAAATCGGCAGACTCAAAGTATTCAGTCTTTGACCTCAAGCCTGTTCCATTGTTTTGCTCATCTCCTTCAACGCTGTGTACAAACTCCCAAAGTGCTGCCTCAATCCCTTCCGGGTTAGAGTCATATTTTCCTGATAAATATTTGCTTATGGTAGACCTTGTATACCTGACTTCTCCCATTTCCGAAAGCCTTTCAGCAAGCTCTGCCTTGGTTATGTCCATTTGGGAAAGAATATCCTGTACAATATCCTTAAGTTCCCTCTCCTCTGTATAAAGCTGTTCCGCCACCATAACAAGTCCCCTTTCTAATTTTTTGCTACAAAGCCTTTAAGTCCCTTAATGCTTCTGCAGCCTTTCTGTTAATGTAGTCATTTCCGTTACTGTCTTCCTGCTTCCTGAATCCATTCTTATAAGTGCTATCCTTTGGAAGAGATACAACATTATTCTTTATTTCCTTCTTTTCAGGCTTCTTTCCTATCATCAGGTCAATTCCGCCTACTGTGGAAGAAAATCCGACATATCCGGCATTTAACTCTTCAAAAGGAATGTTAGCCTCTCTAAGCAGTTCCCTGTCTCTCTTAAGCTGTCTCTTCTGTCTGCCAAGATGTTCCTTTAATGCATCCTGCTCCACTCCGTCCGGGCTTACAAAGGTCATAAGCTCCTGGGCATAAGCCTCACATACCTGCTTTCCGTTCTTAAATATGTAGACTGTCTGCATATCGTGAATGTCATACTTGATATCCACATGCTGCCCTATATACTGGCAGAGGTCATCAGATCTGTAGGTAAGGCTTCCAACCTTTACTCCTACATTTCTTACAAGCCTTCTCTCTGATTTCATCATAAGAAGCGTAGCATAGCTCTTAGGCGGTACTGCCTTCATATATCTTTCAGCATTTTCAAAGCAGCCAAGAGGGGTAGTGTACTTCTCGCCCTGTGCCTTAAGACCTCCCTGCACGCTTACCGCATAGACTTCCTTTACCCAGTTCTGCCACTTCTCATAAAACTCCTCTATGGTAAGCAGCTCTCCCCTTTCAAGCATTCCGTTTATGTCCTTACTTATCTTATCTGAAGTCTTTGAGCCTGTAAGAGTTCCGGTGTAACTCTTAAACCACCTTACAAACTTTTTGCAGACAGTTCCAAAGAATCTCTCAACCTGTCCTTTAGTCCAGGCATAGTAAGGAAGTGCCCTGTGGTAGTCCTCTATGCCTATGGACTTGTAAAATCCCTCTGTGGCATCATCAAAGTGTGCCCTCTGCCTGTCATTTCTTGCAAAACCTGTCATACGCTTTGAAGTGTAGTCCTTACCGTTATCAATGTAGATGTACTGCGGTACGCTTCCGGCATCGTGGTAAAGCATTTTTAACAGTGACTCTTTCAGCGTTTCGCTGTTGGCATCCTTACACATCACATCACCGAGTATCATCCTTGACCTTATATCTACCCAGGCAACAAGTTTAGGCTTTACTGCCGTAACCTTTCCGTTAGGGTGCTTATATGATACCCAGCAGTCGAAGGTATGCTCGTCACCCATCAGCACCTGCATTACCTTAAGTTCATTTGTGTTTCTTTCTGCCTTAACCATTACATTTCCGCGGTATTCACGCTCTCCCCTGCTTGCAAGATACCAGGCATTACGCATGTTCTCGTCTTCCATAAGAAAGCTTATATACCTTGTCACCGACTGGTAGCTTGGAAGCTTCTCCCAGTTGTTGATGTTCTTTAGTGCCGTAAGCTTGTCATAAAGCATTTCCCTCGTACCTTGGTTTCGTGCAAAGTCCTCATTAAACCATATATTTTTAATAGCCTGCTTTACTTCCGGAGTAAAGCTTGGAAATGTTCCGGCATTTTTCGGCTTTCTGCAAAGACAAAGTACTTTGAAACACTCATAATTCCCACCGTCTTCCTTATGAAGTCTGTCTGCCCAGGCGGAAGCTGTAAGGTAAGCCTTGGTATACCTGTAAAGTGTCCTCTTGTCCTTTCCCAGTCTTTCGGCTGCAAAGGTGTCAGCAAACTCAGTCCTTCCGGCTTCGTCATAATCAAGAAACTCCCTTATGATGTTGCCAAGCTCCATAGCCTTGTAGTATTCCTTCTTATGTACTTCCGTAAACCAGTCTACATCGGTATCCACATACCAGGGCTTTTCTTCCTTTTTAGACTCAGCCTTATCACTGTCTCCTTTTTCTGCAAGTTTTTTAAGTTTCACCCTCTCAGCGTATGCTGCTCTTGCTTTGGGTGATAGGGAAGATAGGGCAATCAAAGTATTAGCTTTAACTCCGCTTGTTACAGTTTTCTTAGAAATGTTATATGTTTCTGTATTTCTCTTTATTCTCTGAACAAGGCTGTTATATCTTATACCTTCTATTTCAGCAGCCTCTTTAAGTGTTACTAATATTTCAGCCATTCAACACTCCTTTCAAGCTGCTAAGTCCAGTATCTCAATAATTTTTTTCTTATATTTTTCAGTAATCACAACACCATGTATGATACTGTTCAGATACTGTGGCTTAATTCCTAATCTCCCAGCTAACTCTGCTGCCGTCATATTTTTGTCAATCAGAGCCTTTTTAATCGCCTTTCCAAAGCTTGTATACTCCCTATACTTCGCTCCTTTCCTCAATAACATCACCTCACCGCTTATCTTTTTATAATTCTGTAATTTTAATTTGAGCAATATAGCAATGCTCAACCTGTGGCTTTAAATCATTTTTTGTGTTAAAATAACTTAGGCTTTTATAACAACTATTTTGAGAATAACAATAAGGTTGTGCTTGGTTGATTTTACTTTATCGGGTAGCTGCGACTGGTACTCGCTCACTACCCTAAGTATTGTCATTATGGAAGTCATAACTGCCTTTTGTTATATCCCCATTGTGGGAACCCACTAGCCGAACGGCTGTTTAGATATTGCCTAAGTTGTTTTTTTGTGTTATTTTATGTTCGTTTTGAGTTTAGAAATAAACTCTAAAATTATTATATCTCAGATATCTGAGAAAAGCAAGTATTTTTTTTAGTTATCTGAGATTTTTATTAGTTATCTAAGAATATGGAGGATTATGGAAGCTTTAAGTGTAGGTAAAAGAATTAAAAACAAGCGAAGAGAAAAGGGGATAACTCAACTTCAAATTCAGGAGCAAACCTCTATATCTTCTGGTAATTTAAGCTGTATCGAAAATGGTAAGTATTTACCTTCCTCATCTGCTCTACTAGAACTGTCAAAGATTTTAGGATGTTCTATGGAGTGGCTTTTAACTGGAGAACAGCCTAATGAAAATAATAACGCTAACAAAGAAACTTCAGATATCGAAGATAACCTTGAGATTAAGCTAATTGATTTATTTAGATACATGTCTGAAGATGATAAACTTGAACTACTAGCTATTGCTCAGATTAAGGCACAAAAACAAAACAAAAAAATGGCAAACTTCTCCTATTTAGGAGAAGATGGAATATCCTCTGATATAGCCTAATTTTTTTAGTTATTTAAGTTTAGTTATAAATGTATATAATAGTATATTTATACATTTTATAGGCATAAATATACTATTATTCTTTAAACTTTGTCACTTTGCCATGTTGAAGTATTTTTATTAAAAATCCTTTGAAAACCTTGAAAATAAGCCAAAGTGACATCCATTTTTAAAAGTGCTATTTTGTCCGATTGCTCCACCCCATTTTTTAACCTATTTTCCCTCATTTTCGCACGCTTCCCCTTTTTAGCGTTCCTTTTCTCGAACGCTTATAAACAGGGGCTTTTCGCCCTTTGCCCTCTCGTTTTCGCACGCTAAAATCACACCTCGCACGCTCCGTTCGCACACTTCCGCACGCGTTCCGATTTGTCACCTACTTTCGGATATCGGGAAAAAGCAAAAAAATAGGATAATCAACTCGAAACGCTGTATTATCAACGCTTTCAGCCGATTATCCTCTTATTTTTCATCATCTCAAAAACTGAAATGAAATTTTGACCGTTTTTCTCATTATTGCTGTCACAAACTCTTAAAATTGTCTCCGTTAAATTCGCTCTATCCCTTGTTATCTCTGCCTTTCCCGTCTTATCCCGTTCTCTCCTTTGAAGTCTCATTTTAAATCTAGTTTGTGACAGATATTCTGAGAGAGTACATATATTTTGGTTTCAATGTAACTGGTAATTTGTCTTTATAATCGGTAATTTTCGATACAACATTTAAGTTGTTTTTGATTTGATTGTAACTTTTATTTATATCACAAACGTATATATCAATTGATGTGGATGTCAAAAGTATTTGCCTCCGGTATCAGAAATTTAAAATATTATATTTATATCGACAATTGTCATTTTAAAGACTATAATAAGATTAGGAACTGATATTAGTTTTGACATGGATACCGGCTTGATATGGGGGGAGGTTTGAGATGAAAATGAATTCTAGCACAAACATGCTTTCTCTGGCTGATGTATGTAGGGAATTATCTATTTCAGAGGCAACTGCAAAGAACTGGGTAAAGCTTGGCAAGCTCATCCCTGTAGAATCAGGTACGACGCATTTCTCTATAGAATATGTTCAAAGTCTTAAATTTGATATTGCAAATGGTGATAATTCTGCTCTTAAAAGCAGAAGAAACAAGTCCTTTGTATCCGGAATCAGCCTATATGACTCGTATATACCGGGGGATTCTGTAAATTTGGAGCCTGTTCGCTATATCTTAGGTGTAGTAAATGAAAATAAAATTGAAGTTAGCACCGATATTTTATTATCAATCCTCGCAGACTGCGCCGTAAAGTTAATGCTTTCAAGACTTGGCGAGAAGATGGACTCCCCTGCACTTAAAGCCTTCTTAAATAATGAGTACGCAAGTCTTCCATATTCATTCTTGATAGACGACCTTATATACGGGGTGGATGGAATTGAGGATATCGCAGATGATTATCCTGAACTTTTTGAGACCGAATATGTATATGAAGAGGCGGTCGATGTCTTA
>NZ_DBHIEC010000022.1:32096-45505 GCF_057250765.1 Catonella sp.
TTCAAGAGACAGGAAGTTTCAGGGCTGCTATTATACTCCTTCAAAGGTAGCAAAAAGGCTCTGTGACAACCTGATTCTCACGGATAAGATGGAAAGCAAGAAGATAATGGATCCTTGCTGTGGCACAGGAAACTTCATTTTACATCTTCCTGACTGCTTTGACTATAAAAATGTTTATGCCAATGACATTGACAGCCTGAGCGTGAAGCTTGCGCGAATAAACTATGCCCTAAGATATAAGGTAAGCGATAGCAAGCTTATTTATGACCATATTACTGAGGCGGATTATCTCTATTTTCCAATAAACAAGAAGTTTGACTACATCCTCGGCAATCCACCTTGGGGCTATCATTATTCGCACGAAGAAAAGCTTAAGCTTCGTGATAAATTTGAATGTGCAACTACTTTATCCATTGAATCCTACGATATATTTATTGAACAGGCGCTTAAGAACCTAAAAACAGGCGGAACCCTTTCATTCATCCTGCCTCACGCTATATTGAATGTGAGATCACATACACCGATAAGAAAATTAATCTTAGAAAAATGCTCCTTTGACTATATTGAATTCCTTAGTAAAACCTTTGATAATGTGCACTGTCCTAGCGTGATATTGCAGATGAAGTACACTGGTTTTCCATTTTCATCCTTGGGTATGAGGGTTAAGGAAGAAAAGAGAGAGTATACAATCGATATCGAGAGGGGATTTAATGCAGACTACTGCACTTTCAATACAACTGATGAGGAATATCTTATAATAAAAAAGATAGAAGATACTACCTTACATACAACACTAGCCGGGCAGTCCACCTTTGCACTCGGTATAATTACCGGAGATAACAAGAGATTTATAACTGATGAGAAGACAGATAAAAACGAGCAGATACTTAGTGGCAGCAATGTATTTAAGTTCAAGTCAAAAAACTCCGGCAGATATATAGAGTTTAAGCCGGAACTTTATCAACAGGTTGCTCCAACTGAGAATTACAGAGTTAAGGAAAAACTGATATATAGATTCATCTGCAACCAGATAGTTATGGCTTATGACAATAAAAACACTCTTACTCTAAATAGCTGTAATGTGCTCATACCTCAGATTCCGGGGCTTTTTATCAAGTACGTGATGGGAATATTAAACTCGAGGATAGCTCAGTTTTACTTTAGGAAGATGTTTGACTCGGTGAAGGTTCTTAGGTCACATATTGAGAGGATTCCTATACCTGTGGTGGGAGTTTCCGAGCAGGAAAAGATAATTGAAGTTGTTGACAAGATACTGGGACTTGGTGTCAAGGCTGATGCCTTTAGGACTATTAAGCTTTATAACGAATTAGACCATAGGGTAGCAAAACTTTATGACTTAGATGAAAGGGAATACAGTATAATACTTAAAAGTATGGATAAAGATAACCTATTTTTACCATAGATGCCTACAAATCCTCCTATACCAAGAGCTGTGTGCGAAAGCACACAGCTCTTTTATTAAATGATGAGATTGGGGGCATACATTCATTTGGCAAATGCCAATTTTTAGTGTAAAAATCCTTCCTTTTTAAGGACAGGTCTAAGCGCAAGATACAGAACAGTTGCAAATACAACCGAAGCTACAGCATTTACAGAGGTTGTAAGAGCTGAAATCTTGGCAAATGCTTCTGATATTTCCTGTGGAAGCCCAAGCACATACTGTTTGTAGAAATATCCTACAAGAGGATCTGCTACTATGTTGAAAAGCAAACCGCAGGATGCTGAACAAACTGTAGCAAGTACGAGCTTCTTCTTCTCGACTATTTCATTAATCTTAAACCCCTTATGTGCTACAAGCCCTACGATAAGACCGATAAGAAGCTTAAGTATAAAGGTCTTTGGTGCACTTGTAGCGTAACCGCTCGTAAGATCCGCTATGGTAAGTCCTACAGCTCCTGCTGAGCCACCCATGGCTCCTCCTATGAAGAGTGCGCCAAGTGCCACAAAGGTATTACCAAGGTGAAATGCAGTCTTCTCTGTACCTACAGGTATATCAAATCTAAATACCTGAAAACCTATATAGGATAAGGCCGCAAAAAGTGCAGCCAAGGCAAGCTTCTTTACCCTGTTATCCGTACCTGTTTTAACCATTTCTTTGCCTACATTATTCATATCAAAACTCCTTTCTTCCCTAAAGCATAAGTCTCTTTAGTGGTTATATGATAAAGGATTTTTGGCATGTAATAAATATCCAGTTTTTAACTTTTTTATAGTGCCAGTTGTGTGTTTTTCTCATAGAGCTTAAGGACCTCTTCTCTTGATAACTCAAGAAGTTCCGCTCTTGATTCCTTAGAGAGCTCGTGAATATAAATTGGTTCTCCGTATTCTATAGTCATCCGATTACTCTTTATCCAAGGCAGATGGTCCTCGAATACCTTGTCAGAATTGGTTATGGCAACAGGAACTATAGGGCATCCCGCCTTTTCAGCCATCTTAAGGCTGCCCGGTTTAAACGGAAGAAGTCCCTCCCCGCTGTTTCTTGTTCCCTCCGGGGAAATAAACATCGAGGTACCCCTTTGGATATTCTCAATACCTTTAAGTATTGCCTTTATACCCTCTCTTGGATTCTCTCTGTCTAAGAACACACATTTGATATTTCTCATCCATACTCTAAGTCCGGGTACCTTGGCTATTTCCTTCTTTGAAACAAAGCTAGCAAGCACAGGTACTGTATAGTAGGCGAGGATTATATCAAAGAAACCTCTGTGATTAAAGATAAAGAGAACCGACTCATCTTTTGGTATCCTCTCAAGTCCTATGACATTCTTCTTAATTCCCGAGATGAATAGTATCTTTCCAAAGGCCGATTTTACTATGCTTTGGCTTATCTTTTGCTTTAATTTCTCATTGAATTTGCCTACAAGCCAAAGAAACGGCAGGGCAAATAAGCTAAACACACCAAATATAACTAAGTACAAAACTACTATTATAGTCCTCATCCTGTCTCCTATTTAAGCTCCGCCACCTGTTTATTGGTCTGAAGAGCATTGTTGTAATTATCTAAAAGCTTTTTCTTTGCATCCCATAGTCTCTGTGTCAAATCTACGTGTACCTCGTGTGGATTGACAAGACGTCTGGTTTCATCCCAAAGTGTGTTTAATTCCTTCTCACAATAGTCTCTAATCTCCATTACACTCGGAGAGGTATATACGCACTGTCCCTTGATAAACACCGGCTTAAGAAGCTCTCTTACCTTGAATTCACCCGGCATCAAACGGGTCTTTTTCCAAGTTTCTATAGGGTCAAACATCATATATTCTTCATCTTCTGATATTTTCTCATCTGAAAATGCGATAAGGTCTCCCTTAATCTTGCCTTCAAGGTCATATATTCTAAATATGGTCTTGTCGCCGGGATTGGTTATCTTCCAGGTATTCTCTGACAGCTTAATCTTTGGCTCAAAGGATCCGTCTTCTTTCTGGATCGCAGCGAGTTTGTATACTCCTCCAAACGCAGGACAGTCCGCACTTGTGATAAGTTTAGTGCCTACTCCCCAAGAGTCTATGCTTGCCTTTTGCAGCTTAAGTGAAGATATAAGGTTCTCATCAAGGTCAGATGATGCCACTATGCTTGCATCACTAAATCCTGCCTCATCAAGCATTTTTCTTGCTTTCTTTGATATATATGCAAGGTCTCCACTGTCAAGCCTGATACCGTATTTTCCAAACTTTATTCCTGCTTCCTTCATTTCGCTAAATACCTTAATTGCATTAGGCACTCCAGAGCGCAGAGTATCATAGGTATCAGCTAAAAGGATTGCATTGCCCGGATAAAGCATGGCATATTCCTTAAATGCAGTGTATTCATCAGGGAAGCTCATTATCCAGCTGTGTGCATGGGTTCCAAGGACAGGAACTCCAAACTTCTTGGCGCAGATTACATTACTTGTGCCTGCACAACCTCCTATAACAGCCGCCCTTGCTCCAAGGGTGCCTGCATCAGGGCCCTGGGCACGTCTTAAGCCAAACTCCATAACAAAGTCTCCCTCAGCAGCGTAGCACACTCTTGCAGCCTTGGTAGCTATAAGACTCTGATGATTGATAAGGTTAAGTATGACTGTCTCTACAAGCTGAGCCTGCATGATAGGTGCAACCACCTTAACAAGGGGCTCCATAGGGAATACTACAGTTCCTTCAGGTACTGCATATATATCTCCCGTAAAATGAAATCCTGAAAGATAATCAAGAAAATCCTCATCAAACATACCAAGTGAGCGGAGATATTCCACATCTTCATAGTTGAAGTTAAGGTTTTTGATAACATCGATAACCTGTTCAAGGCCTGCAGCTATAGCAAAGCCGTTGTCCGAAGGATTTTGCCTGTAAAACATATCAAAAACCACCACAGGGTCTTTCTTATTCTTAAAATATCCCTGCATCATAGTAAGTTCATAAAAGTCTGTAAGTAACGTAAGATTACCAACCATTTTAACCTCTTTCACCTCTGTTATTATTGTTTATTTGTTCAACATCTTAGCTATATCTTCTTCAGTTTCAGGCATCTTTTCTTCTGCACTGCTCTCAGAAGTTTTGTCATCTTTATTCTTATTCATCATTTTTGAAAATTTCTCAGAAAGGTCAGGTATCATGTCTAAAAGTTTGGTTATTGTATCCTGGTTCTTGATATTAACAAGCCTTACATTTCCATTTTTGATGACTAAGACTGAGCTGGGTGTAATCTTGCCTGACATAGCTCCTACCCCGTTATCCTTTTTCTTCGACTCACTGGCAAAGGCTCCCGCTCCTGCACCAAAAGACACATCCACAAGCGGGAGAATGGTCGTTCCATCTTCAAATTTAATTGCATCTCCTACCACTGTCTTGCTGGTTATAAAACCATCCATTCCCTTAAACAATGCAGCCATTGTTTCATCAAAATTATTACTGGCCATCACTTCCTCCTTTAACCCTTAGCAAAACTCTTTTTGCATCTGTTGAAATTCCTTAATAACGCCTTAACCTTCTTGCTAAATAAAAGCTTTAAACCTATTAAAAGCATAGCAAACATTCTTATTCTTCCTACAAATGAAGCATCCACCTCTATCACTTCTTCCTCCCATTCAGGAATAATCTCAAACTTACCGGCGTACAGCGGATATAAAAAGCAAAGATAAGTAAGATACTGACCTTCAGTATATACATCTCCTGTGCCAAATCTGAGCCAGCCTTTTATTTTCTTAGGCAGTATCATTTTAACCAGAATTTTGGACTGGGTTAAAAGATAAAATACTCCTTCTGCTGTGCCCTCTGCATTTATAAACCTTAAAACAGCGTCCTTTTTATTGTTAAGATTAAGAAATGTTTCAGTAAATGCGGTCCACTTAGCCACAATCTTTTCTTTTATTTCCTCTATTTTAGCAAAGATACCTAATTTTTTCTTTTTTGTTTTTTTATTTTTTTCTTTTTTATTTTTTTTGCTTTTTAGGTTTTTACTCGCCTTATTTTCTTCATTTACTTGTTCACACACCGCTTGTTTACGGTCCACCTGTGTAACATCTTCTTGTTTTCCTGATTCTGATTTGCTCTCTTCCTTCTTACCACCTTCCCCTTTTTCTGTACCCCGTTCTACTGTTGTAACCTTAGGTGTCCGTGTTTCTGCCTCTAGCTTTGTTCCTGTATCTAACTCATCTGCTTCAGGCTCTGTTATCCCAGTAGATGTTCCACCCTCTCTTGCATTAGTTTCTGTAGCTTTTTTACTTGATATAAGAGTAAAAATGGCTGCCTTTGCCTCATAGCTTAGCTCATCTTTATAAATGGCTCTTGCCCTTAACAATCTAAATAAGAAACTAACTTCTCCGTCTGCTTCAAACTGCTTACCCACGTATTTTACTCTTATTTTGTATACAAATGGAACGAACAAAAACAGTATAGCTATTAGGAGAAGGAGTCCCAGTAAGCCTAGTAAAACAAGGCCTATAACTTTTAGTATGGCAAGCAAAATACCGATAATCCCCATTATACTCACCTCTTTCGCTTTTCTTTCTTAAGCCAAAGCCTTGCGACAAGCATAATTGCTTCTTTCTTTGAGCCTGTTAGTCCAATAAGCTTATAACAGCCCTTTTGGTAGGGACTCTTCCTGAACTCATTAAGAGAAATAATCTCATATAGATTGTGAGGATTCTGTGGTTCAAAGACT
This sequence comes from Catonella sp., assembly GCF_057250765.1. Taxonomy (NCBI): domain Bacteria; kingdom Bacillati; phylum Bacillota; class Clostridia; order Lachnospirales; family Lachnospiraceae; genus Catonella; species Catonella sp. Next base: position 38,253 of record NZ_DBHIEC010000022.1, read on the forward strand.
CCGAATGCACCAATAGGCGAAAACTTCCCCTTCCTAAGGGAACCTATAACCTGTTCCCTTATCAAGTCAGACTTCATCAGTCCTTCCACAATGAAAGTTTCGCCTATTATTATCATTATATCACCATTTATTCACACATAATTTCAGTAATTGCGTTTATAGTTCCCACGAGTTCTTCCCTGCTGTTACAAGAAGCGAGCGATGATCTTATATAATCCATAACCTCGGTTCTATTCCCAAAGTAAACAGGCACACTTCCTATTACCTGTGCTATTATCCCACGCCTTACGCTTCTGTCAACTTCTTCAAAGATTCTTTCAAACTCTGCCTTTAGCTTCTCTTTAAGTGCCTCCAAGTCAGCAATCTCAACAATTCCAACCTCTTCGAGGTCAGTAAGATCTGCAAAAAGGCTGCCCTGCTTTAAGATACTGCACTTGTGCAGGTCATCATACTTTTCAGCTAAGCTAAACTCTGAAGCCTCCTTTGCAAATCTGTTTAGTACATCAAAAAGTGTACCTTCAAAGCTGTGAAGCTCATCATATATACTTTCAAGCTTACCCTCAAGCTGTGAGAAAATCTCTGCCATCTTCACATCAAATTCATCAAGGCTCATATCTTCATTTGCAAAGCTTTCATTTGTAAACTTTATCATTTCAATTTCAAGCCCTGCTTCTGACATATCGATATTATTCCAGTTAAGCAGTACCGCATAGAGGTCATTTACAACCTCCATAACCAAGATACCGTCGTCTGTAAGGTCTGAACACCTTGCTATAACTGCATTTAACTTAGCACTCTCAGAGAGAAGCTTCTTTTCTGTAGCCTTGTCAAATTCATAATTCTTATAATACTCAAACTCATCCGCAATATCAGGATAGAGCTTCTGCATCTTGTCAAGGTCGTAAATCATACCTGCCTGCCTAACCATATAGGCAAACGCCTTTAGAGCCTTCTTCTGACCTCCGGTGTAGCGGTCTACAGAGTTCTCGATGATATCAAAGAACTTACCCTTAGTATATCTGACAGGCAGCTCAGATATCACTCTTTGAATCTTAGAATTGATAGCAATATTGTCATCATCCTCAAAGATAAAAGCAAGGATTTTTCTTGCTTCATCATCTGTGTCAAATTCTTTTCCGTCATATTCTTTGTTTGGGAGCTTTCTTGAAAGCACATAGTTAAAATTCTCAAAAGCACTTAAGAAGGCGGTTACTGCATCTACCCCTTCTTTAACCTCTTCCCTTATTTTCTCAACTTCCTCGATGCTCTCCTTAGAAAATTTACCTTCAACTATAACAGACTTAATGAGAGCATTTATTTTCTTCTTTGCTCCATCAAAGCTCCTATCAGTTTCCTTTTCCTTTGTATTTACAAAATAGTTTGCATAGTTCATTGAGAGATTAAGAATTGCTGCCTTCCCATAAACTGCGGAAAGCTCGCCTGCAAATGCAGTCAGGCTTCTTTCAAGATTCCTTCCCTTCTTAATATCCAACATAGCGCTTGTTTTCTTACTCATTATAATGTCCTCACTTATATTTTATTAAAGAAAATTCTATTGCTTTTTTATATGCTGATGTGTAAATAAATGCTCGTTGCAGTATTCATAGTTTCCATCACATTTTGAACAGAATCTGAATTCCAGGTTTGGATCGTCAAGCTCCGTCCTACCGCAAATGGCACATTTATGTCTTGCAATTCCCGTTTCTGTGCGGAAGCTTCTCTCGCCGGCCTTATTCCTTGATTCGAACTTCATCCTCCGCATCTTGTTATTAATCTTCTGCCTGTAATTCTTGGTTGAAAAGTAAAACCATATAAAGTTAAGCATAGCAACAACTATTGCAATCGCAAACATAAAATTGCCTGCAGCAGCGTTCTGCACTATCTGAAGCACTACAAAGGCACCGTAGAAGATACCGAGGTACTTCATCTTGATAGGAAGAACAAACATAAGGAGCACCTGATAATCAGGATACATCGCACAATACGCAAGAAGAAGGGATTCGTTGATGTAATTTAGTCCGAAGTACATTCCTGATAGTCCGTCTCCTGTCACTGCGTATGTGATAATAGCAGCAATTATATTAAAAATAATTCCCGAAAGATAGTAAACATTGAATCTAAAAGTACCCCAGGCATATTCGAGGTTCGTACCCAGTATCCAATAAAAATAAAGTGTAATACAAAAAAAGACAAGTGAAGTTCCACCACTCACGCTTGACATTGGCTCCAGTATAAAGGTAATAAGCCTCCATACCTGCCCCTGCATAATCTTTTCAATATTTAATGAAAGATAGGAAATATAAAATAGAGGATTGACCACCGATATCAGAGCACCTACTATGTATACTCCTATTATGTATAGCATGAGATTCTTAATTGCGAATCTGCCAAACTTTCTTTCCATTTTATCCAGAAAATTATTCATCATATTCTCCTATTTTTTTGTATGCCAAAGAATAATAAGCTAAGCAGCACTCAAGTCTATCCCATATTATATATCTTTGACACTTATATCCTTATAGGATATACCATACTATTATAAATTCTATTAAAACCCTTGTCAACAAATTACTAAATATGTACGAAAGATAGAATAATACAGTTTTGTGTTAATTCTATGTTCTTCCCTATTTCGTGAATATTTAGGGGAAAATGTATCTAATTAAGCACATTTTTGTAAAATTTTTCTACTGTCCTTTTTTTTTCGTTGTGGTATAATATCGTGGATTCAAACTAATTGCGTCAAATATATTTCAACGAAGTTAAGGCTTGTATATGCCTTGTCTTCGTTTAGAATGGAGAATATTTTATGTCAGAAACAAAGTATCGCCTAGGTATAGACATAGGCTCTACTACAGTTAAGGTTGCTCTTATAGACGATAATCTGAAAGTACTCTTTTCAGACTATCAAAGGCATTATGCCAATATTCAGGAGACTCTCGCTTCTCTTTTGCACGATGCAATCAAGACCTGTGGCAATGCTAACGTGTATGCAATGATAACAGGCTCAGGCGGTCTTACCCTCTCAAAACATCTTGACATCCCATTTGTTCAAGAGGTTATTGCGGTGGCAACGGCCCTTAAGACCTTTGCCCCTCAGACAGATGTAGCAATAGAGTTAGGCGGTGAGGATGCCAAAATCATCTACTTTACAGGTGGAATCGAGCAGAGAATGAACGGAATCTGCGCTGGTGGTACAGGCTCCTTCATCGACCAGATGGCAAGCCTCTTAAAGACTGATGCCGCAGGACTTAATGAATATGCTAAGAGCTATCAGTCCATCTATCCGATAGCTGCCCGTTGTGGAGTATTTGCAAAGTCGGATATACAGCCTCTTATCAATGATGGAGCTACCAAGCCCGACCTTGCAGCTTCTATCTTTCAGGCTGTTGTAAATCAGACCATAAGCGGTCTTGCCTGTGGTAAGCCTATCAGAGGAAATGTAGCCTTCCTTGGCGGACCTTTACACTTCCTTACTGAGCTACAGGCTGCCTTTGTAAGAACTCTTGAGTTAGGACCAGAGAACATAGTTGCTCCTGAGGGTTCACATCTATTTGCCGCCATGGGCTCTGCAATGAGTTCTAAGTACGAGAAGGCTACGACTCTTTCCCAGCTTCACAATACTCTTCACAACAAGGTTAGTATGGATTTTGAGGTAGCAAGGCTTGAGCCTCTCTTTAACAGCGAGGAAGAATACGAAGCCTTTAAGGCTGAACATAAGAAGGCTGAGGTAAAGAAAGGAAATCTCGCTGACTACCACGGAAAATGCTTCCTTGGTATAGATGCAGGCTCTACCACTACCAAGGTAGCTGTTGTAGCTGAAGATGGAACCCTTCTCTATTCATTCTACAGCAGTAATAACGGAAGTCCACTAAAGACCTCCATTAAGGCATTTAATGAAATACATGAACTCATGCCTAAGGACTGTAAGATAGCAAGAAGCTGTTCTACCGGCTATGGAGAGGCTTTACTTAAGGCTGCCTTTCTTCTTGATGAGGGTGAGGTTGAGACTGTTGCCCACTATACTGCCGCTTCCTTCTTCAATCCAAAGGTAGACTGTATCCTCGATATCGGTGGTCAGGATATGAAGTGTATCAAGATAAAAGACGGCACAGTTGACGGTATTCAGCTTAACGAAGCCTGTTCATCGGGTTGTGGTTCATTTATAGAAACCTTCGCTAAGTCCCTTAACTATGAGGTTGCAGACTTTGCTAAGGTTGCACTTTTAGCCGAGAACCCTATTGACCTTGGCTCCCGTTGTACTGTGTTTATGAACTCCAAGGTTAAACAGGCACAAAAAGAGGGTGCGAGTGTAGCAGACATTTCCTCAGGTCTTGCTTATTCAGTTATTAAAAACGCCCTTCTGAAGGTTATTAAGCTCACAGACCCCAAGGATTTGGGTGAAAATATAGTAGTTCAGGGCGGAACCTTCTACAATGATGCCGTGCTTAGAAGCTTTGAAAAGGTATCAGGTACCAAGGCTATAAGGCCTGACATTGCAGGTATAATGGGTGCTTTCGGTGCTGCCCTTATAGCAAGAAAGCACTACAGGCAGGGCGATGAGACCACCACTCTATCCTACGAGCAGATAAAGAATCTTAGCTATGAGACAAATATGGAGAGATGCCAAAAGTGTAATAACCACTGTATGCTCACTGTCAATACATTTACAGGCGGACGAAACTACATATCAGGTAACAGATGTGAAAGAGGTCTGGGGCTTGAAAAGAATAAGGACAATATACCTAATCTTTTTGAGTATAAGATGCAGAGAACCTTCGGTTACAAGGCACTCACTGAGAAAGAAGCCACAAGAGGCACTATTGGTATTCCAAGAGTGCTCAATATGTATGAAAACTACCCTCTTTGGTTTACTTTCTTTACCAAGCTTGGGTTTAGAGTTGTGCTCTCTCCCCGTTCAAGCAGAAGTATATACGAGCTTGGTATTGAGTCAATTCCAAGTGAGTCAGAGTGCTATCCTGCTAAGATTGCACATGGCCACGTTATGTGGCTTCTCAAAAAGGGCGTGAAGCATATATTCTACCCTTGTGTAATATACGAGCGCAATGAGACACCTGACTCGAATAACCACTACAATTGCCCTATTGTTACCTCTTATGGTGAGAATATTAAGAACAACATGGAAGAGCTTAATGACCCTTCCATTACCTTCGAGAATCCATTCCTCTCACTTGAGTCTGAAAAAATACTTACTGACAGGCTTGTGAAGATATTTGAGGGAAGAATCCCAAAGGCTGAGGTAAAGGCTGCGGCAAAAGAGGCTTGGAACGAACTTCTCCAGTCTAAGAAGGACTTAGAGGCAAAGGGAGAGGAAGTAATTGCCCACCTTAAAGAAACAGGAATGAAGGGAATAGTGCTTGCCGGAAGACCTTATCATGTGGATCCTGAGATTAACCATGGTATTCCTGAGCTCATTACTTCCTTTGGTGTTGCTGTTCTTACCGAGGATTCGGTGGCACATCTCGGACAGGTTGAGCGTCCTCTTGTGGTAATGGATCAGTGGATGTACCATTCAAGACTTTATAAGGCTGCCTGCTATGTAAAGACCAATCCTGCACTTGATTTGATTCAGCTAAACTCCTTTGGATGTGGTCTGGATGCTGTAACTACAGATCAGGTAAGTGATATACTTGAGCGTGCTGGGAAGATATACACCGTACTTAAGATAGATGAAGTAAATAACCTCGGTGCAGCTAGGATTAGAATCCGTTCTCTGCTTTCTGCAGTAAAAGACAGGGAAGCTAATCCTATGCAGAACTTTGATATCTCCTCTGCTACTGACAGGGCTGTATTTGAAAAGGAAATGAAGGATTATACCATACTTTGTCCGCAGATGTCACCTATCCACTTCGAGATGCTTAAAACTGCTATCGAGTGGGGTGGCTACCATATCGAACTGCTTGCAGATGAGCATTCTGTAATCGATACAGGACTTAAATATGTAAACAATGACGCCTGCTACCCTTCTCTCATAGTCGTAGGTCAGATTATGAGTGCAATAAAGTCAGGCAAATACGATGTAAACAAACTTGCAATCTTCATCAGCCAGACCGGAGGAGGCTGCCGTGCATCCAACTACATAGGCTTCATCCGTAGGGCACTTAAGAAGGAAGGACTTGCACATATCCCTGTTATTTCCCTTTCCGTTCAGGGACTTGAGAAGAACCCGGGCTTTAGTGCTACCCCTCCTATCCTGCTTCGCTGTCTTCAGGCTCTTGTGTATGGCGACCTTTTCATGAGGGTGTTGTATGCAACAAGGCCTTATGAGCTTGTAAAAGGCTCTGCTGATGAGCTTCACAGGAAGTGGGAGAAAAAGTGTATAGAAAGTCTTAAAAAGGCTTCGATGATTACCTTTAACAGAAACTGCAAGCAGATTGTAGCGGACTTTGATACTCTCCCTCGTGTAGAAGGACTAACCAAGACAAAGGTAGGCATAGTAGGAGAAATCCTTGTTAAATTCCTTCCAAGTGCTAATAACGGTGTTGTAGAGCTCCTTGAAAATGAAGGCGCTGAGGCAGTAGTTCCTGACCTTATAGATTTCCTCCTCTACAGTGCATACAATACTAATTTTAAGGCTGAAACCTTAGGTAAGAGCAAGAAAAATGCCTTTATAAGCAATAGGGCAATTGACCTTATCGAGTTCTTTAGAAAGCCTGCGAGAAAGGCTCTTAGAAAGAGTAAGCACTTTGTAGAACAGAGTTATATAACTGAGCTTGCTGAGTATGCTGAGCCAATCGTGTCTCTTGGCAATCAGACCGGTGAAGGTTGGTTCCTAACCGGAGAAATGATTGAGCTTATCAAGTCAGGTGCGACCAACATCATCTGTACCCAGCCTTTTGGCTGTCTCCCTAACCACGTAGTAGGAAAGGGTGTAATCAAGCAGTTAAGGCTCAAGTATCCGGGCACCAATATCGTAGCTGTTGACTATGATCCGGGTGCAAGTGAGGTTAATCAGCTTAACCGTATTAAGCTTATGCTTGCAACCGCTGAGAACGAACTTCTTAGAAGTTAGGATAGAATATATTGGGATAGTCCCTTCGGGGGCTATCTTTTTTAATTTTAGGTTTAAAGACTTAGTTATGCTTGGAATAATAAATTTCAGGCTCGCTATGGCATCCACTTCTCTTAGAATTTTGGTTATTTTGTACACTTTTCTTTCAAATCTTTGTGTACTTTACCGTTGTTTTTAATTTGGATTTTGTTTATAATACTTCTTGTCGGGGTGAGTTACA
>NZ_DBHIEC010000023.1:0-41621 GCF_057250765.1 Catonella sp.
AGGGCGGATTAGGGACTTTCACCCTTTAGAAACGTGCGCCGCAAGGCACACTGCAAAAATCCCCACTGGTTACAGCGGGGATTTTGCGCGTCAAAATAGAATAAATTCTCTTGCAATCAGGCTTGCATCAAATTTTTATAATTTTGACAATTGTATCATATGCATTATTCTTCTTTACACTTAGCCCTTATTTCTCTAGCCATATCCTTCATTCTATCAGTAGCATTCTTAGATAAAATAACTGTCTCCACATATCTTAGGGCATCATGGGTTTTGCCAAGCTTTCTTCCTGTCTCTGCCATTATTATACAAAGAGCATTCTCATCCATACCGCAGATAGGGAACTTCTCATTCATGTAGGCTTCCGAAAAACCGTCATAGGCATTTTTTAGGTAATTCATTTCAGTTTTATCAAGCTCATCATACTTTTTCTTATAATCAGCCGATTCCTTATCTAACGCCTCTTTCATTCCTCTTGTAAGCCAAGCAAGCTTAAGACAGATATAAGCCTTGTCACTGATTTTTGCACCTTTAATGACCGTAGAAAGAAGGGCAAGCTGTGTTCTTTCAATGGCCTCTTCATAAGTATAATGTGTCTTTGTTTCATCTATACCCTTGAATTTGGCCGTAATTTTCTCTCTGATATCCCTTACATGTCTATCACTTATTGCATCAAAATTCTTGATTAATCCTGCATACCCGCACTTTGTACAGATAATTGCGTCGTACTTGGTCGCATCCACATATTTATATATAGGGCGTAAATCATCATCAAGCCGTACCAAGGTGTTTCTCCCCACTCTTACGGCTTTTGCCTTGAACTTTGTAGCACAGCACGGACAAGTATAAGTTTTGTCAAAAAGAATCGATTCTTCTGATACTTCCAAAATTATACCTCCTATATCCACCCTTTAAGCCCTAACCAATATATTGGTTAAGCCTTGTTAGGATTATAAGAGCTCTTAAGTGATACTATTCTGTTAAATACAGGCATTTCCGGCTTCGAATCCTTAGAATCAAGACAGAAAAATCCATTTCTTACAAACTGGTACTGTTCTACTTCAGTAGTACCTTTAAGGCTCTCTTCAACAAGCGCATCCTTGATAACTGTCAATGAATTAGGATTTAGGTTAAGTTCACCATCCTCATTGTAAACTCCCTTTTCCTCATCCACTATATTTTCATATAATCTCACTTCACAAGGCACGGCATGAGATGCACTTACCCAGTGAATTGTACCTTTTACCTTCCTGCCTTCAAAGCCGTTTCCGCTCTTTGTCTCAGGATCGTAGGTACATCTTATTTCTGTAACTTTTCCATCTTCATCCACATCATAGCCTGTGCAGGTAACAAAATAAGCATTCATAAGCCTTACTTCATTGCCTGGGAAGAGTCTGAAATATTTCTTAGGAGGATCTATCATGAAGTCCTCACGCTCTATGTAAAGCTCTCTTGTAAATGCCAGCTTTCTGCTGCCAAGAGCCTCATTTTCAAGGTTGTTAGGAGCATCCAGCCACTCTGTCTCACCCTCAGGGTAATTAGTTATTACAAGCTTAACAGGGTCAAGTATAGCCATTACACGCTTCTTCTCTAGCTTAAGAGTTTCTCGTATACAATACTCAAGCATAGCATAGTCAGAAGATGCTTTGCTCTTGGTTACACCTGAAAGCTCCATAAACAGCTTAATTGATTCAGGAGTATAGCCTCTTCTCCTAAGTGCGCTTATGGTAACAAGCCTTGGATCATCCCAACCGTCAACTATTCCATTGTCTACAAGCTTCTTTATATATCTCTTTCCTGTTACCACATTGGTAAGGTAAAGCTTGGCAAACTCTATCTGCTTAGGAGGATTCTCGTACTCAAGTTCTCTTACCACCCAGTCATAGAGAGGTCTATGGTCTTCAAATTCAAGGGTACAGATAGAATGTGTAATTCCCTCCACTGCGTCCTCAATAGGGTGTGCAAAGTCATACATAGGATAAATGCACCAGTCATCACCTGTATTATGATGAGTCATCCTCGCAATTCTATAGATGACAGGATCTCTCATGTTCATATTGGGAGAGCTCATGTCTATCTTAGCTCTTAGAACCTTGCTTCCATCAGGGAATTCACCATTTTTCATTCTCTCAAATAAGTCAAGATTCTCTTCTATGCTTCTCTCTCTATATGGTGAGTTCTTGCCAGGCTCTGTAAGAGTACCTCTGTATTCTCTTATTTCATCAGCAGACAAATCGCATACAAAGGCCTTTCCCTTCTTTATAAGCTTAATCGCAGCTTCATACATTTCTCCAAAGTAATTAGACGCAAAAAAGCATCTATCACCAAAGTCTGCACCCAGCCACTCTACATCAGCCTTGATAGACTCTACAAACTCAGTCTTTTCCTTGGTAGGATTGGTGTCGTCAAATCTAAGATTGAACTGTCCGCCATACTCCTTAGCAAGACCGTAGTTAAGAAGAATTGACTTAGCATGTCCTATATGTAAATATCCATTGGGTTCAGGCGGAAAACGGGTTATTACCTTCTTGGTCCTGCCCTCAGCTATGTCCTTATCAATAATATCCTCAATAAAATTCTTTGATACTCTCTCTGTATTCTCTTCCATAAAGAAGCCTCCATTCAATATACATATCCTAACTATAGTACCATAAAAATGGACTTACCGCAATAATTCTATCTTTTTTTCATAAAAAATTACATAGGATATCTCAATTATAACTTTTCTCTTATAGGGAAACTATATTTTTTGTAATTTTAATCACTGCTACAGAAAAATTCCTGTTAAAAAAATCTTCAGAATATACACTTACGGTTCCCCGTTAGGTCATTCTGAAGATTATAAAATGCTTAAAGTTAGCAGTCATACTGTGTTAGGTTTAATAATTGTAGTAATAAGTATCGTCAATCTTTACTCCGTCAGACTTCCAGTTCTCAATACCCTTATAGTGAAGTCTAAAAAAATGATATCTCCTGTCAGTAGCAGTCTTGCCAGCCAGTGCATCCTTAACCACTTTGATGCAGGCTTTCTCATAAGCTGCTCTCCAGCCTGTATTCTTTCCGTAGTTCTTCATAGCCTGATCAAGTTTACCTCCCGGAGCACAGAGAGCAAACTGGTAGCGGCCTGCGTACTTCTGATAGATTACACCCTTTATCGTATTTGGAAACCTCTTGTTAAGTACTCTGTTTATAACAGCATTTGCTGTAGCAAGCTTTCCCTTGTAAGACTGATTCCCTGCCTCAAGGAAGGTAACACAAACAAGAATCTTAAACTCTTCATCTGTATACTTAATTACATCATTTGACTGTTTCTTGACCTCTGTGGCCTTCTCAGTCTTATCAGCCTTTTTTACTGTCTTCTTAGAGATATTCTTTGTAGTCTTTTTCTTTGACTGAGGCTTTTTATCATCAGCGCTTCCAAGAGGAATCTCGTCTTCCTCTGCTTCGATTTCATCCTCAGCTTCTTCAGCCTTTACCTCTTCCTCGACCTTTTCTTCAGGTAAGGTCTCCACCTTTTCACTCTTTACTTCATTAGTCTTAGTCTCTATTGCAGCGTCTGTTGCCACTACTTCTTCTGCCTTCACTGACCTTGTACCACTGCTAATCATCATTCCTGCAAGCAGGATACAACCGAATGTTATTATCTTGGTTCTCATTGTCCCCCCCTAGATGTTTTAATAATTTTGTAACATTTCCGTAATTATTATATATTATTTTACAGAAATTGGCAAGTGGGGATTCTTGCTGCTACGTTTTTTCTTAATCTCTTCTCTTATCACTATCACACTGCTTATAACTGTTACCACAACCAATGCAAATCCTATGTAATTAACCACATCATTCTTCACCTGTAGAAATGCACCGGAAAGTAAAGAAGTACAAATGCAAAAATCAGCCATCTTATTCATGCTATATGACAGCATTTACATTCAAAAAAAACATGACATTTTCCGCAAATTTTTAGCTGAATTAATTTCAGAAAATGTCATGGGCATATACGTAAAAGTATGTTATTATTAGACTCAACATTAGTACAAGTAATCAATTTTATTAAAGAAAGAGAGGTTTTCATTATGAAATCACATTTAGTTAACACAACACTTATCAAAAAACTTATACTGTCTTCTTGCTTTATAGCTATACTTTTATCAAGTCTTGCGCCAGTCTGTTCAAGCTTAACAGACATTCGTTCTAATTCAACTCTTGTTTGCGGAAGATCTAGTCAAATAGACAAAACTGGTTCAAGATGCAGACAGATTTAGTACCATATTGCATCTTTGTCAAAGTGTCTTTCATAAAATTCTCTTATCATTTCACTATCATGTCTTTGATATAATTCTGAAATATAGAACTGTATCTTGCACATTTCCATTGCCTGTTCTATATTTTCTTTCTCTTCTTTAGCTTCTATCACGCAAGATAATATATTCATAAGTGGAAAAGTATAATCTTTAATTATCATTTCATCCATAAGTTCTCTACAGATTGTATAACTTTCGTCATATCTCCTACTATCATTATACATACATGTAAGGCTTCCCTTTGAAATGTAGGTATAGCGCCAGTCTAACATTCTCTTTCTTTTTTCGTTGTCTATTATACCTTTAACTATTTTTATCCCTGTTTCCAGGTTCTTCTCCGCTTCAAAACCAGCTATATAATTCAGTGCATCAATTTCTACTCGTGAATGAAATAAATCTTCTTCAAGCTTATATTCTATTATAGAAAACAAATAATCCAATTCTTCCTTTGACACATCCCTGTCCTTCTTAGTAAGTAATTCAAAAAAAACCACCAAAATCTGATTTCTTATAATATCCATATCAATTTTTTCTTTTAATAGTTCTATCTTTTCTCTAAAAGCATCTATCTCCTGTGTTGCAATTAGCCTTCTACATTCTGTGGCAAGCAGTAAGCTTTCATAATCATCTACATCTATTTCTGCCCGTATTAAGAACCACTCCATACCCAGTCTTTCAGCTAGTTTTTCCAGTTTCTTTCTTTTAGGATATTTGACTCCCCTTTCATACCTTGAATACGACTCAAAAGCACATATATCATCACTTACCTCTTCCATAGTAAGTCCCATCTTTTGCCTATATGCCTTTAAGTTATCACTTAGCAGCATAGACAGAGGATAAGATTCTCTAAACACTTCTATTCTGAAGTCTTCTGAAAAATCATATTTATTCACTATGCTTACAAGTGCCTCCCTATGTTTAGCGTATACAGTCCTAGCGTGCAGAGTTTTAGCATCATTACTCAAAAGCCTAAGCACCTCCGGCAATCCCACCCAGCAATAGTACTTGGTTAAGACTTTCAGGCTTTCTTCTTCTAATTCAATCCTCTTATGTAATGTAAGGCTGCCCCTGTCATTCAGTAACATTGTCAGTGCAAGCCGTGGCAGTGTCTTATATATAATGAATTTATCTGTCACATTTACTCTGTAATAGTTATAGACATCATATAAAATGTCCGTGATGTCAGCATTCTTATCAGGATTCATCTCGTATTTGAGGTCATATAGATTGATAAACAGATTCCATTCAAATACACTAAGTCTCTTCTTTTCTTCTACTATAGCCTCCACATCCTTTACAGTATGGTTTAGAGCCTTCATAATCATGCTATATGCCTTATTATTATCTTTTTCACCATACCTCGCTATGATATATTCAATATAATCCCTGTAAGCAATCTGGATATCCTCATCTTCAAGCACTAACTCATCAAACCGCTTACTCTCACAGACAAGTCCTTCCCAGTCTCTCTTTTCGACAAGCTTCATACAGTTTTCATACCACTCGTAAAACTCGTATACATAGTCAGGTATCATTACTTCAAATCTTTCATTTGACACACCCATTCTTTCTAATAAAAAGAACAGCCTGGTAAGGCTAATCTCATTTTCTCCACTTTCATACCTTTCGTATGTACTTCTGCAACATAAGCCTTCATATATTTCTTTTGCAGACATTCCAAGGGCTTCCCTTATATTCTTAAGTATATAGCTTGGATTATCCGTATATTGGCATTTACTATTGTTCATCTTTACCTCTCAATGTATCTCTTAATTATCGTCAAAATTCAGTTCTTGAAGTATACATCGGATATATCTTATTCAAAAGTAATAGTAAATCCTCTTAATGCATGATGGAAAAGTCATATACCAAGATTTCCCAGTATATGACTTTTAGACAGATGTTTAGTTAATTCTTAGATTTATAATTGAATTGTTCCATTTAATAACATTACTCCCAAAACATGATTAGCAATAGCCAAGATTAGAGCTATCACACTCAAAACAAGTGATAATTTTGTGTTATAATCATTTCTTTTTAATATTGATAATGTTATCCCAACTACCGCCAATATATCTCCTACAAGTGCAATTAATAACGCACTTATAATTGATAATATACTTATGATAAGAGCAGATTTATATTTGCTTTTATCCTTTAACATACTTACTTCTAATATTGTATTATCCATACTTTTCCTCCTAAATTTATCATTGACTAAGGCAATTGCAATTCTGCTTTAAGCGTTACAATTGCCTTAATCATAACAAAATTTGTCAACATTTCTTCTTGGCTTTGCCAAGTTCTTCATATATTATTCTGGAATTGATGATAATGCTCAGACAAGCCATTATAATTCCAACTACATTCGCAATAACATTATTTATTTGTAATAATATTACTACCATCATTGCTGAAATGAGACCGGCATAACCTTTTTTATCCATATTTTAACCTTTTCCTTTATGGTGCATGACTCCCTATATAATATGTTTGTTATTAGTTGCAATCAGGGAACTCCACAACTTTCTATGTGATGCTCTCCTAATACTTGATCAAGTACCTATATATTACCACTAAACATAAATAAACACCATGACATTTTATGGGAATTATTATTACATTTTTTCCCTTAAAATGTCATGTCTTTATATAAAGTTTAATTCGACATATACTTTTGATCTCAACATCACAATATTAATAATTTGACATAAAGAAATAAGCCATATACATACCTTCACCGTATATGGCTTAATCATTCTATTACTTGAGTTTATTATGCGTTCCTAAGCATCATGGAAATCTATCAATCACATGCAGTTATTGTATACCATACTCCTTATACAGCCCATGCCTAATTTCCTCATTTTCTACTACATCCTTGATTTTGTCGTTCTTACCTTCGCTCATTAAGAGACTGATTAGTCTTGCAAGGCAGTTCTCGCCTTCTGCTTTTCCTCTTGCTTTTCCTCTTGCTTCTCCTCTTGCTTCTGCCCTCTCAAACATCGGTTCAAAAAATTTCTCCATGTTCTTTCCTCCTTCTTCACTTTCTATAGGGATAGGCAGCTCCTCACCTGTTAGCCTTTGGATGAGTTCACTCACTTCCTCAGGGTGGTTTAGGTCTATACGGTCTGCCTTATGTTTGCTTCCTTTTACCATGTAATCCGCTATTAGCTTAAAATCCTTCTTAAACTTATTTATATCATCTTCACTTAGCTTTTAAGTCAAATACAATTAGTCAAAAATAATAAACTAAATTGTATTTGGCTTTTTACAATTTTATTCTTTATCCGATGGCCAAAACTTTTTCCATACTATAGCAACCATAAGAAATACCATCAATGCATTACAAATGGCATTACAGGTTTTATACAGTATCCAATGTACATTAATAGATTTCAAATACATCATCAACATAGCAATTATAATTACTGTAACTATATATACAACCACTTTAGTACTTGTTTTAAATCTGCATACATAATACTCTTTTAGAAATTTCCTACTTTTATATATAATATCTAAACTAATAGCGAAGATAACAACAGACACTCCTACTTGAATTAATTGTTCAAACATATAACCTCCTATAAAAGAATATCTATGCTTAGCGATATTTTCTCAATGCTTAATTGCTTTAACAATATCATAACTAACCGGTTTAATCTTGTCAATTTTCTCAGCTTTCTTCATACATCCCTTTGTAAAACCCGACTTAGCAAAAAGATAGAGTTATCCCTAAATATCAGTAAACTTATGCGTTTCTTTATTTTAACATCCACTTTGTCTTTACGGGATATCTGGAATTAGAGATATAAAACACTTCATCTTCTAATTTCTCCCATTCACCTTGCTCAAATTGAAACTTAAATAAAATATAAGGCAATATTACTTCTTTCTCTTCTCCGGACTTCAACGTGACATCTAAATCAAATTGATTGCATAAAGAGTAAAGCATCATTTCAGTTGCTGTTGAATATCCTGTTTTTTCAATAGAATTAGGTCTGGTATCCACAGTTTTGCTTTTATTAGTCTTGTTGAAATATGTTACATTAACCAAGATTATTTTCACTTCTTCATCCATTTCCAAATCATAGTCATATTTCTCCTTTGCTTCCTCTTTAGAAAGAACTGTGTATCCATTTACCTTCATAGTTACACCGTTAGTTACTTCTCTCTCAGTCCCAAATGGTATCATATCTTCCTTAACCGCACGGATTTCACTATTTACTTTATACACTCTGAAAGCATACAATACAATTAGCAAAATAACTGCACCTACAATAGCCCTTGTTTTCACTCTGCCTTCCTCACTCTTCCTTCTTCCATTATAAAAATAATGTCAGATAACAAAGTTAACTCCTCCATATCATGCGAAGCCAGTATTATGCAGGCTCCTCTTTCCTTTTCCTCTTTTAAAATATCAAGTAATTTTCTTACACTTTCCTCATCTAAGGCATTAGTCGGCTCATCAAGCAGGATTAATTCAGGACTTTCCATTATAGCAGCTGCAATTCCAAGCTTTTGTTTCATTCCCAAAGAATAAGTTTTATATTTCTTCTTAAAGCAGGATTTCTCAAGTCCGACCTTTTCCATTGCCGCTTCTATTTCTTCTTTTCCTATTAACCCCTTTATATCCGCTAGCATTTTTAAATTATCGTATCCTGATAATGATGGAATAAAGCCGGGATTTTCAATCAGAACTCCTACGCTGTCAGGAAATGTCACATCTTTTCCTATCTGCTTCCCGCTAACCCTTACCAGTCCCTCAGTAGGCTTTATTAAACCACAGACAGCACGAAGCAGCATAGTCTTTCCACTGCCGTTCTTACCTTTTATTCCATAAATATTCCCTTTATCCATTTCCAAGGAAACATTATCCAATACTTTGTTTTTATCAATTATCTTTGTTAAAGCTTCTATTTCTACATACATCTTAGATTCCCTCCTGTTCTTTGCCATAAATATCCAGTTTATTAAAATATCTGTACCCCAAGACTCCACATAAGAATAAAACAATTATAGAATTAATAATTCCTATGGTAAATGGCATTTTGTGAACCCTTAATAACATCGTATAATTTCCTAACAAAAGAGCATTACACCAGTATGCTGATACGGATAAATAACCCATTAGCATTATTATAGCTAAAATATTGTTAGTAAGAAATGATATGGACATACAGGCAAAACTAATAACTAAAAACAGCAATACCGGCATTATTACAAGGCATAAATACATCTTAATACCAGATATATTGCTAATATCAACTCTCAACATTCTTTCACAAATTTCTTTATTAATTACAGTATTATTGCCGCCATTTAATGCTGAAAATATGAAGCCTGTAAATACTATGCATAAATAATAAAGAATTACACTAAAGAAAATATACACACATTTTCCAATCCACCAGCACCATTTGTTTCCTGCTCTTATTAAAAACTGGTATCCCCTTTCCATATACTCTGTCTTTGGATAAGTACCTATTCCAAATAATACATATATATGTACAAATAGCCAAGCTATCGGTATATCAAAAACATCCTGATTTGTGAGCGCCCTAACCTCTTCTTTACCAGAAAAAATATACATAAGATAGTCGATAAGCCCTGCTTTATTATCCATATTCAAGCTAATTTTCTTATTCCAAAATGCTAAAATGACAGAAAGCAGTATGATGAAAAGCAAATATATTTTATATCTTCTGAAAATTCCATTTTTAACATCATGCTTTATCTGCCTTTTTAATAAAAGGATATTATCAGCCACTAAATCCACTCCTTCTTCTTAATACACTGTTTCATCAAAACATAATAAATAATACAGGTAAAAATAATGTATAACAAATAACCGGCCTTAATTCCTGTGCTATCCCACATTCTGTAATCAATCGTTAAAAAATTACAAAATAACGGAATTATCCTCTGAAACATTTCAAAAACTACAACTGAAATCAGGATTATAAATGTTATAACGCTGTTATGAAGCCTCAAATCCAAGAATATAATCCAAAGGCATACAAAAAAGTTTCTTATAAGCAGTGTAATAACAGCGATAATAAAAACTATTATAAAACCTATATTTGAAGAATGTTCAGTTTTAAGTAAGTAAATACTGCTCTCACTCCCCCAGTTGATAAGAGTTCCAGTCTGTAAACTGCTAATAAATGTCACCACTATCATCACAAACACAGTGCATATGGCAGAAAATATAATTCCTTTCTTCATTCTTCTGTTTACTAATCTCTTCACACTTCCAAGTCGAATTAAACAGTTTACTTCATCATCATACTTTATTAAATTGGTAAATAATATGATGACAAAAGGCAAGATAAGCATACCATATACTCTTGGATCCAAAAAATAAACATAGGCATCAGCCAAAGTGTAAAGTGCTCTGTAATAATATATTCCATTATAAGGACTTGCCTCATAGTAAAGGAATAATACACAGAATAAAAACATGAATATAATAATTAAGTTAATATTACGCTTTAACATCCTGTTTCTTCCCTTTCCACATAAAAACTATATAGGATAATACAAAAAACAGCAGAAAATAAAGTATATATACCAACAAGTAATTATTGTTTGCTCCGCCATTTAGCATAAAGAACAGGGAATATTCCGTTCTATTGATTAAATTTGTCAGAGAGTAAATAAAAAAATAAAATACAAAAGGCACTATAAGTACACCAAACTTATGCTCCGTAAAATATGTATAACTAAGTGAAAGCGTAGCTATTACACCCGCAAAAATAAAATCAATAACTATAAACATAAGTATATAAATCAGCGGATGTGTAAAGAAAACTTCATATTCCATAGTTGTAGGTGATATTGTCCCATTAGAGCCATTGTCCGGCAAAAGTGCAGGTAAAAACATAGATGACATTATCAGATTTAGCAGCAATGGTGTGGCCACTGCAACTCCACCTGACAAAAAAACAGCCAGATATTTAGCCTTATAATAAGTCTTTTTATCCACTCTGGTACATACATTTATAATATATCCACTTTTCCTGTCCTCAAAAAATGAGCTTCCAAAGGGAAGTACTGCAAGAAGCGGCAATATAAGGTAAAATATGTAGCATTGAATCGGATATAACTCATTCCCCATCCAGTTATTAAATAAGCCTGTTGGCACATATAATGGATCTATAGCTTCAACAGATAATTCATAACCAATTTGACTGCTTTGAGGTATTATTACTGACACAACATGCCATATAGATAAACCGCAGCCTATAAGCAAAGCCAGTTTCATGCCTATTGTATTAAAAGCTCTCTTTATTTCGTTAGTGTAAATTGTTTTCATTAATTGCCTACCTTACATAATCTAATTTTACTAAAGACTTATATTTATCATTGGTTCCCTGAGCGGAACCATTTTCATTAATATAAAGATAAAAATCCACAGCCTTGTCATTTATGAATTTATCCTCCACTAAAAATACTAAATTAAAATCTCTTTTTTCTCTCTTTTTCATTTTTACCATCATAGCACTTTTACTGTTCATTGGCACATCATTATTGGCAGTAAGCAGCTCCGTACCACCTTCCCACTTAGTATCATTATAAAAAAACATTTGCAAATTTTTTAAACTCAATACTCCAAAAAATTCATCCACTTCTAAACATTCTATTGTTGCATTTACAATCAAATATGAATAACCGTCTATTGTATTCCCATCTTTATCGACATGCCCTAAATCATCACAATAGTTAAACTCACCTAATTTTTTAGATGTTGATGTTTTGTGGATTGTAAACTTATAATATTTACTTTCAATATTATCATTCTGTGTAATAACCTTTGTACCATACTGTTGTTTACTAATCTCATTAAAAATATGTTTTTCATCTTTGTTTGTATCTGTTGCAGAAGATGTATTCCTATAATCTAATTTTACTAAAGACTTATATTTATCATTGGTTCCCTGAGCGGAACCATTTTCATTAATATAAAGGTAAAAATCAACAGCCTTGTCATTTATGAATTTGTCCTCTACTAAAAATACTAAATTAAAATCTCTTTTTTCTCCCTTTTTCATTTTTACCCAAAGTGCTCTTTTTCTACTTATCGGTTTATCATTATTGGCTGTAAGAAGTTCATGTCCTGTTTGCTGTTCAGTTCCGTTATATGCCAATATATACAAATTTCCTAAGCTTAATGCTTCAAAAAATCTATCTTCTTCTAAACATTCTATTGTTGCATTTACAATGAAATAAGAATATCCATCCATTGTATTTCCATCTTTATCTACATGCCCTAAATTATCAGAATAATTAAAGTCTCCTAGTTTTTTTGAAGTTGATATGTTATGGATTGTAAACTTATAATATTTACTTACAATATTATCATTCTGTGTTATGACCTTTGTGCCGTACCATCCCCTACTAATCTCTTCAAACATGCGTTTTTCTTCATTATTGGAATTTTGTGAAGAGGATGCTCTGTTTTTATCTTCTTCATTTCTCGAAGACACTGAATTATCTGCATTTTTATTTGCTACTTTAGTAGAAGGTTCGGAAATAATTTTTTCATTATTTTCTCCACTTCCAAAAACATTATTAATAAACTTAGCTAATAAATTATTGTTTGCAGCTAAGTTTAAGTTTTTGCCTATACTTAGGAGTAAAACTATTGCCATTATGGTAATTATGGAAATTTTAATAATGTTTATTTTTTTCAACTAATCTTACCTTCTTTCTAATTGAGGTCACTATAATAAGTGACCTCGTTTGATTATTAAATACTATCAGGACTCCACGCTCCTCTTATCCATCCAAATTTATGATTTGCTTCTGTAAAAATCAAAAAAGCATTTCTATAACCCTTTTCATAAACTGAATTTCTAAGATATTTATATGTACCTGGTTTTAAGTCATAATACCCCCAAGTACCTCCTGTACAATTTTCATCCAAAAAAGGATCTCCATGACCTGAAATCTTTTTTGTTCCTCCAACCCCAAGCCTATGTGTCAAATTAGTATTTAAATTTCTTGCATAAGCACTTGTCCTATCCGTTTTTGGTCTGACTAATGTGGTAAGATCACTACCATCTCCTGTATAACCTGTATAGGAGTGATCTTCATGATTATTTGCAAAAGTCATCATAGCACCAGCATTTGACAGAATAACAACGCCTGTTACAATAGACAGACAAATTCTTTTAACAGTTTTTACTTTCATTCTTAACCTCCAACAAAAAATAGTTAACAGAATCATACTTGATCAAGTGCCTACATCATACCATAAGCCCACTAACATTACCATGATATTTTCTGAAAAAATCTAGCCTATTTTTCTTCAGAAAATATCATGGTCTTTTGCCAAAAATTATGATATTATAGCTCACATTACAACTGGCAATTAAATTTTAATTCAAAGAAAGCGAGGTTTTTCATTATGAAAACTAAATCAAACAAAAAAGTATCTATTAAAAAGCTTGTTTTATCTTTTGTATTTGCAGCTATGCTTTTATTAAGCTTAGCTCCAGTTTGTACAAACTTAATACCTTCACACTCTGCTCCAACGCTCATTTGCGAAAGACCATCTTCAAATGATAGTATAGACATTCGAAGTAGAAGAGGCTAATACCACCTAATATTTTTATCAAAGTGTTTTTCATAATAGGTTCTCACCATAACACTGTCATATCTTTCATATAACTCGGAAATATAGAACAAATCATGGCAGAGTTCTTCTGCCTGTTCTATGTTTCCTTTTTCTTCATCTGCTTCTATCAAGCAAGACAATAAATTCATAAGCAAAAAAATATTATCTCCATCCATTAATTCATTTATAAGTTCTATACATATTTTATAACTTTTATCATACTTGCTTACATCATTATATAGACAGGCGAGATTTTTTCTGGCTATAGAAGTATAACGTCCATCTATTACTTTCTTTCTTTTCTCATTATCTATTAAGCTCTTTGTCAATTTTATTCCTATTTCGCCACTTTTTTCCCTTTTCAGACTAAAAATATAATTTAAAATATCATTTTCTATCCTCGAAAAGAATAATCCATCCCCCAACGTCCTGCCTGTTATAGAAAGCAATTTCTCTACTTCTTCTACCGTAACTTTACTGCTGTTCTTTGTGAGTGGCTCGAAAAATCCCACCGCCAGCCTATTCCTTGGAATTTCCATATCAACCCTATCTTTTAATTCTCTAATATTCTTTCTAAATGCATCCAATTCTTTAGTAGCAGTTAATCTTCTACATTCTGTGGCTAAAACCAGAGACTCATAGTCATCTACTTCCATATCTCCCCTTATTAAAAACCATTCCATACCAAGTTTTTCAGCTAATCTGCTTAGATTCTTCTTTTTAGGGTATTTTACACCTCTTTCATATCTTGAATATGTTTCAAAAGCACAGATACCCTCGCTTACCTTCTCTGTAGTAAGCCCCAATTTTTCTCTGTGCGCTTTTATATTGTCGCTAAAAAGAGTATAGATTGGATAAGCTTCTCTAAACATTTCTATTCTATATTCTTCTGAAAAACCATATTTTTTTATCGTTCTTACAAATGCTTCCCTCTGCTTACTGTATAGTATCTTCTCATGATGTGTTCTGGTGTCCATACACAGCAGTCTCAACACTTCAGGCACTCCCACCCAGCTATAATATTTAATCAAAATGCTCAGAATTTCTTTTTCTATCTCAACTCTTTCGGCTGATAGGAGCCTATCTTTCTCATTTAACAGTATGTTTAATCCAAGTTTGGGAAGTATCTTACACATTATAATAATTTCTTCCATATTGCCTTTATGATAATTATATAGGTCATATAACTTATCAGTTATTTCAGCATTGTATTCAGGTTTCATTTCATATTTCAAATCATAAAGATTGATAAATATATTCCACTCAAATACAGATAATCTCTTTTTCTCTCTATCTATGGCTGTTATATCTTTAACTGTATGGCTGAGTGCATTATAAATAAAGGTATGTGCTTTTTCGTTATCTTTGTCTGCATACCTGGCTATTATATAATCTATATAATCTCTATATGAAAGCTGTATTTCTTTATCTTCTAACTCCAGCTTATCAAATTTACTTCTCTCTGCTTTCAAACCTTCCCAGTCTCTTCGCTCTGCTAATTTCATACAGTATCCATACCATTTATAAAACTCATAAATATAGTCAGGAATCATAACTTCAAACCTCTCATTAGATACTCCCATTCTCTCTAAAAAGAAAAAGAATCTTATAAGGTTTAATTCATTTTCTCCCGTTTCATATCTTTCATAAGTGGCTTCACTGCATATTCCTTCATATACTACACTTCTTTCGATTCCCAGTGTTTCTCTTATATTTTTTAGCATGTAGCTTGGATTATCTGTTAATTTGCATTTTCGTATACTCACCATACTTAATACCCCCTGTAATTATGTGAGACGGCACTTTTGTTATTACAAACCACCATTTCCTCCTTTTATACATCCCATAAGGCATTCTTTTAACAGAATGCTGTCAGCAGTATCATAAAAATGTAAAAGTGCTTCATTAAAGCTTAAAGCTTCTTTCTTTCCTATAGTCAGCACTCCTTTACCCTCACTTATCAGGATTTTACTTGCTACTATAGTTGAAGTCCTCTTATTTCCATCCCAGAAAAGTTGTCCTCTTACTGAATAACAAAAATAATCTATCGCCCTCTCTTGGATATCCGGAATATTCTTTATTTCCTCTATTCTCTTTTCTACTTCTGCTTTATCAGGAACCGGTGGGAGATAATCCGTTCCTCCTACACCTACGGTACCGCTTCTAAGCACTCCCCATTCTAAGCTTTCATTTCTGGATACCAGGCTGTTTATCTTACATATATATTCTAATGTAAGTGGTTCATCAAGGGTATCTAGCATAGATTTCCAGGCATCCCTTAAGTTTAATACTGTCTGTATGTCCGATACCGGTACATTGTTTACTATTGCACCATCAATAATTGCTTGAGTCTGTGGAAATGTAACATTTACCCCCTCTATGTAAGCAGTATTAAAAACCAGCTCTGTAAATAGCTTTTTTGCCAAAAAAATATTAGCCTTTTTATCCATATTCATCTCCTATTTTCTCTACTCTTTTATATCTTCAATATATCAAATTTTATTCTCTATAATTATCCTGTCTTCATTGTAAACTAAGCTTTTTACACTTTCAATTCTCTAAATACATCTAAAAAATACTTAGCCACAGGCTCCTCAGCCTCTATAGTTAGATGTATCCCATCCTTTTCAAGTGGCAAGTCAAGGCTGCCTACATCAGCAAAATGTACTCCCTCTTCCTCCGCCACCCTATGAAGAGCCTTAGATAAGCCTCCATCCAAGGTGCTAAACTTTTCATAGTACCTGTCACCTGTAAAATCAAGTTTAGGAGGAGCTATAAGCAGGATATCTGTCTTTCTACTGCTGTAGGCTTCATTTTCAAATAACCTGTCTATCAGAGCCTTCATCCTCCCTGCCACCCTATCTGCATCAGGCTTGCTATAGCTTAGATAATCATTGGTTCCAAGCATAATAGCCAAAAGGTCAATACGCCCCGCCTTCTCTATAACCTCTTCAAATTCTTCAAGTTCAAAGTCCATAGATGGTATACATCTGCCTACCTTAGCTTCTATGATGAATTCCCATTCACCCTTTAATTCATTGGCTAAGATTCCTGTAAACCTCTGATTCTCAGGATATCTTGCCCCACTATGTCCGCCCCTTACATCTACTCCATAGGTATTGGAATCGCCGTAAAATAAACACTTCTTCATACTTCTCCTCCGTTTGCCTAGCTTACTATACAAGCTCTCGTTTATTTAATCACTTACCTGCTGTACTCTTAGCCTAATTTATCCATTCAAAAATAGCCACATAACAAGTGTAACACCTGTATGTGGCTTAAGCAAGCAGCTATATTTAATTAAATTTCTTTGAGAGTAATCTTGTATAGCTTGGCTATTACTCCCATAAGGTCTTTACAGCCGTCTGAAAGCCTATTCTTCTTCTCTGTTACCATATAAAGCTTTCTGTAACCGCCTTCCTTACTTATCTTGAATTCAAGGAGTTCTCCTCTTTCAAGCTCCCCTGTCACTGCAAGCCTAGACATCATAGCTACTCCAAGACCGTTGATAACAGAATTGATTACAGTAACTGTCTTACCAAAGGTTGCACTTACCTTTAGTTCATCCTGAGATATACCCTGACTTTCAAGAAGCTTAATAGCCTCTTTTCTTGTACCTGAGCCGCTTTCTCTCATAATGAAATCTTCATCTTTTATCCAGTTCAGGTCAGTCTCGCTCTCCTTTATCTTCCTGTATTTCTCAGAATTCTCAGTTACGAGGATTAGCTCGTCATCATAAAACGGAATAAAATTACACTTGTTACTGTTAATTTCCGTACCAGCTAAACCTATGTCTGCCATGTGGTTGGTAATATCCTCTACCACTCCCTGACTGTCAGTTTCTCTTACCCTAAAGTCCACATCAGGGAATTTCTTCTTAAATGCTGAAAGTATCTCCGGTACAAGGAACTGGCCCGGTATAGAAGAGGTAGATATGACCACCTGTCTCACCTTATTGTCTTCATCCATTGAAAATGAATTCTGTATCTTATCAGCAAGCTCGAGTATCTCTTTGGCATATAGGTAGATTCTGTCTCCCTCATCCGATAGCTGAACCTCTTTGGTTGTTCTGTCAAACAGCCTGACTCCCAGCTCTTCTTCCAAGTTGTTGATATAGGCACTTACTGTAGGCTGGGTAATGAACAGCTCCTTAGCAGCAAGTGTAAAGCTTCTATTATTGGCAATCTTTACGAATGCTTCCAATTGTTTTAATGTCATTAATACGCCACCCTTTCCGTCTCACCGCCAACCTTCTTTGTTACCTTTATCACGTCCATATATTCTATTATTGGCTTAGCACATTTTCTACTTGTTTCAAACATTTCCCTTACTTCTGAAATAGTAATAATTTCATTTGTCTTAAAATGTTCCCTCACTCTTGCTTCCGCCACATCCATAAAGTGTTTCATAGTGTACATTTCAAGCTCGATGCCTACTTTTACAGCCTTTTCCTCGTCCATCATCACTCTAAGTACATCCATCGCCACCTCATCACTATACTTTTTCTTGTCGATTTCTGAAAATCTTAAAAAAGCATAGCCTGCAGTCTCAAAAGTATCCGTAAGCAGCTTTTCTATAGAAAGGTAGGTTTCATCCTTATTTATCTCATAACCAGGCAGGCATACATACTCATTTCTTACTTCTATGAGGTTCTCGGAAACGAGCTTATTGATACATTCTTCAAATACATTTAATTTTACCTTTTTCATATAGGATGAATGTATCTCAGCCTTCTTTATTCCTGCCCTGTAAGGATATTTTTCATAGAATTTCTTCAAATCCCTGACTATTTCCTGAGACAGGATAAAAGCATTGTCCCTATGCCAGAAAAAATTATCCTTGTTCTTAGGGAATTCATAAATAATTCCATCAGCAATTAGCTCATCCAGATATGGGCGAAGCTCTTCTACAGAATGCGACATATTTTTAGCCAGGTCTTTAAGGGTAATCAAATCCTCAGTCTCAGCCCTTATATTAAGCTCACAGACATCCGCAAGAGAGCCTGATTCCTTCTTTAGCAATTCTTCTATGGCATCTTCATTAAAACGCTTTTTCTTTCTAGGATTTGGCTCTAATACCACTCCTCCACCGATAGTCTCAAGCGGGCTGTAGAAGCGGACTATGAACCTGTCGCCTCTTTTGGTTGCAAGCTCTTCTTCTAAAAGAAGCTGTGCAAGCCCGGTCTCTCCAGGAGTTAGCTCATCCTTGTCAAGAAGAATAGCCCTGCAGAGGATTTCACTGGTTCCCGTAAAAAGGTGGAGTCTGTCTCTATTTTTAATATTCCTGTTGGAATCTTTTAGTACTGTGAGCTTTACATCCATAAGGCGTGAATTTTCCATACTTCCCACAGGTGCAATCACACAGCCCCTGTGGAGCTCATCCTTGTGTATGTTAGATATGTTAAGAGCCACTCTCTGTCCTGCCTCACATTTGTCCTGATTGGTCTCGTGTACCTGGATATTCCTTATCTTGCACTCTTTTCCTACAGGAAATACTTCAAGCGTATCATTTTTACTTATGGAGCCTGAAAGCAGGGTTCCTGTAACAACAGTTCCAAAGCCTGGCACAGAAAACACACGGTCTACAGGAAGGCGAGGTATGCTGTTTACATCCTTTTCCTTAACATCGTCCTTGACCATGTGGAGTATAAGTTCTTTAAGTTCTTCAATACCTTCGCCATTCATAGCTGACACCTTGGCAACAGGAGCCCCCTCCATTATCGTACCCTTAAGCTCTTCTTTGACATCTTCCTCCATCATGCTAAGCCACTCTTCATCCACAGTGTCGCACTTATTAAGCACCAGAATTGTCTTTTCTATACCAAGGAGTCCAAGTATGTCAAGGTGTTCCTTAGTCTGAGGCATGATTCCCTCATCTGCCGCCACTACCATGAGCACAAGGTCCATACCAACTACTCCGGCAACCATGTTGTTTATAAACTTTTCATGTCCCGGGACATCTATGATGCCGCATCTGGTATGATCTTTAAGGTCAAACCAGGTAAAACCAAGCTCAATGGTAATACCACGCTTTTGTTCTTCCTTAAGTCTGTCCGTATTACGTCCTGTAAGTGCGTGTATGAGGGTGGTCTTACCATGGTCTATATGTCCTGCAGTTCCAATTATTATATGTTTCATTAAAGCACACCTCCAAAAAGGCCGCCAATAGTCTCAAAATCTTCATCAAGGAGGGTGCGTACATCCATCCAAATAGCATCCTCTGCCGTTCTTGCAACTATTGCAGGTCTGGAGTGGTGCATAATTTCCTCTAAAGAACTTACACTTATTTTATGAGGCTTAATAACTACAGATACACTCTTTATTCTTTCAAGAGGCAGAGAACCTCCACCTACCTGTGATTCACAGTCTTCTATAGTTATCTCTGCATATTTACACTTATCTCTAAGAATATCTGCAAGCCTTCCTGCTCTTTCCTTAACCGAGTCATAGGTCTCGCTAATCATCTTAAGAACAGGTATCTCAGATATAGCTTTTTCTTCATTTAAGTATGAAAGTAATACAAGTTCAAGTGCGGTAACAGTGAATTTATCAACTCTAAGCGCTCTGGTCAGCTGATTCTTCTTCATCATGTTGATATATTTCTTCTTGCCGATAATGATGCCCGCCTGTGGTCCTCCAAGAAGCTTGTCTCCACTAAAGCAAACTACATCCACTCCTGCTTCTATTGCTTCCTGTACTGTAGGCTCGTGTGTAAGGCCAAACTTTGCAAGGTCGATAAGCACACCGCTTCCAAGGTCCTCAATAATAGGAAGTCCTTTATCTTCAGCAAGAGGCTTAAGCTCACTTGCCGTAACACTCTGAGTAAAGCCTACTATACTGTAGTTACTGGTATGTACCTTTAAGAAAGCCTTAGTATTCTCAGTGACAGCCTCTTCATAGTCAGAAAGATGTGTCTTGTTGGTAGTACCTATTTCTACAAGCTTCGCACCGCTTTGCTCCATAACATCAGGTATTCTAAACTTACCACCTATCTCTATAAGCTCACCTCGGGATACAACTACTTCTCCGCCTTTTGCCATTGTGCTTAGGATGAGCATAACTGCGGCTGCATTATTGTTAACAACCATGGCCGCCTCAGCTCCTGTTATTCTGCATAAGAGTTTTTCAAAATGCGAATAACGCTCTCCCCTCTTACCTGATTCAAGGTTATATTCAAGGTTTGAATAACCACAGACTATGTCTTTTAGCATCTCTGCCTGAGTCCTGGTAATAGGCGCACGACCTAGGTTGGTATGTAGTATGGTTCCTGTACCGTTTATTACTTTTCTAACTTTTGGTTTAAAAAGATTTTTAACTTCATTTACAATTGTTTCCGTAAGATTGTCTATCTTAGATTTAAGACCTGTTTCTGTATCTGCCTCTGATATCAAAAGGCGGAGTCTGTCTGTCTCCTCCCTTATGATATCCATAACTATCTCGTGTCCGTATTCAGATATTACTGCCTTAATCTCATCCTTCTCAAGGAGTATATCCACCTTGGGTATACTCCTATACAATACATTCTTATCCATTTCCCCTTCTTTCCGCGCAGAAAATCCGGTCAAGTCCGACATTTTCTGCCAGAACCCTAGGATTTATCTCACATATATTATTTTTTCCTTCTTTGGTACAACCTTACCGATAATAGCTACCTCGGTTGCAAGCGAAGAACCCTTAAGTGCCTTAATAATCTCTTCTCCATACTTAGCTTCTACTGCATATAAAAGTCCGCCTGAGGTCTGTGGATCAAAGAGTAAGTCTCCATACACTTCCTTAACCCCACTGAGGTCAACCTTTGAATCGAAGTATTTTTTATTCTTATACGCTCCTTCAGGAATCATTCCCATTTCTGCAAGGCTCATAGACTCCTTAACATAAGGAATCTCATCAGCATATAATTCAAAAGAAACCTCACTTGGCTCAGCCATCTCTATTCCATGTCCCAAAAGTCCAAAGCCTGTTACATCTGTGCAGGCATGAACAGGGTAATTATCCATTATCTCTTTTGGCAGGCGGTTAAGTGTAGTCATAACTTTAATTGCTTCTTCACAAGCTTCTTCGGAAGCCATTTCTACCTTAGCTGCGGTACTTACTATACCGGTACCAACCTGCTTGGTTATGATAAGGATATCACCTTCTTTTGCTCCGTAGTTTTTCTGTATTTTCTCCGGATGCACAAATCCGGTTACACTTAATCCATAGAGAGGAACATCATTTTGTATTGAATGTCCACCTATAAGGAGTGCCCCTGACTCAGCTACCTTGTCTGCACCACCCTTCATTATATCTCCGAGTACACTTGGAGACAGGCAGTTAGGGAAGGCAACTATGTTCATGGCAACCTTTGCTGTTCCTCCCATAGCATAGATGTCACTAAGGGCATTGGCCGCAGCAATCTGTCCAAAGAGGTATGGATCATCAACTACAGGTGTGAAGAAATCGAGCGTCTGAATAATAGCCACATCGTCACTAACTTTATATACAGCCGCATCATCTGAAGTATCAAGACCTACTAAAAGGTTCTCATCTTTTCTTAACTTAGGCAACTTGCTCATAACCTGAGCAAGGGTTTCAGGACCTATTTTAGCAGCTCAGCCTGAAGCCTTGGTAAGTGAAGTCAGCTTTACATTTTCTTTACTCATATAACCTCCTAAAAATATTCTTAGTGATAAATTTGTCTATATATATACTGAACTATTATACTATATAAAGTTACAAATTTTCAAGTATTCTGCAATTTTGCAAATTTCTTACAATAAATCAACTGTTTTATTGTTATATTTTTAACAGGTAGATAGCAAAAAACAGAGGCCAATTTTCTTAGCCTCTGTAATAATTTTTAATTTAGAGTTTTACATCTCTACTTTGTCACCCTTAGCAAACTTAGCAATCTTTCCTCCTAGGAAGAGGAGTGCAAGGATATTTGGAAGTACCATCAGAGCGTTGAAAAGGTCTGAAAGGTTCCAAACAAGTTCTACCTTAAGAAGTGAACCACAGAAAACACAAGCTATAACTATAATTGTAAATGGAATTATAGCTTTGTCACCAAAAAGATACTTGATGTTCTGTCTTGCGAAGAAGTACCATCCTATAATTGTTGAGAATGCAAAGAACAATAAGCAAAGTGCTACGAACTTAGGACCGATACTACCAAAACCATGCTCAAAAGCCACCTGTGCTACTACAGTACCGGTAAATTCCTTGTTATCCGTACCAAAACCAAAAGCTGTACCTTTCTGAAGTACACCTGTCGAAAGGATTACAATCGCTGTCATTGTAAGTACCACAAAAGTGTCAATAAATACACCAACCATAGCAACTTCACCCTGATCCTGTGGCTTATCAACCTTAGCTATAGCGTGTGCATGTGGTGTAGAACCCATACCGGCTTCATTAGAGAAGAGACCTCTTGCTACACCCTTTCTAATTGCTTCTCTAATTGCAATACCTGCTGTACCACCAACTATTGCCTCCGGTGTAAATGCACCTGTAAAGATAGATGCAAATGCGCCAGGTACATTCTTAATATTGATAATAAGAATAATAAGACCTCCTAAGAGATAGAGTGCTGCCATTATAGGTACACACTTCTCTGTAAAAGATGCGATACGGCTGATACCACCCAAGAAAATGAAAGCTGCTATAATAGCCACTGCAATACCCACTATCCAAGTAGGTATTCCAAAAGCTGTCTTAAATGCAGCACTTATAGAGTTGGACTGAACCATGTTACCCATGAAACCAAGTGCAAGGATAATAGCTATAGAGAAGAAACCAGCAAGGAACTTACCGAATCCGCCCTTAAAGGCCTTGGTGATATAGTAAACAGGTCCACCTGTTACTTCTCCGTCTTTATCAACTATCTTGGTTGCCTGTGCTAGACATGCTTCTCCGTAGATTGTAGCCATTCCAAAGAAGGCTGCAAGCCACATCCAGAATATCGCTCCAGGACCACCACCAACTATAGCTGTAGCACAACCGGCTATATTACCAGTTCCAACCTGTGCTGCTATAGCAGTTGCGAGCGCCTGAAAAGAACTCATACCATCTTTACCTGCCTTAGAGCCACTGAGTGAGAAATCACCAAATACTCTGTTCCAAGCTCTGCCAAAATGACGAATCTGAACAAAACCTGTTCTTACTGTGAAGTAAAGACCTGCTCCGAGAAGAACAAAAAGCAGAATGTTATTCCACACAAATCCGCTAATGTCATCAACAACCTTTGCAGCCTTGTCCATAGAGCTTAACTCTGTTGTTGTCAGAGCCATTACAAAAAATTTCGTTAAACCTATCATACCCTTTCCCTCCTCCTAATATCAGTTGTCTCAGACCTCAACCAAATCCGAGACTCTTATTGGGTATTAATATTAGAATGTATCCCCCGCAAGTTTAGTCTTGCGGAGGGATACAAAACTAAACTTTATTTATCAAATACTGTCTGCTTATCAACCTCTGTGCAGAGTGCATCAAGAGCCTTCTGAACGATTCTACGACGAAGTTCTTTTTCTTCATTTGCAGGTAATGCAGGATTACCAAGTGGATGAGGAATAGCGATAGCTGGTACGATTCTGTTAGCACCAACAGTAAGTGAAATAGGTGTTACTGTACAGATATGAACTACAGGAAGACCTGTTGCTTCAATAGCTTTAACCATCGTTGCACCGCAACGTGTACAGGTGCCTCACGTGCTGGTTAAAATTACAGCGTCTACTCCGGCAGCAAGAAGTTTCTGTCCAATCTCCTCACCAAATTTCTTAGCTGATGCAACGGCTGTTCCGTTACCAACTGTTGAATAATAGAACTCGTGAAGCTTGCCAATAACTCCTTCTTTCTCCATATCACGGAGTACATCAAGAGGTACTACTCTGTCAGCTAACTCGTTAGCATATACTGGATCGTAACCACCGTGAGCAGTCTCTGAATTTGTGCTGTCAAGAGTGTTAAGGCCTTCCATACTGTATGTACCATATTTAGAAGCATTTGAGCTTTCAATATGATCAGGGTTGCCCTTTGGAACGATACCACCTGAGGTAACTACAGCTATAGTAGCCTTGCTCATATCCTTGATTGCCTTACCTGGCTCAACTCTGTCGAATACAGGCATTGGATACTCTGTAACAAATGGCTTGTCAGCTATCTTCTTAAGGAGCATCTCTACAGCTCTCTTTGAGCCTCTCTTAGACTCGAAGAAGTTAACACGCTGATTCTGGTTAAAATATCCTTCTTCTACAGATGCACCAATCTTCTCACCCTTAGCAAGCTTAAGTGCAAGAGGAGCCATCTTCTTAACAGCATCTCTCATACCTGCTGCATTGTTCTTGGTAGATACGATATATACCTGGTTCTTGAACATATCTACACCAGGGTTCTCTTCATACATACCTGTTACAACAGGAATGTTTAACTCTTCTTTAACTGCAGCTGCTATAGTAGCGCAGGCAACACCGTAACGTCCTGCGTTAAATGCAGGTCCTGCTATAAATAAATCAGGTTTCTGTGACTTAACCATCTCGATAATCTCAGCCTTAGCTTTATCAAGATTCTCATTGAAATAACTATCTCCACAGATGATAGTAGCAACTATCTCTGCTTCTTCGCCAAACTCTGCAGCAAGTGCCACACCAGGACCTACCTTTTCTCCTACGCGGAGCTCAGCTGCATAATCAGCCTTTTCCTCGCCACCAATCTGTGCAAAGAACTGGTTGATATAATGAACAACTCTAAGTTTTGCCATGATTTTCTCCTTATCTCGCACTAAGTGTATTAAATCCCATTTCGTTTGTAGCTCCGGTAATTACCTGAAGCTCAACCTCAAGTGTACCATCTTCTCTAAGTGTATGCTCGTTAGCGCCGGCAATCTTGTCAACATAAGCAAGAGTACCGATAACCTTGTCAAGCTTAGGAAGAATAACAACCTGGTTAGCATTACCGCCGGTTACAAGAGCATTTGCAGCTGCGTTTGCATCTGCAAGTGACTGTGACTTACCATCACGTCCTGCATACTCATCAGTAATAATAACAGTCTTAATTCCCTTAGCCTCAATCTTTGTACAGTTCATAATAAGGTCTGTATCAGGGTTACCAAAACCTTCCTCAGATATAATAACAGCATCAAGTCCAAGCATCTCACAAAGCTTTGCTGTCTGGTTTGATGAACGCTGCTTATCAGCAAGGTATACGTTCTCGTTTGTAATGATATGCGCTACAAAGTTGATTGTCTTTCCGTGCTCTGCATATAAGTCTTCGATAACAGGGTTGTTCTGGTGTGCATAAGTCTGGTTCTTATCACAAGAAGAAACGCAGTTACCGGAGATGATAGCTCCGTCCATATCCTCTGTTGGATAGAGTACTGTAGGGAGGATCTTCTTAGCATCAACACCATATACATAGGTGTCGTGAAGAAGTCCCTGGCTCTGAAGCATCTGCACGTAACCAACTCTTGGAAGTCCTGGGAACTTCTCAAAGCCTTCTTTAAGTGTAGGAGCTTCATATACTACTGTCTCATCTGGTGTGAGGTTTCTTGCAAGTTCACCAATGTATGTAGCTACATTAAGACCTGCCATACGTACTGCATGCTCATAGTCGTGAGGAGCAACTCCGTCAACGCCTTCGCAGATAAGGCAAAGGTTAAGTAACTTTGAATATGGTGTATACTGTGCTCCAAGACCGGTCATATCAATGATACCTTCCTGGAAACCAACGATAGGTCCACAAGTAACTACAGCCATATCCTTAAGGCAATAGGTCTTTCCTGAACCAACTGTGTCAACAGGGGCTACAACACCAGGGAAGATGCCTCCGTTTCCTTCTACCTTTACTCTAGGCTCGATTACGTCCTTAACAGGAGTAATTCTTACGGACTCGCCCGGTTTAGCAATGTCAAAGTCAGCACATTTAAGCTTCTCCTGCTCAAGAACTATCTTGATAAGTTCTTCTTTGTTCACATAGAGAACTCCGCCTTCAATCTTTGACGTTGTTGCAAATTGGATGTCTTTGATGAAAATCTTTCCAAGTTCCAGTTTCACAACTCATACCTCCTAATCATAATGTGTATTATTTTCAAACAATTCAAATGTCTAAAATTATTTTAATCATAGGGATACTGTATTATGATTCAACCACTCATAATTTTTATCCTTATTACTAAAATCATGATTCAACACTTAAATCATTTATAGGAAAATTAAATAATACTTTCCTACTTGAAACCTCCCATATTATATCACATTTCACTAATATTGTAATCAAAAAAATGCACTATTTCTGTATTTTCTATGTTTTCGATAGTTTTTAGAATGTAATCGCGTTCATAAGCGTGCTTATTTTAAATATTGCACAAAAGGGGACGTTGTATATTTTTACTATAGCTATACCCATTATTTGCACTATTTTCTGATAATTGTATTTTTTTGCACAAAATAATTCTATGATTGTAATTTTTTATACTTTGTAACTTTTTCCGCTAAAGTTTCGCTTTAAATCTTAAACCATATTTTTTTGTTATTTATAGTAAAATATCAATAAAAAAAAGAACCCCTTCACAAGCAGGTACACCCTACTTACAAAACTTAGGTTCTTAATATATAACTATTTGAGCGCTTCGAATGATTCAATGCCACTTGAAATCAAAGTAAAATCTATGAACTGTTTGTCCTCGTCAGTTCCTTCTCTAAATTCGTCTGCTCTCTTTACAAACTTTTTGCAGTTATCAATCGCGTCTTCTATCATCAGCAGGGAGTCTGCATCTACATTTCCCTCAACTATATGAACCATAACCGACTTGTAAGGAGTCTGTCCCGGTTTAACACTTCCCGAGAGAGGATGGGTAAGGAGAACCGAACCCTTATGTATCATGTCTCTTAACTTTTCCATAACATTTAGAATGTCACCCTCTACAAAGTCAATGTTATAATTGCCTTCTATTTTTTCTTTAACCAATGGGTTATTGGTAACTATCAAAACTTCTTGCTTTTTCATTTATTTTCACCTTTATGCAGAAAATTTACGGCTGCAGCCATCTTTATCTTAGTGGTAAAGAAACTGCAGCCGATATATTGTCTTACTATGTAAAACTAATCTTAGCTTACATATCCTGCCTTCTGAAGTATTTCAACTGACTTAGCCTTGTTTGTATCAGATACTCTGATGATAGGACCTGTGCAGCCCATACCGCTCTCAGCATAGATATTCTCTTTCCAAAGTACCTTAACAGCATCCTCAAGGTCCATAACTTCAACACCAGGAATCTGAGCTGTTACTATTTCCTTTGGAGGCTCTTTTACGTCTTCACTTGGAGCAGCGCTCTTTTCACGAGCAGCCTTAAGCTCAGAAAGTATCTTATCAAGGCCGGCTTTCTTAGCTGCCTTAAACTCAGCATCTGCAACATCAAAAACTTTGGCTCTTACAAGTTGTGCTGCATAGCGGATAGCGTTTGCTATAACAGGAGTTCCTGAAGCACGGGAAATAATCATAACTAAGTTCTTATATCCCTCACCAATACCAGGACCATATCCAAATCCGCTTGCTTCATAACTTCCACCTGTGGTGAAAGAAGAAAGCATCTTGCTCATTACATTACCTGTAAGTGAATCCATAACCATAATATCAGGAGTAGCCCTTAATACATCGTTACCTCTCATTACACAGCCGCCATCAGATCTGCTTGACTCTGTGAAACGGATGTCATAGCCGCCTTCCTGAAGTCTCTTAAGCTCTTTTTCGGTCTGTCTTGCACCATCTACGTTAAGAATACCTACTGTTGGCTCTTTAACTCCACAAGCCTTAGCTGTGATGATACCATAGATAGCGTTCTTTATCATACCTTCAATACGGTCAGTACTTGAAGTACCAGTTGTATTGGCAATGAATAATTCCTTACCAACGCCAGGAGTTACTGCACGTCCCACTGTAGATACACCTATTGGAAATGGATAATGCATGGTAACTGCACCATCAATCTCACCTGATGCAAGCATTTCATCCATTTTATCATGTCCTTCTTCATCGTTACTAACCTTTACAGTAGTAACACCTTCTGCCTCAAGAGTACCGATGTAATATACATCAATTCCGTCTCTTGCAGCCTCAATCGCAGCTTTCATTGTAGTCTCTTCGCCATGCTCAGAACCCATACCTGTAAGTGCAATCTTAGGTCTCTTACCGAAGCTTCCTGTTTCAAGGCCTTCAGCCATTTCAAGGAAGGTATCGGCAATTATCTTTTCAATTCCTTTTCCCATTACATTTCCACCTTCCTCAGATTATTCTGTTACCAAAGATGCTGCAAACTCTTTCATAGCCTTAGCTATAAGTCCCTTTACTTCTTCCTCTGATACTCCGCTTTCTTTGCTGTCAGCAGAAGTATTAGCCTGAATTACAAAGGATACACCGTCAAAAAGGTTTGTCATTCTTCCAAGGAAGAGTGAACCCTTACCTACTATCATAGCCTTCTTGATATTGCCGGCTAAGATATCTTCTCTTGCAAATCCGATATATGGAGCACCTGAAGGGATGTGTCCCTGTGTAGGAGCGAAACCTACAAGACCGTGCTTCTCAATGAAAGCAGGGATTTCAGTTCTTTCAATCTGTCCCTTCTTTACAGCAAGAGCAGCTATCATCTTATAGTTAGCCTCAGGAACATCTCCTGCACCTGCAGGCTTAGTAATATCAGGGTTCTGCATCTCTGTTGAATACTTATCTATATCTGTAATCTTAAGTCCTACTCTTTCAAGAGGATCAGCTACAAGGCTTCCGATTACGTTCTGAGGAGCTGAACCTGTACCAACAGTATGACGTCCGATGATGTCAAGGTTAATCTCAGGGCTTACTCCGTCATTCTCAGCAATGAGGATACAGAAAGAAGCAATACAATCCTCAAGAAGAGGAACATCTTTCTTAATATGATCCTTACCATTCATACCAAGCTTAGGTACGCAGCCACCACCGATTACAGCTACTGTCTTATAAGCACCTGACTTAACAAGAGCGGCAGCCTCAATAAGTGCGTGTGCAGGACCTGCACAGAAACCTCTTGAATCTGAACCTGTAGCATTTACAAGACCTGCAATCTCAGCAACAGCCTTTGCAAAGTTACCGCCACCACGCTGGTTAACATCACCACAAGCCTCTTCTGAACAGTCAAGTACATACTCAACATCTTCTTTAGCTACTCCTGTACTCTTAAGTGAGTGAAGAACTGCAAGTACGCTTGAAGCCTTGTTTACAAGGTTCTCGTGCATAACTTCTGCTGAAAGGTTAACGTCGATATCGTGAGCACGCTTAACGCAGCCTACAAGTGTCTCCCCATAATAAAGACCTTCTGCACCGTCATTATTAACGAACTGCTCGATTTCTGAAATCTCGAAACCTTCGTGAACTCTTGCCATTATATCTTCTGTGATAACAGGATCTGCTGCAAGCTCGGCCTTATGAGCTGCTACAAAGCCTTTTTCAAGCATAACAACTTCAAATACATCACTAGCCTGAACTAAGAGAAGGAACTCTGCCTCTGGCATAATCTCACCAAACTTACCGTATCTCTCAGCTCCTGCCATCTTCTTGTCAAAGTAAGGAAATTCTACCTCCCTAAACTGAGCAGGAGTAGCATTGCCAATGTAAACCTGATTTGGCCAATAATCAACAACATCCTGATAGCTTCTGAGATGACTTGGTACACCCTTTAAGAATTCTGAATCAGGGTTAACAATCTTCTCAGTTACAGCTGTAGAACCATTGTGAATTATCATGCTTGGTGTATGCGCAAGTGCATAACCTGTTCCTTTAATAATACTGTTCATACTTTCCACCTCGTTTTATTAGTTTTTTACCTTCTAAGCACTTGGTTATATAAATTATATCCCCCAAATGTTAATTTCTTTTTCTTGTAAGAATACTTTTGAAGTAATTTTTGATACTCAATGGATGATAATTGAATCATTAAAAACTACAACCACAAAAATGGCGATGAGGCAGTTAAACCTCATCGCCACCTCTTAACTCTTAAATTGCAAAGCTTATTTATAGATATTTGCAATACTCGTTTCTGATGTTAGTCATCTCTTCAATGATTCCGTCAACATCAAGAACCATCTCCATCATACTAACCTGGTCATCATAAACGCTTGCATCAACTTCTGCTTTTATCTCTGGTTCGCAAATATGGTATACTGTGAGTCCAAGCTGAACTCCTGTCAATGGACCTGCAAAAGTAGGATCTCCAGCTGTAACAGTCTCAGCTGCAAGGCCTGCTGCCTCACCCTCTGCTGCACCAAGAACTACTACTACGTTCTCAGGACCGTACTTCTCTGAAAATTCCTTTACTCTTTTCTGGTTTTCAAGATCCATTGCACCTGCGCTCGTTCAAACGAAGCACTCAGTAGATGCAAAAATTACTTCACCACCGGCTGACTCTACACAGGCACTAATAGCTGGGCCCGGTACACCGTCACGATCGCCGATGATTACTACCTTTTTGTCTTTTAAGATAGCCATCATATTCTCCTTTCAAAAGTGTTTCAATATATCGTTAAAGCACATGCTTTAAACGCATTTTAATACAACTCATAGTTTATCACAGTTGCAATAAAATTTCAATACTCTGGGAATACACTACATTTATTGTAAAAATTCATGTAAAAAACCTATTAATTTTAGACTTTTTTACAAAAACTTTAATTACTTCGCGTACTTCTCAACCATAGCTCTAATAGCTGGCTCTGTACAATCTTCTTTAGCAAGCTCTTCAACCTTTTCACCACCCTTGTAGATAGCCATAACAGGAAGTCCTAAAATCTTCTGTCCAATTGCAAGACGACGAGCCTGAGT
Source organism: Catonella sp. (assembly GCF_057250765.1). Taxonomy (NCBI): domain Bacteria; kingdom Bacillati; phylum Bacillota; class Clostridia; order Lachnospirales; family Lachnospiraceae; genus Catonella; species Catonella sp. Next base: position 31,746 of record NZ_DBHIEC010000023.1, read on the forward strand.
TGTGTTGAGTGCACAGAATTTGAGCTTTCCTTCAAACTCATCAGCAAGTCCGTGTACGAATGGCATAAGTGCCTGACATGGTACACAGCCATCGCCGTAAAAATCAACGAATACATATCCGTCAGCCTCAAGTACCTCTGGTCCAAATGTGTCCTTATTAACCTCTAACATATCTCTGTCCTCCTAAAATTTTTTTTATAATTATTAAACATTGACGCAGAATTGCTATGGCTTATGCCTCTCGCATTCCTTGAAACAATATTCACACTTTTGACAATTGTATCATTAGATAAGTCCGTTTACATACTTATCGCACATTGTTGCTGCAATAGCACCATCTGCTGCAGCAGTTACAACCTGGCGAAGCTCTTTCACTCTGATATCACCAACTACATATACACCAGGGATGTTGGTGCACATATTTTCATCAGTAATGAAGTAACCTCTCTCATCAAGCTCAAGGCCTGTATCTTTGAAAAGATCTGAGTTAGGAATTCTTCCGATAAAGCCGAAGAGACCGAACATGCCGTCTTCTTCATTTGCTACAATATGAGTAACCTCACCGGTCTTTACATTCTTAACATCCATCTCTGAGAGGATACCGTCTCCATAAAGCTTTGTAACAGCGCTATCCCACATAAAGTGAAGATTCTCAATCTTGAAAGCCTTCTCCTGAATGGACTTAGCCGCTCTAAGCTCATCTCTTCTATGAATGATAGTAACATTTCTTGCAAACTTTGTAAGATACATAGCTTCCTCAACAGCTGAGTCTCCGCCACCAACTACATATACATCAAATCCTTCGAAGAAGTTAGCATCGCAGGTAGCACAGTAAGATACACCCTTACTTGCGAATTCTTTCTCTCCCTCACAGCCAATTGGCCTTGGATAAGCTCCTGTTGCAATAATAACTGTCTTTCCTTCATAAGAACCATTATTACAGGTAACCTTCTTAACATCACCTTTAAGTTCAACAGAAACAACTGTGTCACTTACACGTTCACATCCAAAGTGCTCACACTGTTTTGTCATTCTTGCAATAAGACTAGGACCGCTCTCTCCTTCAAGCACCTGTCCAGGGTAGTTCTCAATCTCATCTGTGATTGCTATCTGTCCACCATCGCTACCTTTTTCAATGATAAGAGTAGAAAGTCTGGCTCTTCCACTGTAAAGACCTGCTGCAAGACCACCCGGTCCTGCCCCAAGAATAATTACATCATACAGCTTACTCATAGTTCACACTCCTTTTTTTCATTTTCAATCCAAGTTAAATGGATAAAACCAAACTTCTTGCAAAAAATTGCAAGATTTTGCATTAAATTGCAAAATCTCACAAATTTTATTCAATAATTTGATTTACAATATCATGCACATTCTATTATACAACACATCTACCATATTTGTAAAATACTTTTTAAACGCATTCTCTACTTTTGTAATTTTTCATCATTTTTAAGTGCTTTTATTGTAGAAATTGCCGTCATTACCATAATGAAAATGAACGGGAAGGCTGCAACGATGGATATTGTCTGTAACGGTTTGAGACCACCCGCTCTAAGGAGCCCTATGGCTGTAGCTGCCTGAAGTACACCCCATATTATCTTATTGCGCTGTGGCGGATTCAAGTTACCATTTGATGTAAGCATTGACAATACAAATGTACCTGAGTTTGCAGATGTAATGAAGAAGGTGCAAAGAAGTACAATCGCAATTATTGAAAGTACAAATCCGATAGGATATTTGTTAAATACTACGAAAAGCCCAACTGATGGATCTGCTGCTATCTTACCCATTTCTTCCATCGAAAGTGTTCCGTTAATTCCAAGATTAAGTCCGAGCGTTCCAAAAATAGAGAACCACACAAACGATGCAAGGGCAGGAGCGAGCATAACACCCATAATAAACTCTCGTATAGTTCTTCCCTTCGAAATACGTGCGATAAATACACCTACAAATGGTCCCCAAGCTATAAACCATGCCCAATAATACACTCTCCAGCCCGCTACCCAGCTATTGTCGCCAAAAGGATGAACTGTAAGGCTATCCTGTATGAAGTTCTGTAAATACTGTCCGAGACCGTTAACAAGGTCATTTAAGATAGGCACCTTAGGTCCTACGATAAATGCAAGAATCATAAAAGCAATAGCTATATAAAGGTTTGCATCTGATATTATCTTAATACCCTTGCCAAGTCCTGACATAGCTGACCACACCACTATAACAGTGATAGCAACTATTATGATAATGTATACAATCATATTGGCAGGAATGCCGAATAAGTAGTTAAGACCACTGCTGATCTGCATAGTTCCAAGACCGAGAGAAGTAACCACACCGGCAAGCGTAGCAAAGGTGGCAAGTATATCAACTATCTTTCCCGATGTACCATTTACTCGCTTTTCACCAATAAGCGGCTCTAAAACCGTACTTAGCAGACCTTCTTTATTTCTTCTGAACATAAAGTAAGCAAGCGCAAGACCAACTATCGCATAACATGCCCAAGGCTCAAAACCCCAGTGCATAAAGGAAGAACGCATAGCAAATTCTGCAGCTTCCTGTGTACCTGCTTCTATGCCGGCTCCTGCAGGAGGACTTACAAAATGAGATACAGGTTCTGCCACTCCGTAGAACACAAGACCGACACCCATACCACAGCCAAATAGCATTGCAAACCAAGAAAGTGTTGAATAATCAGGTTTGGAATCGTCTGCACCAAGTTTAATATTTCCATACTTACTGAAAGCTATAAAAAGTAAAAAAGCTACAAACGCCAAGACTACAAAAAGATAAAGCCAAGCAAAGTCATTGGTTAAGAATGCAAAAGCCGCACCTGAAACCTCTTTAAAATTTTCATTGAATTTAACCGCCCAACCGGCAACTACTACTGCAAGAACAATTGAAAATATAAAAACTGTATTGTCTTTTTTATTTGTCCCCATTAGTTATCCCTCCGTTGATTCTATCAACCATTATTTTTTTTAGATGAAAAAGCCACCCCCGTTTATCCCGTAGGGGCAGGGGTGGCTACGCCTCAAAATATTTATCTTTTATACATCAAAAACTGTCTGCTCTTCAATTGGAGTAGCAAGTGCTTCAACAGCAACCTTTACTCTGTGGTAACGAAGCTTCCACTGATCTTCCTTGGAAGTAGCAGGATCTCCCAGTGGGTAAGGAATAGAGATTGTAGGAACAATTCTATTGGCACCAACTGTCTTGGCTACAGGAATAAGGTTACACATCTGTACAATAGGCATACCCGTACGTTCAATTTCTTTAACCATCGTTGCAGCGCAACGTGTACAGGTACCTCACGTGCTGACCATAATGCAGGCGTCAACATGATCTTCCTGTAATAATGGAATTATCTCCTTTGCCATCCTTGAAGCTTCTTTTTCTGTCGTACCTGTACCTACTGTGGTATAGAAATAATTGTGAAGACTTCCGTATACGCCTTCCTTAAGCAATACCTTCATTGCATCTACAGGCATAATTACGTTAGGATCTGCGTCAGCAGCAGCAGGATCAAAACCTGCGTGAACTGTCTTAAATACGCCACCCTCAAGCCTGTCCATATTGGAGATATCATATCTTCCCCATCTTGTAGCGGAAGCTGACTGGATGCGGTCAGGGTTATCTACAGGAACTATACCACCTGTATTAAGAAGTGCAATTTTAGCTGTCTTAAGATCCTTCACAGGAGCAGCTATAGGTACTCTGTCAAGCTTAGGAATAATAAGCTCTGATGTATATGGCTCATTATGTATTCTCGCGTGGAGCATCTTCATAAATCTGTCTGCTGCTGTCTCGCCGCTCTCAAGGAATACCTGATGACGATGACCGGTAGGGAAATATCCCTCTTCTGCAGCAGGTCCTACAGGCTCACCCTTAAGCATCTTGTTGGCAACAGCTACAAGAGCCTTGATATCATGCCTCATCTTGGAAGCGATGTTGCCACCCTCCATGATGATCATATCTTTTCTGAACATTTCAACACCAGGGTTTTCAACATTCATTGAAGTAATTACAGGTACATTGAATTTCTCCTTAACAGCCTTGCAGATAGTACCGCAGGCTACACCGTAACGACCTGCCTGGAATGCAGGACCAGCTATAAATATATCGAATTCAAGATCCTTTAACATATCCAAGATGATCTTAACTGCTTCTTCTGTATTTGAACCCATGAAATTGTCACCACAAATAATTGTATGTGTTACTTCACAATCTTCCAATTCTTTATCAAATTCTACCGCAGGACCAACCTGTCCTACACGAAGCTCAGGTGCTACATCAGCAGTATCTTCTCCACCTAACTGACCGAAGAACTGATTGATATATACAATCGCCTTTTTCATCTATGTTTCCTCCTTAAAAATCTTTCATTGTCTTGGTTGACCAACCTACTATCATATCACCACAGAAAAGACCGTTGTCTTCCATAATGATTGAACCATCAGGTCTTACTGAAGGTCCGAGTACCTCATCACCTTCCCAGCCACCTGAGTTACCGTCTCTGCCAAGTGCCTCAAGCTCCCCAAGGACTGTTTCCATTGGAGGAAGTTCAATAAGCTCTGATACATTACCTGTGGAAACCATAGCTACTATCTTCTCATCAAGTGTAACAAGAGGCTGAGAAGCACCGTCACGTCCTGTACACTCATTAGCAACACCAACTACCTTAATACCTGCTGTCTCAAGAGCAGCAATAGCTCCTACATAGTCAGCATCCGGGTTACCATAACCTTCTTCTGTAACAAGGGCAAAATCAGCACCAAGTTCAACAGCCTGCTGAACAAGCATCTGGATAGCTCTTTCTTTCTGATCCATAGCCACGTTTAAGTTAGACATAATAACACCTAAGAAGTTATAGTCCTTTCCATCTTCTTCCATAAGCCTTCTAAGAATAGGGAAGTTCTGGAAATCATAGGTTGACCACTTTGATGAGCAAGGCATGAAAGAACCTGAAACTAAAGCTCCGTCAAGTACTTCCTGTGGGCTCATAAGAGTAGGAAGATACTTGTTCATATCCCATCCGTAAATAAGGTCATTGTATCCAAGTGCTTCCATCTGTGACTGTGGCTGAAGAACAGCTACAACTGAAGGAAGCTTATTTATCTCAGTGCTGCGCTTTGTAATAGGAGTTGTCTCATATACATCCTTGCTTTCAGGAGTTAAATCCTTCACGCATTTTCCGATAAACTCTGCGAGCTTATGTCCTGCACGTCTGAGTGCATCGTTTTTCTTCTGCTGCTCGTGTCTCTCAAATTCTTCATTTGTATCAGCAACAAGCACGATATTGTTAAGTCCACCAAAATATGTAAGCTTCTGTCCCGGACCGCTCATATCAATAAGACCATCCTGGAAACCGCCCCAATGTCTTCCAACAACAAGCACACTACAATTCTTAAGAGCATGAAGAGCGCCCTCTCCGGACTGTCTTAAAGGACTTGTGTATCCTGGGAAAAGTCCCTTTCCATCAAGACGTACACGAGGCTCAATAGCCTCTTTTACAGGACAAAGACGAATCTTGTCGCCAGGCTTAGCTATATAAAGCTCTGCCTCAGTAATTCTCTCATCTTCACGCACCATCTTAAGTGCTTCTTCTTTGTTGATGGTGAGAACACCATCTTTGTAGGATAATTCGCTACCAAACTGAATATCTTTTACTTGAAAATTTCCAATCTCTAGTTTCACGAATTTCATCCTCCTTTCATTTTGGTTGTCATTTGCAATTTTTTACAATAAAAAGCTTTATTAAGCGCGCTTATTAACTAACACCTAATATACAACATTTTATACTGTTTTGTCAATATAATCTTGTCATTTATTGTAAAAAATGATAAATAAAAAAAGACGCACTCAGCGTCTTTGTTATATTTATAATACATAAGTTTCAACTATCCACTCTTTTTTAATCATCCATAGTGCACCTTCTACATATTTATCACATAGCTTCTCCCTGTCAAAGAGCTTATTCCAGCTTTCCACAAGCTCTCTCTTTAACAGAGGATAAAACGGCGACTTGAATATCTCCAGTACATCTTTCACACCTTGAGCCTTTGTTTTCTCCACAAATCTCGCCGTCTCCTCCTCCGTACCCAGATAACCGAGGTTAAGTATCTTATTCCAATCCCTTAAATCAAAAAAGATTACCTCCTCTTTAGGTACACAAAGCTTCAAAAGCGTTGTCCCGCTACTCTTAAATACAGCTGCCTCATCCTTAAATACCCATATCGGGCTTTCCGCTTCATCAGGCTTATTTACACGCTTTTTTGCCTCTTTAACAAAAAACTCATAAGCTGTCTTAAATATCCAAGCAGTTTCACCGTATTTTTTATCAAGGTACTCTTTCTTTACATAGCTTACTCCATCTCTCTCTATAGCTTCCATCACTACAGCTTCTTTAGCAGTCCATACCGTCGCCATATTCTCATCATCCCTCATAATATTCCACCTCCTCAATCCACTCTTTCTTAATCTCCCAGGTTGTTGCAACCAGACAGGTCTTTAGATCAGTAGGCCTGAGTGTAAATGTTCTTTCCCAGCTTTTTACAATCTCTCTTTTAAGCAGAGGATAGAAGTTTCCCTTCGAGGTCAAAAACAGTTCATCATCTGATGTAAGCCCGTTTTTTGTGAGTTCTTCTCTATGTCTTTCCTTGTCAAGCTCATCAAGAGGCACATAGAAATAATTTACCATATATCCCCAGGCATCGTAGTTACAAAGAAGCACCTCTTTACTTGGAACTCTAAGCCTAAGGGTAACTGTTCCTTCAACAGGCCTTAGTCTGAATTCATCCGCCACACTTAGCCAAATAGGATAATCCCCATTGACATCGATGTACTTACCCGCTTCTTTTGTGAACCACTTGTATAATTTCAGGTAATAGTCAGAGATAGTATCATTCTTTTTCCTTATATACTCTTCCTTAACCCTATAAGCTCCCTTTTCCTCTATTTCATCCAATATCTCCGACACCTGCCTAGTCCACAGGGTTACATACTCTTCTTCACTAATCCCCATTAAGTTCATGTTGACTCCTTTTTGCAATTTCTTTCAAAAACTGCTATTTTTGTTTTAGTGCCTTACCACTATACTTTTCAGGCTTTTAAGATTTTTATCGCGATCAATGCCAGCAACAGCATAATTAATATTTGAAATTTGCATTTTTTCTAGTATAATAAAATGATGTGGTGAGAAAAATATAATGCATTTTCTTGCAAAAGGCTGCCGGTCTTTTTCTATACTTTTGTCACCGCATTGAAAAAAATAAAATCAAACAAAAACCAATTTTATCAACTAAAATTATAACATAGTTAAGAGAGGGTGTACAATATGGCACATAAAGCTACTCCTGAACAGAGAAATGAGAGACTTCGTTCCTTTGTGGTTGCAACTAGGGAAATGATTGAACAGGATGATTTTTCCAGTATCCATATCAGAAAAATAGCGGAGAAAGCAGGTTTTCACAACTCCACTATATATTCGTACTTTAAGGATGCAGAATACCTCATATCTCTGGCTTCTGTTAAGTTTTTTGAACAATACAGCCATTCTTTAGCTGACTTGAGTGACAAAAACTTAAGCGAGCAGGATAATTTTTATGAGATATGGCGTTTCTTCTGCTTAAATGCTTTTAAGTTTCCGGAGATATACTACAACTTTTTCTTTGGCAAGCACAGTGATGACTTAACTGCTATATTTGAAGAATACTACAGTATATTTCCTGATGAAGAGTACAAGCACTCTTCAAAAATCCACAGCATGTATGTTGGGAAAAACATCAATGTCAGATGTCTTGATATATTACAACCACTGGTAGGTATAGAGGGTAATAGATTAAACGAAGAAAACGTTACTATTGCCAACTGTTTAATCATATCTTATTTTAAGAGCCTTTTAGAAGAGGTGCTTGCCTTAAGAAAAGATAAAAAAGAGATAGATATCAATGAATTAACCTCTAAATTTATGAATACCTTAGAATTCATAATTAAAGTGGACTAGGACATAATAAACTAAAATTGATGATAAGCCGAGGCTGGAATGGTTATACAGAATATATAATTTCAAAAGGTGTGAAAAACAATACTCATTCATAGTATTTTATCTATAAACACTGCATTGATATCATATAATACAATTTTACAAATAACAGGATATATTATATTATAATATCATCTTTGGTTCACACAATACCATCATATGTGAATAAGGGAAAGCAGGAATCTGGGAACCTGCTTTCTTTTTTTTAAATTTTTCTATTATTGAATATAATTTTTCCTCATCACATAAAATTAGAGTGCCAAAAAATTGACACCCTATTATACAAATTACTAAACTGAGCTTCTTGCACTTACAAAACTACTTTTTCTGGTCTTAGTTTAACACCTTATTCAAAATATTCTCCCAAGAGAGATTTGCCACACAGTCAGGGTTAACCTCGCTTTTATCATTCACACATTCTGCAATAGCCTTTGCAAGTCTATCTTCAAACTCAGGAAGCTCACTCGCAACCGGCTCATCCACATTTACGAGAGTTGGAAGTTTGACATATCTTATATTTGCCTCAGGAGCATTATCCCCAAAGAATTCAGGAACTCCCGGAAGGGTTGTCACTACAACCTTCATACCGCAGGCAAGAGCCTCTATAACAACAAGAGGTATTGCATCAAAAAATGATGGCAGGACAAAGATATCACTGCTTCTATATCGGTCTGCAACTTGAAGAGGGGTTAGCCTTCCTGTGAACTCCACCTTATATTTACAGCTCTTTGCTAATTCTTTTATTATCCCATACTCTTCTTCATTCCCTACTCCACCTACCAAAGTAAGCTCCAGTTTATCTTCAGGAATATCAAGTTTATTAAGACATCTTAAAAGACTCATTACCCCCTTTTTTTCTGCTACCTTTCCTGTGAACAGGAGGCGTTTAACAGACTTTTCTTCTGTGCGTCCTACAGCGTTAAATATGTCCTGATTGTAGCCAATTCCCACGAGAGTAATCTTATCTTCCTCGACTCCGTAAGCTCTTACAACCTCATCTGCCTGCGCCTTTTGCGGAGCAAATATCCTATCAAGCTTTCTCACATTTTCAATGATATACTCTCTTTCAAGATTATGTTTGCCCATCTGCCTGATATCAGTATTGTGGCAAAAGCCATATACCTTTGCCTTAGGATAGCGCTCCCTCACAAGACTTGTAAGGAGATAGAGATGGTGGCATAAGATAACATCAGGTTTTATCTCCTCCACAGCCCTTTCAATTACCGTTAAAAATGCCTTCTTGAACTTATCTTCCATGTCGCGAGTCATGTCACAATAACGGCTACTCTCGTAAGGCATCTCATCCGACATTCCGAATATATTAAAGGGAAGTTCAGGCGAATTGTAATATACAGGGTAAAACTTCGCAGAATCAGGAAGATTTACAACATCCTCCTTATATACTCCTGCAACCACCCCCTGAGTATGTCCCTGTTCAGCCATTACTCTCACCAGTTCGGTCAGATATATACCGCTCCCTGTAGACATAGGCTTTTGCGCAATTATATTTAATATTCTCATCTATATCCCCTATCCTTAAATTAAATGAACAAGCATCAGTTTAAAAAATTTATATTATAGCTTACCTACTGGAGAATTGATTATCTTTTGTTACAGTTTAATCGACATTTGCTTATCCACCGCAGTGCGATTCCTCGGAGCGATTTTTATTTGGCAGGTAATTTCCCCGAAATTCCTATCAAACCACAGGAGGTCTTTTCTTGAAGCTAAAGCTATTTGGGAACTCACCGGCATAGCCAGTGGTTTATTTTTATTGTGATAATCGGGTAGGAGGTAGATAATTATTTTATCTACCGACCTCCCACACCACCGTG